>JAFAWX010000087.1 GCA_019241535.1 Acidobacteriota bacterium | reverse complement strand
CCGCGGCTGAAGCCCATATTTTCCAGCCCGCCCCCGCTTATCGCGTTCGCCGCGATACCAATACTGACACCCCGATTCCGCCCGATGAGCCACTCGGCCAGAACCCTCCCGCCGGCGCCATCCTCGATTACATCCTTCCTCATGCTGTAACTGGTCGCCTGAGGCTTGAAATTCTCGATGATCAGGGCAAACTAGTGCGCCAGTATGACAGCGGGGACCGGCCGGAGGAGGAGGAAAAAAAGGAACTGATTCCCACCTACTGGTTACGGCCCTGGCGGGCTCTCGCAACCGGGGCTGGTATGCATCGCTGGATTTGGGACCTGCGTTACCCTTCGCCGCTTGCCTCCGAGCACGAATACCCGATCGCTGCCGTGCCCCACAATACACCGAGGTATCCCCTGGGTCCTTCGGCACTGCCGGGGCAATATACGGTTCGACTCACCTCCGAGGGCAGAACTTCGACCACTTCACTCGTGGTAAAGATGGATCCGCGGGTGAACATCTCTTCTGAGGACTTGAAGAAGAAGTTCGATCTCGAAACCCGCCTTGCCGCGGCGGTGTCGGAAAGCTCGACGGCGCTGATCGCAGCCCGCTCCCTTGAAAAAGAGATCGAGCAACTTCCCCCTAACTCGACCAAGCCCGCTTTGTCGGACTCAATAAAAGGTTTACGGGATAAGATCTCGGCTCTGCTCGAGCGACCTCCGGAGGGCGCAACCGCCAGCGAGGAACCGGTACTGACGACTCAGAGCGCCGACCTTCTCAGTCTCTACAAAGGAGTAGAGAAGTCCGATGCTGCGCCCACTCTCGCCGAGACCGAAGCGAGTTCCCGCAGCTTGAGCCAACTCCAGGGTCTCCTCCAGCAGTGGAATACGCTCAAAAGCAAGGACTTAGTCGAGCTCAACCGGCAATTGGAGTCGAGCGGCTTACCCCCCGTGCGCCTGAACACGCCAGAGAATAACCCCGACCGGGGAGACCGGCAATGAGGGGAATTTCTATCTATGCCTTCGGCCTCAACACTTTACCCCCCGTTCGCGAGCATAAAGCCTGTTTTGCCGTCAACTACAGAATTCGACTGATAGGAAATCTACAGGGTCGGGGCCTATCATGATTAGGCAGTTCTGTTAAAAGTGCTCCCATTGCGGACACAGGAGAGATCACGACCATGACACATACGACAGGGGCTATGAGAAGGTTTGTGTGCGCGCTGTGCGCGGCCGTTCTGCTGTTTGCAGGCGCGGGTCGGCTCGTGGCCCAAGCCAGTGACGAAACCACAACCAAGGACGAGTCGGACATTCAAAAACGAATCAAGGCTGCGGCCGGAGTCCTCACTGAAGTTATGTCAGAAAAGGACAAAGCCATACCCGACAAGATCATGGGTGATGCCAAATGTGTGGCCGTAGTGCCCTCAATGGTTAAGATCGCGGTCGGTTTCGGCGGCAGTCATGGCAAAGGCGTGGCGACCTGCCGGACGGCCAACGGGTGGAGCGCTCCCGCGCCTTTTTCCGTTACCGGTGGCAGCTGGGGCCTTCAGATCGGCGGACAGGCGATTGACCTCGTAATGTTGGTCATGAACGAAAAAGGAATGGATGCGCTGCTTTCGAGTAAGTTCAAAATCGGCGCCGATGCCTCGGCCGCGGCGGGTCCGGTTGGCCGGCAAGGCGAAGCCAGTACGGACTGGAAGATGAAAGCCGAGGTGTTGACCTATTCCCGCGCGCGGGGCATATTCGCCGGAATCGATTTGAGCGGCGCCAAGATTTCTCAGGACCGGGATGAAACTCGAATCCTTTACGGCAAGATGGTGCCCTTTGCGACCATCCTACATGGAAAAGTTCCTCCTCCGGACGGCAGCGAACCATTTCTGGCCGCAGTCCGCAAGTACGCGAGCCAGGCCCGGGAACAGGGAAAGCTAACTCCGCCCGCCTCGCCGGCATCCTCGCGGTAAGCGGGATGGCAAACTGTTTGCGCAGCCAGGCTTCGCGCCTGGCTGTTTTTTTTGTGAAGTCAAAGTCAATAGATCAGCTTGAGCGAAAGCTGAATCTGACGCGATGATCCGGCGGTCCTGCTGATAATGCCAAATCCGCTGCCCCGGACGATATTGTTGGGCAATCCGAAATTCACCGCATTGAAGATGTTGAAAAACTCCGCACGAACCTCGATGGTTCCCAGTTCCGCGCCTCCGCGATGGCCGAAGCTGGTGTCCTTAATTAGCGCCATGTCAAAGTCATGGAAGGCAGGACCGCGGAAGGTGTCTCTGCCGAGCGAGCCGAAGCGACCTTGGTTCGGCCCGGTACCCCCCGCTACATTCACCGGGATATAAAAAAAAGACGGATTGCCCGCTGCCCGTCCGAAGTAGTCTTCGGGAACGGCGCCGCTCGTCGACAGGCGAGGCTCAGTAAGCAGATCCGGGCGGTCGCTGCCGCCTGCCCCCGCCCCCGTCTGCTGCACTCCGGAAAAGACGCTGAACGGCGATCCGCTCATCAACGTGGTGATATTCAGGAGTTGCCAACCCGAACGCAGCGATCCAGGCAACGAACTGAGAAAGCTGACACGCTCGAGAGGCAATAATTCGATACAGCTGGCGGTGAAAACGTGCGTGACATCGAATGTGGAAGGTGCCTTCTCGGCGCGCGGGTTCCAGGGATTCTGCGGAAGAGTCTGCAAAATAACGCCCGCCGACCCGAACAAACCTCCCAGCACGGCACTCGTGTCGTCAATGGATTTGGAATATGTATAGCTGGCCTGAATGCCCAGTCCCGCTCGCGGTGAAGTCTTGCTCAGGCTGGTCTGCAGGGAGTGATAACTCGAATGAGATCCGCTGGTCATCAAACTCTCGTTGCCATAGCCACCCGTGCGATGACCGCTCGAATCAAAGCGGGTGTAAGGCGCGAACCCCGGATCTGCTCCCCCGTAGCCGTTCGGCGAGTACACGCTTGCAAGATGAATGCCTGAAGTGGCCACGTAAGCGGCGGTGAATTTAAGGTCGCCGAAATCGTGGTCAAAGCCTGCCGTCCAGGAGCCGATATACCCGTTGCGAAAATTTCTATCAATGCCGCTGACCGCAGGCAGCTGTACCTGGTTTCCCGGGGTGAGCCGGGAAATATCCGCCTGGAGGCGGTCAAGATCGAGAACCGTGTTTGGTCGAACGCTGGTGGTAGTTCCCGCGGGGAAAACAAGTTGGCCGGTCGTTGCATAGGCCGGAGGTAACGCCAGGGGAACGAAGCTGTCGCTGAAAGGAACCCCAACTCCCGGCAGAGCACTGACGTAAGAAGAAAATGCGAACGGGATACCTGCGGTCAGAAAGTTGTCCTGCCAGAGGTTCGGAACAATTGTCGTCAGGCCGCCGCCAGCCCGGAGGATGGTGTGTGGGGACGAACCATACTCGAGGGCCAGCCGCGGACCCCAGCCGGACCAGTCCTGGCGATAGGGAGGCTGGGGATCGACGATAAAAATCTGATGCGCGCTGTGATCCCAATAAGGAGCACTCTTCCCATCGGCGCCAAAAAAACGCGGCGATGACGTTCGCTTGGTGGCTTCGTGAATGCGGCTGTTCACTTCGTATCGCAGCCCGTAATTAATCGTCAGGTGAGGCTTCGCCCGCCATGTGTCTTCGAAATAGAAGTCGTAGGCTTCGCGACGTACGCCGGCTTCGTCGAATCTGCGCCCGGTGGGAGTAAGCGCGGCGGCGGCCATGATGGAGTAGGAATAGGGGGTCGCAGTCAGCAAGCCCAGGAGTGAATCCGGCAAAGGATCTCCCGGCTGAATGTCATGCGCGCCGCTGGTCGAGCGAATGAATACCGGCGAGTAGGCGGTTCCGCCTCCGAACATGTAGGCGCCGTTTGGATCGATCCCAAATATGGTGGAATCACGGTTAAAACGCATTTCGGTTCCCCACTTTAAGGTGTGGGCACCGCGGCTCGAAGAGAGATCTTGCTTAAGTTGATAAAGGTTCCCGTAGGAACCGAGAATCGTCCCCCCGGCGGCATTGAAGCTCTGAAACAGCCCGTCTCCGAAGCCGATGGCGGGCTGAGTATGATTCACGGTGGGAAAAAATGGGGTGCTGCGAATATAGCCGAGAGAAGTTTCCGAGGTCAGATGGGGCGTGATGGTGCGCACGTACTTGATCACCGCGTTGCGCTGGTGGTCAAAAAACTGGATTCCGAAAGAAGGATCGATGGCCGTCTGGTCCGGGTTGGTCACCGGTCCGGTAACCTGGTTGAGGCTGAAACGGGCGAGCAGCGAAGCTTTCGATGAAATGCGGTGGTCAATGCGAACCGAGAATTGGTCGGTTATAGTCGATACCTTGGACGAGACCGCGTAAGTGCGCGCGCCGAATGGGCCGGCGGGGGCATTGGGCAGAGGATAGGCGGCTAGGACGGGCAAAATGGCAGGGCTCACCGGAACGGTCAGAGTGTCGCCGGGAAAACTGGCAGTATCGATACCGATGCGCTCGGCGGCGGTGGGAACGGGAAAGACCTGGGTTGTGCCCAGCACCTGGCGAAAACCCTGGTATTCGCCGAAATAGAAGGTGCGCCCCCGGCCGTTGTAAATGCTCCCAAGCACCAGCGGCCCGCCGTTGGTGAACCCGAATTCATTGCGCACGAATGGAGGAATGCGGCGATGATGGACGATGTCAGGATGGTCGAAGTAATTGCGGGCGTCAAAGACCGCATTTCTTGCGAACTCAAACAAGCTGCCGTGCACCCGGTCGGTTCCGGATTTCGAGACTACATTGGTGTAGCTCGCTGCTCCGTGACCGATATCGGCGGAAATGACCCCGGTGCTCGACTGCACTTCTTGAATAGCGTCCACGTTGAAATTAGCAAAAGTGGCTCCGCCCATCTCGGGATCGGTGGTGTCGGCTCCGTCGATCGCGAACACGGTGGCGGTACCGCGCTGACCGTTCACGGCAAACTGCTGGGTAAAATTGGCGGCCCCGTTGGCATCCGTCATGGTGCCGGCCGCGAGCAAGAGAAGCTTGCTGAAGTCACGCGAGTTGAGCGGCAGGCTGGAAACCTCGGTGCCGGACAGGCGCTCGCCGCCGCTCGCTTCAGATGTTGAACCCGTTCCCGAGACCTGAATCCGAGCTTCCTCGCCCTCAGTGCTCAACTGCAACTGCACCCCAACGGTGCCCTCTGTTATCGATACCGGATGTATCGCACGGTAGGTCCGACCGTCCATCAGCACGGATAAACGGTAGGTGCCGGGAAGGATCTCGTGAAATAAAA
This sequence comes from Acidobacteriota bacterium, assembly GCA_019241535.1. GTDB lineage: Bacteria > Acidobacteriota > Terriglobia > Terriglobales > Acidobacteriaceae > Gp1-AA145. The sequence continues at coordinate 4,986 of JAFAWX010000087.1, read as the reverse complement.
ACCTGCCGCCCTCCGTGGTGAGGGCGCGATACTCAGGCGCTCCAGAAGGCGGACTGAGCACGACCGTGGCTCCGGACAGAGGATTACGTTCGGTACCGACAAGCACGCCGTTCCAGGAAGGACGGGACGCGCCTAGTGCCGCCGGAACCAGAACTGCGGCCAGCAACAAGCGGGCGCTAAGAGCTGAGCTGTCCAGGGATAGACGCATTGGCAGGAAATTATATTCATTCAATCGGTACTCGTGGCTGAGTAGGTAGAAATGACACGCACGCGCTGCTGGTGCGCTGAATGCGAGGAGCAGAAATTTGCTCGCTCACAGGGACCGTCTCCTGATGATAGCGGCTGGGCAGGGTCAAAAGCTGCTGGAAGACTGTATCTTCGAGCGGAATCCCCTGAGCCAGGCCTTAATGGGCGTACCCTTCTGGCGTTTCAGACCTGCACTCTCCGGATCGAGTTCAGCAGGCCAAAGGTGGCGAGCAGCACGGGTGCACTGGCATTTCGCGGCTGGAAGTCCCGCACCCTCCCTAGACACTCAGCCGCGGGCAGAAGGAGACCCGGAGCCTTTCCGCCCGAGTTCAAACCCGGGTCCACAGTCGCGCGGCTTTTCAAAAACCAGATTGCCGCGGAGTGAGTTCGAACGCCTGTATCGGGATTCGATATCCGGCTCTCATCAGGCAATCTACCATCAAGCTTTGAGCGGTATGGCTTTCAAGCAGCGCACGCACAGGACAGCCGCTCCATCGACGCCCTGCCCCAGTCGCCCGCGATCGATCCGGGCCCGCTCTGCCATATCGTGATGATCCGCGCCACGCTCGCAGTACAGTTCTGACGCAAGCTCGATTTCAAAGCCCTCGATTTCAATCATTTGTCTGCTCATATTCTTGGTAGCAACGAGGAGAACCGGAACTCCCATCTCGAGCTTGAGGGGTCCGTATCCTGTCCTTTAGACGACCCTGCCTCCGATCCGGGCAGTAGCGCAAGTGCTCTAAAAAAAGCCAAAAGCCCCCGAAATATCGGAGGCCCTGAAAAACCGCGCTCTATGTGCCCCCGTTTTACATGAACGTACCTTCCCTGGCACTTTGCCACTTGAACATGGCCAGTGGCGAGAACCACTCGTTATGGGGCCGGCGCATCATTGCTTCTGACTCACCTTTACTCTTACATCATTCCCGTGATCCGTCAATACCTACGGACCCCCTTCGAGCGGGTTTGTGCTTCGCCCGCCGCAGATCCGGAGCGGATAGCGGAATTGAAACAGCGGGAGCAGGAGCTCGATCCTTTTCAGTTATCGCGCACGATCCAAAGCAAGTTGGAGCGAATTTTTCAGCTCAGCCGCGAATTAGCAGGTCGCAGCAAGACCATGGCGCCTGTTCCGACAGACACCAAGCGTGAAATCGTTGTAAAGACCAAAACTGCCGGCAAGGCACGGCGAAATCAAAAACAGAAAAGAGCGCCACGCGGAGCACGAAAACACGCCGGCGGTTTGCGCCGTATGTTTCGGCGAAGAGAGCTTGCCTGGTGGCTTGAAGGGTTACGGATTCAATAGCGCTAGGCAGGGGAAGGGGTTTAAGAGAATAAACTCACCCGCAACAAGCCATGCCCCTTCCCCTGCACTTCTTCCCCGACCAAAGGAAGGGAACCAATAACGAAGAGACGCGGGTTACATTTTGATTTTGCAGGACGAATGCCGCAAAGTTACATTTTTAAATTGCTTGACAGGTATCTTCGTTGCCTAAACTCGGGAGAATTTCCGGTGGATTCAAACCGTCGTACTTATCGCACTCGAGGCCGCTGACACTGACCCGCGAACCATTGAGCTTACTTCAGTGCGGCAAATTCGGCTTGAGCTTCTTTGAACATTTCAATTTCCGGGTCCGCCTCTCTCCACAACCGGAGAAAATCCTGATAGGCATTGCGAACTTCGGGCGACGACGAGGCGCCTTTCCCCTGTTGAAGCGCAAGCGAACGAGCGAGCTGCAACTTAGAAATCGGCGCCGTGGCGCTGAGCTGAACGATGCCCGGATTTTGGGCGATCTTATTCCATTCCTTCCGAGCCGCAGGCAGCTGACCGAGGGCCGCGTATGCCTCGGCGCGGATCACGACCGAGAACATGGGCGAGTAAAAAGCAACCTGAGGAAACAGCAAATCATACGGCCGGGCGGTTTCGAGCTGCCGCAGCGCGGTTTCCGGGTGCTTGCCTGCGAGACTGATCTGGGCGCGGATCGACGGCAGCCAATAAGACTGCACCACCGCGTGAACAGGGTAGCGCCGCTCGAGGTCTTTGGCGATAGCCTCTGCTTTTGAAATATCTCCCGCGCGGGCCAGAAGAACGGCGGCCACGGCCCCTTCTTCACGGCTGTCGGGGGCAATCTCCAGGGCGTACGCGATTTCCTCGCGCGCCGCCTCCAGGTTGCCGAACAATTCTTCCCGCCATGCGGAGTTCAGTTGCCAGGCCGCCGCCTGCTCCTTATTGTCAGCCCGCAAACCGGCTTCAACCGCCCGGCGAGTGAGCTCGCGCGCACGAGTGAGATGGCCGGTGTATCCCTCAGCGTCTGCCTGCTCGGAAAGAATCTCGTGCTCAAGCTGCGGCTTTCCTTTGAACCATGCGGCTTGCGTCGCCATTTGTTGGATGTCCTGCTCGAGGACGGCGATGGAGTAGAGGAAGACGTGGGGAGCGTCGTCATCCAGCTTCATGCGCAACATTTCCTGGTAGGCTTGGCGTGCCTCTTCGAAACTGCCCACGGCGGTCAAGATTTCTATGAGATCTTCGTGATAGATAACATTATGCGGATTCATCCTCCGGGCTTGCCGGAATTGCGCGATTGCCTCTTCATAGCGGCAGACGTCTCCGTAGAACGAGCCGAGGTTAGAAACCGGCCTCTCGTCGCGGGGATAAAGCTCAATCCACTTCTGATATGTTTCCACCGCTTTCTTGTCGTCGACGACCACGAAGCTGTAATACATGCCGGCATTTCGAAATCTTTCGCGCACGCTAGCACGGTCAGTCAGCCTGAAGGCTCGAATCAAATAATCTCTCGCGCGCGTCTCCTCGAGCGCGTCTCGATAAATCAGTCCTATAGTAAAAAGAGCGCTTGCGAAGTTGGAGTCGAGTTTAACCGCCTGTTCAAGCAGAGGGAGCGCGGCTTGACTGCCTTCGGCCAGATCGGCACTCTCCTGCTGTATTTTCAACGCCGCCGCCCAGGCCTTGAGGGCGTCGTAGGAGGAACTAGTCGCACGCGACAGCGGCGTGCTGAATGCCCTCACGCTATCAAGCGGTTCGCCGAGTTGAATTCGGAGCTTCGCGACGCTCGCTCCGAGCACATCTATAACCTTATCTTTGCTCTGGGTGGCTGCTTTTACTTCGCTCAACGGTTGGCCGCTCTCACAGGCGGTGGCGCGCAGGACGATCTGGAGTTCTCCTCGTTCACGAGCGATTGACCCATTAATGTAGGCTTTCGAATGCGTACGCTGACACACTCGGCGGATTACGGCGGGTGTAAGCGGCGCATCGGCTCGCTCTCCCATTTCCTTAAGAGCAGCGGAGATCCTGTTGTCGGCAACGATACTTAAGAAAGGCGATTCTTCAAGCGCGGTTCGAAGCGGCTGCTCGAGTGTTCCCCTGAAGACCGTATCACCTGTGTGGTTGGCAAACTGACCCATTAAAATCGTGTCTTTGTCGGTCAGCGTGGCGGAGGACAACCGCGCAATAAATGGCAGCAGCAGAAGCACATTACCAATTACGGACATCGGTATCTTTTTAACTGGGCGAGGTGCGGCCAATGTCAGCTTAGACGCGCCGCTTTGAAATTGGTTCGCCACCGGCGTTCACGCACGCAGCTTAAGTTAGCCCCCTGAAACCGGCGCCAAAGGCAGCCGGAGTGATGATGACGGCGCTCTGGGTGGGGGAGCCTTCCCCTTGAGGTGTCGTGGCTAACCGCCTTTTTCCTCCGAGTGCTGAAAATAGGCTTTGGCGTCGTGGTTGAAGAGAGAGTAGGCGATCAGGAGGAACAATACGAAATGCACCGCCACTTTTGCCATCGAGTCGAAAAAGCTGATCGCCACGTGGGCCGCCATCCACAGCAACGCCAGCCACCGTGCCCAGTTATGGCCGAGCAGGATAAAACCACCGGCCGGCAGCAGCAAAAGAGCAACCGTGAGGATCAAGAGGTCTTCAAGATGAAAGGACCTGCCCAGGGCCAGCTGTCTGAGGTGGACGGAAAAACCCAAGACTCCCGAAACGATCAGCAACCAGGCTATAGCAGTGACGGCGATGGGACGTTTGTTCACCGATCGTCTTCACCTATTGGGGCCATGGTGTTGGTAATCCCAGCGGTGCAGACATCTGCGAGTCATCGAACACGCCAGCCATGGGTTGATCGGGCACCACGAAAAGAGTTTTCGCAAACCCGCGAAGAGCGTGCCCAAAGGCGGTGTCAGGATCCTCTGCCGTCATGACTGACCGGACCTCCTGCCGCCGCCAAGCTGAAGTTGAGGTTTCCGGGAAATTCGTCGCCAACCCAGAGTATCACCCCGCCCGCGCGGACCACTCCATGTGCGCCTCTTGCTCGTCGCCAGTTGCTTGAGCGGCGAGTGAGAATGTCGGCCAGCTTAATTTAGCAGCACGAACGAGCGCATGTGTGACCTCGGACAAGAGCATCGTGGTCAGCAAACTTTTAATTGGTCATCGGTTCAGATACAGGAGAAAAGCGGGGAGAGGGATGGACCATATGGGTGGCGTCTGTTTCAGCGGACTTTCAACCGTAGGAAGCTTTTTTAGTCCATGAAGCGCTGTCGCGCGGCATGGATGAAATCGGTATAGGGCGGCTCCGCTCCGGCTGCCCGCATCTCGACTGCGATTTGCCCGCGGTGATAGGCCGAGTGCATAAGCACGTGCGTCAGCACATCCTCCACACGGCTCGACCAGGCCTCGCCTTTGCTGTTGCAATAGTCGATACGCTCATCGAACCTGGCCGGCTCTAGTTCGGC
>JAFAWX010000338.1 GCA_019241535.1 Acidobacteriota bacterium | reverse complement strand
GATTTTTCTCCGCTACTCTGCCGCTCCAGAGGACGTTATCGGCCACAAACAGGCCCCTGCTGCGCACCCGGGACAGGGCGAGGCGAAACGCGCGCGGATAGTCTTCCTTGTCGACGTCACAGAAAACCACGTCTAAATCCTGTTTGTCCGCCGAGAGAAGCTCGAGAGCATCGCCGACTTTGACCGTGATGCGATCTGTAAGACCTGCACGCTTAAAATAACCGCGAGCCTGCTCAGCGTTTGCGGGATCGCTGTCGGTGTAGACTACCCGTCCCCCTTTACCAACGGCCTGCGCCCACCAGATGGTTGAATATCCGATGGCGGAGCCAAGTTCAAATACCGTCCTTGCTCCCGAGATCAACGCGAGCTGGTAGAGGAAGCGCCCGACCAGGGGACCCACGATGGGAATGTTCCTCCGGGTCGCCTCCGCCTCCATCTCGGCAAGAACTTCGTCGCGCGCGGGAAGCGTAGAGTACAGGTAGGCTTCGACCGGTTCTCGAGTGATGCCAAGCATCATCCAACTGGGCTTATCCGTGACTTCAGGCATCTCAATGTCCTGTTCCGGCGAGGTAAAGGCCGGGAATTTGAATTTACCATTCCCCAGTGGGCCCGCGTAATGCCGAAATGCTTCAGGTAACGGTCTCACCAGGTTTCATCTCCAGCACTTCCACTCCCTCGACCAGCCTGCTCAACTCCGCCGGGCGACCCTTCAACAGGGGAAAGGTGGCAAAATGCATGGGAATCACCGTCTCCGGCTTCAGCAGATTGCAGGCGTAAGCCGCTTCCCGCGGACTCATGGTGTAATGGTCTCCAATCGGCAGCATGGCGATCGAGGGTCGATAGAGATCGCGAATAATTGCCATATCCCCGAACACGTTCGTGTCCCCGGCATGGTAGATCCGAACTCCGTTATCGAATTCCACCACGTAGCCGCAAGCCTCCCCGCCGTAAATCATTTGATCGCCGTCCTGGATTCCGCAAGAGTGATCGGCGTGCACCATGGTGACTTTAATATCTGCGATCTCCTGCGTGCCACCCTTATTCATCTCCGCCGTTTGCTTTACCCCCTTTTTTGTCAGCCAGCCGCACAGTTCAGGAATTCCCACCACGCGGGGGTTATGTTTGGTCGCGATTTCGACTGCGTCGCCGATGTGATCGCCATGCCCGTGGGTGCATAGCATCACGTCTACCCGCTGGATCTGCTTTTCGCCCGCCGGGCAGGCTGGATTTCCCATGACCCAGGGATCCACCAAAATGATGGTGCCTCGGGGAGTGATCATGCGAAAGGTGGCATGGCCCAGCCAGGTGAGTTTAATTCCTTTCAGCTTCACGGCAGACATTCCTCTCCTCGGGTACTTGCGCGAAGGAAACATTGTAGTGGCGGCCGAGGTCCCCCTTCAATACGGCGCCGAGAGTCGAAGAGGTAAGATGTTCGTCTATGGAGAAGCTGAAGCTGCTCATCTCCGGCGAGCAGATAGCCGCCCGGGTGGAGGAAATGGGAAACCAGATCACGGCCGACTGCGCCGCCCAGTCGGTGGTGTTTGTGGCCGTGCTGAAGGGTGCCGCGATATTTCTTAGCGACCTCGTGCGCCAGGTGCCGCTCGATGCCACCTTTGATTTCATCGGCGTAGCCAGCTACGGCAATCCGCGCGGGCCCAAGCAGGAAAAGATCTGGGACTCGACGGGAGAGGTTCGCCTTACCAAGGATGTCGAACAATCGCTGCGCGATCAGAACGTGATCCTCGTCGAGGACATTCTCGATACTGGCCTGACGCTTTCATTCCTCAAACGGCTTCTGCTCGGCCACCAACCCCGGAGCCTGCGCGTAGCCGTGCTTCTCGATAAAACCTCCCGCCGCAAGTTGCCGGTCCAGGCCGACTACGTGGGCTTCAGCATTCCCGATGCTTTCGTAGTGGGTTACGGCTTAGACTACGCGGAAAAATATCGAAACCTTAGCGGAATTTACGTGCTTCCCACGGCGCCGGTCGGACCTTAGACCGTCCTGCGTAGCCGCCGAAGGCCGCCGAGAAGCGGCTGATATGATGGAAAAGTGAACATGGCAGCCGCTCAAACTGAGTTGCAACTGCGCATTGAGCCGCTGTTGCTAGAAGTTGCCGATGTGGTCAATACCACGCTTGACCTGGACACCACCCTGCGGCGGGTGGCAGAACTGGTGCGTAAAGTCATCGATTACGAGATTTTCGGCATCCTCCTGCTGAATGAAAAAACCCAGGAGCTTTACTTCCGCTTCAGCGTCGGCTATTCCCGCGAGGTGGCGGAACGTGTCCGCGTCAGGCTGGGCGAGGGCGTTACCGGGGTGGCCGCGGAGCGCCGGCAGGCGGTGCTGTTGGGCGATGTTTCACGGGATCCTCGCTATATTGCTGCCGTGCCCGGAGTGCGTTCGGAGCTCGCCGTGCCCTTGATCGTGAAAAACCGGGTGATCGGGGTCATCGATATTGAGTCGCCGCAGAAGGACCACTTCACGGAAGAGCACAAACGGCTGCTCACGCTGATCGCTTCCCGTATGGCGGTTGGCATTGAGAATGCTCGCCTATATACCCGCATCACCCGCCAAGCGCGCACGCTTCTGCTGCTCAACGAGATTGCGCGCGAGCTGACTTCCATCCTGAATCTGGACGAGCTGCTGAAGCGAATAGGCGAGCTGTTGAGCCGGCTCATTGACTACCAGATGTTCAGCATTCTTTTGGTCGACGAGACGGGAAAAACTCTGCAGCACCGGTTTTCCCTCCGTTTTCAGGAGAACATTCACCAGAAGCACGATCTCCCGGTTGGCAAGGGGGTTGTCGGCTACGCGGCGGAGCACAAGCAGGCAGTGCTCGTTCGCGACGTCAAAAAAGATCCTCGCTATATTGAGACCAACCCCGAGACCCGCTCCGAACTTGCGGTGCCGATGATCTATAACGACAAGGTCATTGGCGTGCTGGATCTCGAGCACACCAAGCGGAGTTTTTTCACCGAGGACCACCAGCGCACGATTACCACTCTGGCAGCGCAAATTGCCATTGCCATCGAAAACGCGCGCCTTTACGAGCAGATTGCCCGCCAGGAACGTCGCCTGGAACTGGATCTGGCGATGGCGCGCGAACTGCAGTTCCGGCTGCTGCCCCAATCTCGTCCCAATCTGGCCAACCTGGAGATTGCCGCCAAGTTTTCCCCGGCACGTGTCATTGGTGGAGATCTCTACGATTTTCTCGCCTATTCCCATCCCCGTACCGCGCTGGTCATCGGCGACGTTAGTGGCAAAGGCGCTCCGGCGGCCATCTACGCCGCCCTGGTGAGTGGAATCCTGCGCACTCACGCCCCGGTCGAGCCGGGGCCGGCAGAAATGCTGACCATGGTGAATTACTCACTGGCCGAGCGCCGGATCGATGGTCAGTTTGTCGCCCTTATTTATGCCGTCTGGGATGATCAGAGGCGCACGCTGCAGGTGGCTAACTCCGGACTTCCCCGCCCTGTATTCTGCCATCAGGGCAAGGGCGAGCGAATCGAGGTTACGGGATTGCCCCTAGGACTATTCGAGGACGCTGAGTATGAGGAGTTCACCTTCCAGGCGGTGCCGGGGGACGTCTTCGTATTCATCAGCGACGGCATCCTGGATGCCACCAATAAGGCAGACGAACTGTTCGGCCGCACCCGGCTGGAAAAGGTCATAGCCGAATGCTGCGCCAACTCTGCCGAGTCGATCGTCAAGTCGATATTTAAGGCTGCCGCCGAACACGCCTCGGGTGTTGAAACCTTTGATGATCAGACGGTTGTTGCGATCAAGGTGAAAGGGAGTCTGTCGAAGCGCAAGTGAGCGACGCGATCGAGCGCCCGCCCGGGTTCACTTACCGGTCCGATTTGAAACGACAATCCCGGTTGTGCTGTGAACAGCTTCCCGTCGAAAGACTCGCCGAGCGCTTTGGTACCCCGCTTTATGTCTACTCGGCACGGGCCATTCGCGAGCGGGTTCGTGCCTTTGATCATGCCTTCAAAGATATCGAGCACACAATCTGCTATTCCGTAAAAGCCAACTCCAACCTTGCCGTGTTGCGTCTTCTCGGGGAACTCGGCTGCGGCTTTGATGTGGTTTCAGGCGGCGAACTGGCCCGGGTTCTCGCAGTCCGGCGAGCCGAGAAGGTCGTCTTCTCAGGAGTGGGCAAGGCCGCTCAGGAAATGGAAGCTGCCGTGCGAGCCAAGATCCTCCTGTTCAATGTCGAAAGCGCCTCGGAACTGCGGGTGCTTGAGGCCTGCGCCGCCCGGCTGAAAAGCACGGCGTCCGTTGCGCTGCGGGTCAACCCCGACGTTCCGGCGGATACCCATCCTTATATATCGACCGGCCTCGAAAAGCATAAATTTGGCGTGCCTGTCTGCGAGGCGCGCGAACTGTATGCCCGCGCGGCGCGTTCGCCTCACTTGCGGGTAGCAGGTATCAGCGTGCATATTGGATCTCAGATCACCAACCCTACCCCGTTTTCAGCCGCGAGCCAGCGGGTAGCCGAAATCGTGGGCGAGCTGCGCCGCGATGGCCACACAATCCTCTACGTCGACGTGGGCGGCGGACTCGGTATTCCTTACCAGCAGCAACGGGAAGAGTTTTCGCATTTGGTCCGTGCCTATGCCGAGGCAGTCATTGCTCCTTTGCAGGGCCTGGGCGTCAAGCTACTCGTCGAGCCAGGACGTTCAATTGTCGGACCGGCCGGAGCCCTGCTTACTCGTGTGCTTTACAGAAAGGCCAACGGAGGGAAGAAATTCATTGTGGTCGACGCTGCCATGAACGACCTCATCCGGCCGGCGCTCTATCAAGCCGAGCACGAGATCGTGCCGGTCGAAATGGCGCGCCGGGCGCCGGAGATTGTCGATATCGTGGGACCGGTCTGTGAATCAGGCGATTTCTTCGCACGGGCCCGCAGCTTGCCGGCCGTCGCTGAAGGCGAACTGCTGGCAATACTTGATGCCGGCGCCTACGGCATGGCCCTGGCTTCAAACTACAACAGCCGCGCTCGGCCCGCTGAGGTGATGGTGGAGGGCAAAACGGCAAAATTGATCCGCAGGCGAGAGACCATCGCGGAGCTCATCCGCCTTGAACGGGCGAATTAAGAGAAGCTAATAGGGCATCTCGCTGGTCGGCTCGTGCAAGGTCCTCTCGTAATCGTCGGATGTGGTCCGGTAGCACCGCAGGCGGGCCTGGCGCTGATCAAGATCGCCGATGGGGGAATCTACGGCATACTTCCAGTCCGCGTTCGCCTCCTCGGAGTTTCGTTGTTGTTCGAAAAAAGATCGCATCTGCCAGAGACTTTCATCACAGCTGGCGTCGCGAACCGCCCTCACCCGGTGCACTAATGAATAGTTGAGACCGTAAGAAGACAGCGGAGGCTCATAAGGCAGAAAATCATAGACGAGTTTGATGAAACGAGACTCGTCCTTACCCAACTCTTGCTCGGCGATAAAGACCTCATCATTGGCGAAAAATGACGAGCGCGGGTAGGCAATGGCCAGAGCAATCAACCTCACCTCGATGGGTTCCTTCCTGCTTACCAGGTGGAGCTGACCATCGGCAGCGGAAGTGCCGGTGATTAAAACAAACAATGCCGCAAGAATGGCGGAACTGGGCATAACTGACAGCTTCATGCTTCCTGTACTGCTTTCCTGGATTTGACGCGGACCACTCGCAGCCACCAGCAAACAAAACCCGGGGCCTCGCGGACGGGAAATTATACCTGCCGGAAAGCGCGCTGGGTGTGAGGAGAATGTAAAAATTAGCGTGCTATAATGCGCCTGCACAGTTTCAGGGCGAGGTTCCTTCATTGCTCTCTCACCGGCGAACCCTGAACGGCAAAGCCGGCGCAAATCAACTCCGCTGAAGACGAGGTACTGTCCATGTCCGGCCACTCAAAATGGGCCACCATCAAGCACAAGAAAGGCGCGCTGGATGCCAAGCGAGGGAAGATTTTCACCCGATTGATCAAGGAAATCACGATTGCCGCCAAGCATGGCGGTGATCCGGATACCAATCCCCGCCTGCGTACGGCCATTTCGGCTGCCAAGGCCGAGAATATGCCGGCTGACAATATCAAACGAGCAATTCAGCGGGGTACCGGCGAACTACCAGGTGCAACATACGAAGAGTTCGCGCTTGAGGGATACGGTCCGGGCGGGGTGGCTCTGCTGCTCGACATCAACACCGACAACCGCAATCGCACGGTGAGCGAGATTCGGCACGTATTCGGAAAAAATGGCGGCAACATGGCCGAAGCAGGCGCAGTCGCCTGGATGTTCCATAAGAAAGGCGATGTCGTGGTTGCCAAAAGCGCCGCCAAGGAAGACGACCTGATGGGAGTCGTGCTCGAGGCCGGAGCCGAAGACCTGCGGGACGATGGCGAGAACTGGGAAGTGATAAGCGATCCTGGAAGCTTTGAAGCAGTGCTGACGGCAGTGAAGAATTCCGGAGTCCAGCCGATTTCGGCCGAAATCGCCATGATCCCCCAGAACTACATCAAGCTCGAAGGGCAGCAGGCAACGCAGATGATTCGCTTGGTCGAAGCCCTCGAGGAGCACGACGACGTGCAGCACGTGCACTCGAATTTCGATATTGACCAAAAGTTGCTGGAAGAGGTAGCCAGCTGATTTTTCCCCGTCGCCCCACCCACAATTAGCTGTGCGGCCAACTCAGCGCTCCCCGAAAAGTTGTCCCTGTCAACGCCCTCCACGAAACAGACCGGCAATGCCGAAAGTGTAGGGCATCCATTCCGAGTTGCGAAAGCCGGCGCTCTGCATGCGCGCGATCATCTCCGGAGGGGCAGGAAATCGCGCGACCGAGGCGGGCAGGTATGAATACGCGCCTTGCACCCCGGACACAAGGCCACCAATTCTCGGCAACACGTGTCTGAAGTAAAGCGAGTAGATACGCCCCAATATACCCCCGGGCTCCGCGAATTCTACGATCCCGCAAGCTCCTCCGGGACGGAGCACGCGCCAGATTTCCCGCAGCCCGAGATCGTAGTCGGCCAAATTGCGCAAGCCGAAGGCGGATGTGACCAGATCAAAGCTTTGGTCGGCGAACGGCAATCGCAGCGCGTCGGCTTCAACCCAGGTCACCATGCCGCCGGTCCTGGGCGGCGACTTGGCCCGGGCCCGTGTGAGCATGGGGTGGGAGAAATCCGCGCCCGTGATGCGCGCCCGCGGACCTTCGCGGTACAGGGCAAATGCCATATCGCCAGTGCCGCAGCAAAGATCAAGCACCTGAACCCCCGGCCGCGACAGAATCGCGCTGAAACTGCCAGCGGCTCGGCGCCACCATAACTTATCCACATTTGCCGAGAGAAGATGATTCAACAGGTCGTAACGAGGGGCGATGGAGCTGAACATGCGCTCGACCGTGCGCGACACCGAATCCGCATCGCTCGGCCCCTCGACCGCCGCCCCTCGGACCTCGCTTGGGCCGGGTTTCATTCCGCGCCTCCCCGACGTGATGCTTGCCTGATCTCAGCCATGGCAGCCACAATTGCCCCAGGCGGGACGTTGTTGCGGATCTCGACTTTGCCAATCTCTCTCGGAAGAATGAAATGCACAACTCCTGCCTCCGTCTTCTTATCCACCTCGAGATATCTCAACACCCGTCTGGTTTCGACGGTAATCGGGGGCAGCGATCCCCAGGTGCGAACGGCACTGGCAATTCGCGCGTGCACCGCCGATTTCAACAGGCCAGTCTCAAGGGCGATGCGCGCTGCCGCCTGCATGCCCCAGGCAACGGCTTCGCCATGCAGGAAGCGGCGATAGCCGGTGGCTGCTTCGAGGGCATGGCCAACCGTGTGGCCAAGGTTTAAAACCCGGCGGCGGTCACGTTCGGTTTCGTCGCTTCGAACCACCTCGGCCTTCAGGCCTACAGATTCCGCCAGCACCCATGTCAAAAACTCAGGGTCTTGGCGCAGAACATCGAGCGATGAGTTTTCCAGCCGGGAAAACAGCTCCGGCCGGCCGATGATGCCACATTTAAGAGCCTCGTACATGCCCGCACGGAATTCGCGTTCGGGAAGAGTGTCAAGTATTGCCGGGTCAATCAGGACAAGTTGGGGCTGATAAAATGTGCCCACGAGATTCTTGCCCGCTCTGAGATTCACCCCGGTCTTGCCCCCGATCGCGGCATCAAGCTGCGCCTGCACGGTCGTCGGCACTTGCACCAGTTTTACCCCGCGCATATAGATAGACGCGAGCATGCCGGCGAGGTCGCCGACCACCCCCCCGCCAAACGCAAGGACAACCGCCTTGCGGTCCGCTCCCAGGTGCAGCAACCTCTCGGCCAGGATCTCGACCGTGGATAGCCGCTTCCACGGCTCGCCATCGGGCATCTCGGCCAGTCTCGGAGTAAATCCGGCTGCCTCAAGGGATCGAACCAGCGTCTTGCCCCAGCGGCGTCGCACGGGAGCGACGGAGACGATAAAGAGCGGTCGAACGCCGTCCAGCACTTCTTTCAGGAAGCCGCCGGCACGGGAAAGCACTCCTCGCTCAATGATGGCTTCGTAACAGTACGAAGGGGTCCTTACTGGAATGCGGATCACTCCGGAATAATAACAAGACGAAACCGCCTGCAATTTGCCCAGACAGCATTAAAAAAGGTGGAACGCTGCCCGCGCCTGCTTCGATCGTGGTTAGCCATTGAGCGATCGGTCGTTCCGATCTTCGATCGCCCACGCGCGCGGTGGTGCGCTGACTTCAACTTCGGTCTGGTGGAAGGATCTCAACAGGCGGTGATACCATTCAGCGATGCCAGCCAGCCCGGACACTGATTTTGTCGTTATTGGTGCAGGTATTGCCGGACTGCGCGCCGCAATCGAGCTTGCCGCTGCGGGACGGGTCCTGGTACTTAGCAAGCAGGAGATCACGGACTTTGCCAGGGAAACCAATGCTCGGCCCACCGACGGCGTGCTGAGCGATGAAGATGAAATCAGCCTGCACCTGCAAGACACGCTTGAAGTGGGAGATGGCCTCTCGAACCCTGAGGCGGCGAAGGTTCTGGTCGAGGAAGCTCCCGAGCGCATCGCGGAGTTGATTGCCTGGGCCACAAAGGCCGATCGCGGCGGTATCAAGCTCACATTTGAAGGCGCGGGCGTTCACAGCCGCAACCGTACTCTGCACGCGAACGGCGCTTCCACCGGGCGCGAGATCCTGCGCACTTTGTGCACCCGGGCCAGAAGCCTTCCTGAAATCTCCGTTCGCGAATGCGAGTTCTCTAGCGAGCTTGACGTCATCGATGGACGCATTGCCGGCGTACGCGTCTTTGATCATGACGGGCAGGTGCACACCATTCAGGCTTCTGCCGTGCTGCTGGCCACCGGCGGCCTGGGGCAGCTTTACCTGAACACAACCAATCCCGCCACCTCGACAGGCGACGGCGTGGCCCTGGCATACCGCGGGGGAGCTGAGATCATGGATATGGAATTCGTTCAGTTCCACCCGACCGCCCTTTATTTGAAGAAGGCGCCCCGCCTGCTGCTTTCCGAGGCGCTCCTGGAAAAGGGAGCGCACCTTCTCAATATGGAAATGACGCGCTTCATGCCGAAGTACCATCCAATGGGCGAACTGGCGCCCCACCATGTGCTGGCGCGCGCCATAATGCATGAGCTCGACCGCAGCCGGGCGAAGGACCCGGTGGTTTATCTCGACCTCACCGATCTTGATGCACAGCAGATTCGCCGCCGCTTTCCGCGCATTTATGCCGCTTGCATGCAGTGCAATATCGATATTGCGAGCGAGTTCATTCCCCTGCAGCCGGCGGCACATTTCTCGATGGGTGGCGTGCGAACGAATCTGGAAGGGCAAACGAGCTTGCCCGGCTTGTATGCGGCGGGAGAAACTGCCGCCAATGGCGTCCACGGAGCCAACCGCCTGGCCGGCAATTCCCTGCTCGAGGCGCTGGTCTTCGCTGCCCGCGCCGGACGAAAAATGTGCGACACGCTGCGCCGTCCTATGGCAAAAGCATCTCGCCGTTTTTCCGCCCGGGCCTACTCGAACGGGCCGCTGCCTCTGCCGGTCGAACAGATCATCGGCCAGATACGGCAGCTGATGTGGAAGCATGCGGGAATCGTGCGCACCGGCAGCAGTCTCGAACAAGCGATTCGCGGCTTGGAGGAGATCGGTCGGCAAATCTCCTATCCCCACAACCGCCGCGAATGCGAAGCCCGCAACCTGCAAACCGCCGGTCTGTTGATCGCACGCTCGGCACTGGCCCGCGAGGAGAGCCGCGGTTCCCACTACCGTACCGATTTCCCCGATCGCAATGACATGAAACTGCGCAGACACTCGCTAGTTGCCGGCGACAAGATCCGCTTCGAGTGACGCTTGCGGGAAAACGCGCACAGCCGCATTACGGAGCGTCATTCCCCGACCCGCCGGGCGGAAATCGTGGCGTTGAGCGTTGAGGCTCTCGATGGAGAGCAGATGCAAGCATCGTAATCAGCAGAATTCCGCCGATCACCGCCAGCGAAAGCTCTGTTCCCACCGGATAGCGACGAGAGAGCAACATTTTTGTTCCTACGAACACCAGGACGCAGGAAATTCCATAGTGAAGATACTCAAACACGTCCATCAGGGAGGAGAGCGCGAAAAATAGCGAACGCAAGCCGAGAATTGCAAGGATGTTCGAGCTGTACACAATAAAGGTGTTCAAGGTGATGGCCAGCACGGCGGGAATCGAATCGATGGCAAAAATCAAATCGGTAGTCTCGATCACCACCAGGACCACAAGCAACGGGGTGGCATACAGACGCTCCCGCCGCACCAGAAACCGGCTTCCCTCGAGATCGGAGGAAACCGGCATGATGCGGCGAAAAATGCGTAGCGCGAGATTGCTCTCCGGGTCAACTTGCGTTGCCCGCCCGAACAGCAGCCGCACTCCGCTATAGACCAGCAGTAGACCAAAAACGTAAATCAGCCAGTGGAATCTTCGCAACAGCCCCACCCCGGCAAAGATAAAGCCGGCACGCATGATTATGGCGCCGATGATTCCCCAGAACAGAACCCGGTACTGCTCGGTCTCGGGCAGCCGGAAATAACGAAAAACCAGGAGAAAGATGAAAAGATTGTCGGCGCTGAGAGAAAGCTCGATGACATAGCCGGTACAGAATTCGAGGGCAGGCGGGCGGCCCTGCCAGGCGTAGAGAACCACGGCGAAGCTTGCGGCCAGCATGACCCATAGCGCGCTGCCGGCGAGAGCTTGTCCCAGACCTGGAGCCCGCGCGCGGCGATGCAATACTCCAAGGTCGAGGGCCAATAGTGCCGCGACCAAGAGATTGAAGCCAATCCAGATTAGGGCTGTGTTCACGCTCGCTATGGGATACGAAAGAATTAAAACCGAAAATCACGGAAAGAGGAATCCCGAGCGGCCGGCAGGTTAGTGAAGTTGATCGTCCGGGGGGAGGCCCCTGGCCGGAAAAGGTCTAATCAGCGCTCATCCAGCAGGTGCACGGTTTCAAGTGTGACCGTGCCGACAATGGCGAGGCTCTTGGGACTGAGTTTGTCAATCGTGTCTTGCGGCGTGTGCCAGAAAACGTTGTTGTAGCCATAATTGAAGTCGATGAGATCGACGGCGGGTACGGAAAGCTTGAGGAATGGCTGATGGTCGTCACCTACGTACATCTCTCTCGCGAAGAAATGGGACTGGTAGCCAAGCCGGGTGGCCGCCTGATAAACCAGGTCCTCAAGCCATGACGTCGAATCGGTGACGCGTTCGATATTCAAGTCGGCGTCCCCGATCATGTCCTCGAGCAGGAATGCCCGGATCTTCTTCAGGGTGCCGTCGCCCTGCCATTTCTCGGCCAGATGCCGCACGCCGTAGAGCGCTGAGGCGTCATCCCACGGCACCTTGATGGATTCTTCCGCGTCATCCCAGAGCAGCCAGACGCTATACCCGGTTCGTTTCTTCCCGCGCAACTGGTTGGCGATCTCAAGCAGAAGGGCACTCGAGGAAGCTCCGTCGTTTGCTCCCACGTAGGCAGTGTGCCGCAACGGCCAGTTCGTGTCGTAATGGCTGGCTATAATAACGATTCCGCCGCGAGGGCCGGGAAATTTGGCAATAATATTGTCGACCGGAAATCGGCCTTCCGAGGTGCTGATCTCAAAATTATCTTCTTCGACGGCATCGCCCTTGAGATGTCCCAGGATATAGCGCTCCACCTTCCTGTGGTTCTCGCTTCCAATCGGGCGCGGGCCGAAAGCCACGATTTCTTTGACGTATTGCATCGCCCGGCTGGCGTTAAATGCGGGTGGAGTGGACGCCTCCGGCGGGGCCGTCGCAGGCGTAGCGTCGGTGCCCAAGATGGCAGCACTTGCGCCCTCGGACCCGACCAGCGGGGTTATGCGTGAGCAAGCCGTCAGGACCGCCAGTATCAACCACAGCAGGACAGCACGCCTGCCGTAGGTCAGAACGACATTCCGCGGAGGCCTTGGGCTGAGCACTATCTTGCTTTTCTCGCGGCACGCGCTTTTCTCTGCGTGGGATGCACAAACCAGGCTATGCCGATACTTGCGACGTAGAGCGCCAACATGGGAGCGGCGAAAATGCACATGCTGCTGACATCGGGCGTCGGCGCCAGCGCTCCAGCAACAATGAAGATGCCCAAGACTGCATAGCGAATATTCCGCCACATCCATCCTGCGCTTACGACGCCCATCAAGGCGAGAAAGAAGATCAGGATGGGCATCTCAAACACCAGCCCCAGTCCGAGAATCACGGTAAGAAAAAGATCCGTATATTCATGCACCGTGATCATGGGAGTGAACTGGGAGCCGATGTCGATCAGGAATTTCAGGGCGGCAGGAAATACGGCCCGGTAGCCGAAGTAGCCGCCGGCAAAAAAGAGAATGACGGTCGAAAACAGAAACGGAGTGGCATAACGCTTTTCCTGGCGGTAAAGACCAGGGGAGATAAACAACCACACCTGATAGAGAACATAGGGCGAGGTGACGAATAGGCCGGCCAACGCCGATATCTTCAAGTAAAGGTTGAAGGCCTCGGTCGGAGTTAGGACAACCAGTCGTTGTATGCCGTAGTGCTTCAGAACGTCCAGAATGGGACGCTGCATGAAGCCAAACAGAGCCTCCCGGTACCACCAGCAGACTCCCATGCCACAGGCAATTGCGATGAGAGAATGGAAGATGCGCGTCCTGAGCTCCTCGAGGTGCTCGAGGAAGCTCATCGAGGGCATCTGTTCTTGCTCGACTTCGCTGGGATCGAGGACCGGAGTGGTGACTTCAGGCATTGGTGGGGTTGTGCGCGGGCGAGTCCAGGTTGTGGGTAGGGGAGCTCGAAGTTTCGACGCCCCCCTCGTCGGTGGTCGAATAGACAGTAGACTCAACCGTTCCCGCGGGCGGCTCCGCAGGGGGCAGAATTTTCTGCTCTTCGAACTTCTTCTGCCTTTCCTGATGTTCCAGCTGGTTGATTTCGGCCTCGATTTGCGCCTTGAACTCGTTAGAAGCGCGTCTGAACTCGTTGAGCGCTTTCCCGATCTGGCGTGCGATCAACGGCAGCTTCTTTGGCCCGAACAAAAGCAGAGCAAGAACAAAGAGCACGATCGTATCGGCAAAGCTCATACAGTGTCATCATAGCGGAGCATGTGAGCTGCCAGCAACGTCGGCATCACGACAACCGCGCCATTGCCTACGCCAGCCAGCGGCTACGCACCGGGCGGGACCCTGTCCCACAGCATAAAGATGATGGCCGCAAGGGTGACAATTGAGCGTGCACGGAAACGATCCCCAAATCAGGCGAGAGTTATACCGGCCGGTCTCGCAGATCATCTCAAGCGGTGATTCTGAACGGCCGTGCCTTTGGCGGAATGGCTGCTTGGCCGGCCGAATGTTTACGCAAACCGCGGTGAAGCCTGGCTATACTCGCGAACCCACCGAAACCAGGTGGGCGTCCGCTTATGGCATAATCATATTGAGGCTCTTGCCTTTCAAGAACCTCAGCCGGGGGCGTCACGGTTTCGACGGAGATGCTTGCGGCCAGAAGGCATGCCGGGGTGCACACACCCGTAATCGCGTGCAAAAACACAATTGCCAATCAACAGATGGCATACGCTGCTTAATAATTAAGTAGCCGTCCTCTGCGGCTTTGCCCGCGGGCCGCAGTCAGGGCGTCGAACAGCGGGCTGGTTCCCCCTGCTACGTCTGGGCGGGGGAATGAGACCTTCAGGCTAGCGGGAGTGGTTTCTTGTCCGTTCTGAGCCGCGACCGCGAAAGTTCCCGGCCTTCGGGCCGGGGGCAGGAACTGGACTACGCATGTAGGCTTCTGACCAGTAACATTTTCGGACGCGGGTTCAACTCCCGCCGCCTCCACCATTGCACAGAATTCGAACCACCGTCCGGGCATTCGTCTGACCCCAACGGATCTCAGTAACCAACATTCGTCCCAGTCCGTAACACCGGCATCGGCATACCGGGTGCAGCTTCGCTGTACCGGTGCGCATAATGGGCGCGAAGTGAGCATTTTGCGTCGTCGAACCAGAACCTGTTGATCTTTTCCCCGCTGAATGCCATCTCGGGTCACGGCAAGCAACAAGTTCGCTGCGTCGGGCAATGACCGTTTCACTAGGCCTCGAGAACGAGCGTTACAGAGTGCACTAGAGATAGAGTGGCTGGGAGCTCGTAGGGGATGAGCTAAATCGTTTTTACCAGCTCTAGCGCTATCCCCGGATCAACGGCCCGTGGATCAATACAAGCTTTGGATCTAGGGACATTGTGTCCATGAGGGGCGGGAAAGGAAGCTGCCCGGAATCATACGGTCATCAAAAACGGGCGCAGCAGCCCGTCGCTGATTCCTTTGCCTAGCCCGTTGCCGTTCCCCCTCCCGGTATGGCGCGACCCAGGGGATCGGGTGAATAGTGCAAGTGCTTTAATGCGGTAAATGGGTGTGCAGCGAAGCCGCGAAAGCGAATAGGGTACGCGCCCCCGTATGGAAGCCTTGCCCGGTGATGTTTACTGGCCGTTTACAGAGAAGCAGCGCAGATATCCGTCGGTGGCGCCGAAATATACGCGCCCATTGGAAATTGCCGCACTCCCATCGACAGGTGCTGCTGTTGTGTACGACCAGAGTTGAGCTCCGTTACGCGCGTTATACGCGTAGAAGGTGTGATCATGACTGCCCACGAAAATCACACCCGTGACCCTGGTAACAGCACCGAAGATTGGGGTCGGATAAGAAACTGAGACTGCCCATGTATCCGCTATTTTAGGCAGTGACCATGACTGTTGCGTGGGATTGTACATATGCCCGCCCACCGAGCCCTGCCCGGAGCCAGCATACAAAACACCTCGAACTTGTACAATTTGCTGCCCTGCGGTATTGCACTTTGACTTAGTCACCACAGGGGTCACTGCCATGGAGCCAACAAATCCGTCCGAGCCGAACGCTTGCGAATAGTTATTTGAGTCGATACCGGACGAGGTCGTCTGGAGCACGTAAATGTCACTGTTCTTATTGGCTTCCGCGACCCAGGATCTTGTGGAATGGGTTCCTGTACAGTAGTTGTCGTATTTGGATTGCCACAGCACTGGAGAGGAACCGAAATCGCGGTCGCCCTTGTCATTGGTGATTGCCTGATAGTAGTTGAGCAACGTGCCGGAGCTCATGTTCAGAGCGAGCATGCTATCCGGATACCGGGTGGCATTTGCCGTGCTGGGCATGCAACTGGCGCCAGGATTCCCGGTCCCCACATAAAGGATATTGTTCGCCGCATTAAGCGCTGGGGATGCCCAGACACCTGCGCCTGTACAGATCCCGCTTGAGCAGCTGGTTTCATCAATGGTTTGAAAAGACCAAACGCTGGCTCCTGTAGAGGCATTCAGAGCAATGACCTGACCGACGACGCAAGGAGCATCGTTGCCCGCATTGGCAAGCCCCACATAAACCAAGCCGTTGTAAACGGCAGGAGATGTCCAAACGGCATAATTCTGGTTTGGATCGGCGACCTGATTCTTCCAGACCACCGCGCCATTAGTGGCATCCAGTGCATATACGAAAGCGTTGTGCGCGCCAAAATACACGATGCCGTTGACAACGCTAGCCGAAGATCCAATCGTTTTGCAGGCATACATTGCACTCTGCTTACAACCGCTGATTGCATCGATCTGAAAAGACCAGATCTTCTGACCGGTCACGGCGTTAAGCGCATAAAAGGTCCCGTTCCAGTCCCCGAAGAAAACGATACTGGTTCCGTTAACAGTAGCAACCGCAGGTTCGGTGGTTATGGAGGCGCCTACCTGAAATTCCCATTTAAGTTTCAGGGAGCCGACGTTTGAGGTGGTGATCGTGCTCTCGCCGCTAGCCCCGGTATTGTTAATGTCGTGGCGATATTTAGGCCAGTCTTCAGCAGCGGCAAGCGTTGCTAGCAGAAAAACTAATAGCAGCAATAACTGGAGTATATTCCGAAGTAGGCTCACAAATTGCGTCCTCTCAACCCCAATGGGATAAATAGCATGCTAGCTGGAGTGTAGCTAGGTTGGTAACTGGGGGTCAACGATTTGGCTAAGGAAGTGTCACAGCCGTCATGAAATTTGCTGTGCTGCCTCTTACTGAGGTTAGGAGCACCTAGTAGCCGAGTTATTCCTAAGAACCAGGTTTCGGTTAATGGTGCATTTGAGATTGATGGGTTCATGTCCGCAATACTCGCTCAGCGGTTCGGCACAAGACAGGAATTGTCATGCGCCTGTCTCCTTGCTACTACTGACGAGTAGGTCCCTATGTTTCGCTGATTTCACTATTACTAATCCACAATCAGTGAACCGTTTCAAGCTGGCCCACAAATTGATAGCCGCGCCTGATCTGCTCGAATCAGCTGCCGAGGTGGTCACTCGTGAAGAACTCCGGAAATACAGTCGGCAGACAGGTTCGTCGACTTCGACCATGGCGCGGTAAACTCGCGGACACGAACTTGCAGGCCAGCGGTTTCGCGAAGCAAGCTGAGGGACGTTGGCTGCGCCAGAATAGAATCCATCCTTCGCAAGCATTTCAAAGCTGGCAAAATGGCATGGTCTATTGTCCCGAACCGCTCAGTCCGATCGTCACCGGACTGCCATCAGCGCCACTATTCACCGTGAGAGCACCAGGGATCGTTCCAGTATTGCTAGGGGTAAACGTCACTTGAAGCGTGCAAGTTCCTTA
>JAFAWX010000033.1 GCA_019241535.1 Acidobacteriota bacterium | reverse complement strand
CGGTAGGACGATCGGCACTTTGGTTACTCGATTAAATGCTTCCGGAGACACGATCAGAACAGGACGGCGCCCTTTCTGTTCGTGCCCCTGCGTGGGATCAAGCACGACGAGCCAGATTTCTCCCCGCTTCATCAGATCAGTTCGCCGCCCACGGGTCTGCCCGCAAGCCACTCGCTCTCTTTTTTGCCGCGCCGGACTTTTGGATTGCATTGAGCCAGCAACTCGTCCAAGCTATAGCGCGGCCGATACTGAGGTTCCACAACCAGCCGACCGCTTTGGACGGCAATGCCGACTTTTGCCCCCGGCCGCAACTGCAACAGGTCGAGCAGAGCCGGCGGCACAGCCAGCATGATCGAACCGCCGACCTTACGTAGATTTGTAGTATGCATTAAGGTTCTCCAAAGTTATACTTTAATATAACATATTTTTTTGGTGCCGGCTTTCAGCGCCCTTTTTAAAAGCTTGAAATGTTCCAAGGCGAGCTACGTCAGCTCTGTTTTTCAATCCGGCGACAGATTTCTCACTGCTGATTCAGCTGCACAGAGGGCAACGCAGATAGAGAAAGGATGAGCCGGGGCACAATCTTTGTTCGGTAGATGTCGTGGACTTTGTCCAAAAGCCTGTCGATCCGACAGCTAGCGAAGACGTTGCAAAAACTGATCGCGATTTAGGCCGCTCAAAGTGGCGCTCCAAGAAGCGAATGTCCTCTGGGAGCCGAAAAAAGAGCTTTCGTAGAACAGGTTAGCCACCGAATTTCGCGGCGTAAAGTTACCATTCACTGTTACCACTCGAGCATTTCTTCTGAAGGCTGGAAGCCAAATGCTTGAAACCGCATTGCTTCACTTTAGTTGGTAATTCCGACATTTCCCGATATGCTGATTTAGCGTCAGCTGTCCTGGATGGACTCTGATTGCAGACAAAATGACTTAGTCAATAGTTGTAGCGCTGAAGGGAAAATATTCTGAAGGAAGGGCTTCGACGGGAAGGTGCATTTAAGCGAGCATTTTGTTTAATTTGGCTGCCCCCCCAGGATTCGAACCCCGATATGCTGAGCCAGAGTCACTTCAGTGGCTCTGAAAACAAATAAAATACGGGCACTTCGTCTGCAGATTCCGGCAAAGTCCTGCAAAATCCGACCCCCGCGCAACAAGAAACACGAGAAACGCTAATGTCGCCTTCTCGAAAAATGCCGCAGTCTCAAGCCGAATCGATATTTTGGTCGTTTAATATTCTCACTGCTCGGCTTACTCCGGGTCGCCCACCTGGGCGACCGCTACCGTGGCTACAATTGGCTTCTTGCAACTATGCGGAAGACGGTGAGTAGACATGCCCTCACATCCATGTCCAGAAGGTCAGCCGAGGGGTAGCAGGCAACAACTTAGAACGTACATAGGCCGTCAAGCCTCGCTTGTAAACGCTGAAATCTTACCCCAGATGGCAGCAGACGGCAGCATGCTCGAGCCTTGATTGGGTAAGTCCCCTTGAGGCAGACGGTTTCGGCGAGTACCGTGACTCGCAATTTTTCGAGCGCCTTGGGTTATCGCATCTTGCAGGTCAGTTGGCAGGCACTAGATGTACGGCTCGTGGAGGATGCAGGATTGATCCGCGATCGGGAAGGTGAGACGCATTTCCACCATTACAGAGCTTGACATAGAGATACTGATGTCCTATCTTGCTTTCGCCAGTATTCCCCCCGTGCTGGTACGTTTTTCAACTCCCTGCATAATAGAGCGACAAGCGCCCAATCCGCGATTATCCCCGCAGGGAAAAAACTCAGCATATCTGCGAAGGAGGCAAAATTATGCACTCAGCCTTTGAAAAGAGGAGCATTCATGGGACCGCCATGCTGGCTCTTTGCGCGATTTTTGTCGTCGGACTTTCCTGGTCCGCAGCTGCCAGCACCTTGTGCGTGAATCCATCCGGCTCAAATGGTTGTTACTCGAAAATCCAGGTGGCCGTCGATCACGCTGCCATAAACGACGTGATTGAAGTTCAACCTGGCACCTACAATGAATACGTTATCATCGGCATCCCGCTCTCGCTGCTTGGGGCCGGTGACGATTCCACGGTGATTGACGCCACTGGCCTTGCACACGGCATTTTTGTGAACGGCTTCGATCATCTGGGTCTCCATGATGTGACCATTGCCGGACTCACGGTGCGCAATGCCCTGTTTGAAGGAATTCTGGTCGTAAGCGCTGCGGATGTCATCATCCGCGACAACCAGATCGTGAACAATGACAAGTCTCCAGGCCTACTATTCACCGGAGCTAACACGGGTTGTCCTGACCAGCCCGGCAATGGAATTTACGAGACCGATGAAACCGGCGACTGCGGCGGCGCCGTACACCTCGTGGGGACGGTTGATGCGATCGTCTCGGGTAATCTCATCACCGGCAATGCCGATGGCGTTCTGATCAGCGACGAGACCGGGGAAAGTCGCGGCAATCTGCTCACTCACAACGTGGTCAAGGACAACCCTCTCGAGTGCGGCATCGTTTTAGCCTCCCATCCTCCTTCGGGCCACACTACGCCGCCATTTGCTCCCCATCATGGAGTCGATAACAACACTGTGGCGGAGAACGTATCTTCCGGTAATGGTGTGCAGATTGGCGGCTCTGGAGCGGGTCTTTTCTCCGATGGTGCTGGTCCAGGCCAGGTTATGAATAATGTGATCATTGGCAACCAGCTGACTAGCAATGGATTAGGCGGCGTTGCGCTCCACACGCACGTGGGGCCTGCTTTTGGCCTACCCCCGGATGACATGGACGGGAACGTGATCATCGGCAATGTGATTGCAGGAAATCTCGCCGACCAGTTCGACACGAAAACTCCCGGCTCGGTGGGAATCAATATCAACAGCGGTGATGGCGGCACGCCGGTGCGCGGAACCGTCATTTCGCGGAACATCATCCGTGACGAGGACGTCGACATTGCGGTCAACACCCCAGCCGTTGTCAATCTCCATCTCAATGACCTACTTGGCGGCAAAACCGGCGTCGCAGATGTCTGTGCCCTGGACTCTTCGAAGGTCTGTACCGGCCGCATTGACGCAACTGAAAATTACTGGGGATGCCCTGCAGGCCCGGGCGGGCCTGAATGCAGCACGACCAGTGGATCTGATATTCGCTTCACTCCCTGGCTCCAGAAGCCTGTCCTGAGCAGCAGCGATCCGGGCGGGAACTAGGACAGATCGGCGGCGCTCCGCCGGGTTTGGTCGGAGTGCCGCCTCTCAGCTTTGCCGTGTTTCCACGCCAGGAGTCGCTGCGGACGTCCGCGTACCTGCCTGTCATGGAGCTGTTGCCGCTTTTCCTAGGTGGATAATCGCAGCCGGGCAATCTGATCAAGCGGTATTTCTTGCCATGCATTGAACAGGCTGGCCTCAGGCGCTTCCGCTTTCATGACCTGAGGCACACGTTC
The DNA here is from genome assembly GCA_019241535.1 of Acidobacteriota bacterium. Lineage (GTDB taxonomy): Bacteria > Acidobacteriota > Terriglobia > Terriglobales > Acidobacteriaceae > Gp1-AA145. The sequence goes on along the minus strand of JAFAWX010000033.1, from coordinate 16,560 downwards.
GGAAGCCTACTCATCCGTAAGCGTCGGACCATCCCACCTTTTCGGGCCGTGCCCGTTGTGCTGAACTGAATGTATGGACAGCGAAGCGAGGTTTCCCAGAAGGCTACGGACACAAGCGGAAGTTCAACAGGTGGTCGCGGAATTTCTTGCGGGAGGGATGAATCAGGAAGAGTTCTGTCGTAGTCACGAGTTGTCCAGGAGCACACTTTCCCGTTATCTGCAAAAGAGGCGCAATCAAGAGAGGCCGGAGCTCGCCACGCAACTGGTTCCGGTGAAATTAGTGGATGTGCGTCGGAAATCGGTGAGCGGAGGCACGGGATTGGCAGTGCTCTTGGAGAATGGACGAAGGATCGAAGTAGGAGCAAGCTTCGATGCGGGGACGCTGGCGCGATTGCTGGCGGTGATGGAGAGGGCGTGAAAGATGTTTGGATTCGGTCCTGCCACACGGATTTACCTGGCCGCCGGCGCCACCGACATGCGCAAAGCTTTCGAGGGGCTGTATGGGTTGGTGCGAGACCGGTTGTTGTGTGAACCGCGCAGTGGACATGTTTTCGTCTTCTGCAACGGACAGCGCAATCGTCTAAAGATTTTGTTTTTTGACGGCAGTGGTCTGTGGGTATGTGCGAAGCGCCTTGAGAAAGGGCGATTCGCATGGCCTCCGTCTGGAGACACTCAGGAAAAGATCATGCTGAGTCACGAAGAGCTCTCTTTATTATTGGGAGGAATCGATCTCCGCCAAACCCAGCGTCGCGCCTGGTATCGAGAGGTAACTGAGGAGGCGCTTTCCACAGCTTCGCAGTAGTTTTTGGTTGCCAGTGCTATCCCGTTCTGTTACGAAGTAACTCAACGTGAGTGCCTCTTTCATTCCTTCTGCACCCGCCGATTTAGCACTCATTGAGCAGCTCAAAAACCAGTTGCAGCTCGCGGAACTGAAGATCCAGGCGCTGGAAGAGCGCTTGCGAAAACAGCGCATCGAGAAGTACGGACGGGGGAGTGAAAAGCTCTCCGACGCACAACTGGAGTTGCTGGAACTGGAGCTTGGGGTCAGCAGCTTGGAAGTGGAAGCTGAGAGCCAACGCCAACCACTTCCGCCATCTTCGGGTCCACGACCGAACCGCAGCCATCCCGGGCGCCAGACGTTGCCGGCACATCTTCCGCGGGTGGAGCGGGTTCTGCACTGCACCTCGGAACAAAAAGCTTGTCAACACTGTGGCCAAGAAACGGTGGTGATTGGCTATGACAAGAGCGAACGTCTGGACGTCGAGCCGGCGAAGTACTTCGTTGAGGTGATCAAGCGGGAGAAGCGGGCGTGCCCTGACTGTGAAGAGAAGGGGGTGATGGCAGCGCCTCTGCCGCCGCAGATCATCGACAAGGGGCTGGCCAGCAATGAAGTCGTGATCAGCACCATTATCCAGAAGTATTGTGATCATCTCCCGCTGTATCGCCAGAGTGCAATTCTGGAGCGGGACACAGGTCTAGAGTTGAGCCGCGCGACGCTGGATGGATGGGTGCTCGCAGTAGGTGAACTGCTGATCCCGGTAAGCGGCGCCATGCGAAAAGAGTTAATCACCGGCAGCTACATCCAGGCGGATGAAACTCCCGTGCCGGTGCAAATGCAGGACGGTGGAGGGAAACATCATCAGGGCTACCTATGGCAATACGGTCGGCCTGAGGGAACCGTAGTCTTTGACTTTCGTCTGAGTCGGGGACGGGATGGACCGCAGCAATTTTTGGGAAAATTCGAGGGCCTTCTCCAGACCGACGGTTATGCCGCCTACGACCAGATCGGCGGCCCCAACATAGTACATGCTGCGTGTTGGGCGCACGTGGCCAGATATTTTAGAGAGGTTCTCACCTTAAACGTCAAGGATCCGCTGGCCATGCCGATTGTGGGGCAGATCCATGACCTGTTTGCCATTGATGCCGAGGCTCGACAACGAGGATTGAGTTTGGAGGCTCGCCAAGCTCTGCGTCTGGAAAAAGCGAAACCGCTTTTGAATGCCATTCGCAAACAGATCGAATTCGCTCGAGCGAGGGCGCTACCAGCAAGTGCTTTGGCCAAGGCGTGCAACTACACCCTAAATCTGTGGCAGAAGCTCACTCGATTCTTGGAATATCCGGAACTGGAATTGAGCAACAATCCCGCTGAGAACTCGATGCGTCCGGTAGCCGTAGGTCGTAAAAATTGGATCCACGTAGGGAGTAAACAGGCGGGGCCGAAGATCGCAGCCATTCTGTCGGTTGTGGAAAGCTGTCGCCGGCTGAAACTCTCTATACATGATTATCTAACCGCGATTCTTCCCGGACTTGCAGACGTCCCCACGTCAAACCTCTCTAGTCTTACACCTGCGGCCTGGTCCAATTCACCCCGATAGTTGCTCTCTCTCTCGGCATTACATATTCGGGCAGCTTGGATTCCTCTGACGCTTACAAATGAGGGACGGTACAGGCGCGTACTACTGCTCGACGTGAACGACGATCAGCCACGCGACAACCATCAATAGCGGGATAACGAAGAAGAGATTCATTGGACAAGACTCGCCTTCACCTGGGGGAACCTAGGCGCGGGCGAGAGTTCGAACACGAGAGGCGCTGCCCGATTGCAAGTTGATCTGTGACCAGCCCGCCCAGGTGAGCGCCGTTCTGATCGAGAGCAGATGCGCGTAATGAGGGCCTGGAACGGTGGGGCTGGCAGTCACGTCGTGGCAGCAGGATCACCGTACACGCAAGGGCCGTGCCCGTGATCCAAGGGCAGGGTAGGGGGATGAGCCAGCGCCACCCTTCACCTCGCAGGCTTGCGGTCTTTCTCACGCTCCCGCTCACTGGCTCTGCTCGTGCGGAGGGCGTGGTCTTCCTTCCTCTTCTTAACGTCGCGGCTGGCGCGGAGTTGCTTGCTCTTCCTCATCTCAAGGTCTTCACTGGCATCGACCGCAGCCGACTGCATGTCGGCCAAGTCCTTCTGATGACCGTCCAGCGATTCCTTGGCTTCCTTGGCAGCGTCGGTGAACTGCGTCGGTTGGTGCGATTCCGCCATACTGCCCTCCACTGTCATTCCGAAACGGCCTTTGAGCGTAGACACTTCAAAACGGCCCTGCGATCCATCTCATCAAATCGTGCCAACAACTCTTCGGTCTGAAAGGTTAGCATCGTTGCCCGTTGTCTGGCTTGCTGGGCAAACTGACATGCCGCACGGGCGTGTTCGATGGAGCGGCGAAGGCGGTCTTCAGTGAGCATTGACTGTATGAAGATGCTGCAACTTCACGATGATTGCAAGCGCCACAAAATGCCAGAACATCAATGATGGGCTGCGTCGGCAGGATCTGGCGTTAGATGGCGCATTGAAGTGTCTCATCCCTAACTGTGGGGCTTGCGTTCAGGTTATATGCTTGCTGTCCTCTTGAGGTGTCGTTCATGGAGCACGGCATGATCAATCAACCCAGCAGCCAACCCACGCCAGATCGTCACACAGAGCAGCAGGAGTTAGGGTCGATGTATTGCGCTGACCCAAAAACTGCGAGTACTGCAATCATTGCGCCAGATGGAAGAGACAATCAGGAATAACGCTCGACGGGGTGCCTGAGGTGATGAGCGCAACGAACCAGGGCAGGCAATGGGCCAGATAACCACAGGCTAAAAGGTCTCGCCACAATCCCTGGCTCAGTCATTTGACGAGGGTAAATGTCCCGCCGTTGTTTGTGAGACGCAGGAAATCGCGAGTTGCCGCAGCCGCCCAAACTACTTCTTCTTCGAACGTGCTGCTCTGGCTTTCTTACTGGCTGCGCGGATACGGGCCGCTTCTTTTATCAAATCACGCGACTGCTTCCATAAAATGCTCCCCTGCTCTTTGAGGCTACGAGCAGTTTGTTCGAGCACTCGTACGACGTCGCTTTGGTCGTTCGCCATGGGTGTAGTGTAGTTGACCAAGGCTTTTTGTGACCAGCCTTGCACAGACACCGACGTGCTACAATCCAGCCACATACCTTCTCAGAGAGTCGCGTTATGCAGGGCGAACCAATCAGCAGCGGCAGTGTACAGGCACTCAAGCCTGTGAAGTATCGCGGTCGTTTCGTGGAGTGTATGAACGTCGCGACTGTGAGCAGGAGCCAAACTCTGATCAGCGAGAGCCGATACGTGATCTCGCGGTCTGGGACGTTAATGACGTGGGCGGAGGCTTTGGTGACGAGGATCAGAGGAAGGCAGGCAAGCGGTTGAACAGCCCGCTAACCTCTCCAGCATTAACCCGCCAAGTCTGCCCCGCTGGCATTTGACCCTCTGCCTTGCGAAAATGTTTGCGGGTTTTATGTCGCGATGGATGATGCCTTTGGAGTGAGCGGCATCGAGGGCATCGGCGATTTCAATCGCGAGACTTCTTGGGCAGTGGCGAGACCGAAACCCGGGATACTCCAGACCACTTGACCAGCCCTGGTGTAATGCTAGGAACGGTGGCCTACATGTCTCCCGAGCAGGTTAAGGCCAAAGAACTCGATGCCCGCAGCGACCTGTTTTCGTTCGGAGCTGTTCTCTACAAAATGGCTACGGGTACGCTGCCTTTTCGGGGGACACGTCCGCCGTGATCTTCAACTCCATTCTTGAGAAGGCTCCGACGCCTCCGGTTCGCTTGAACCCCGATGTCCCCCCCGAGCTAGAACGCATTATCAATCGTGCTCTTGAGAAGGACCACGATCTGCGCTACCAGCATGCCTCCGAGATCCGGGCCGAGTTGCAGAGGCTGAAGCGCGATACTTCATCAGGAAAGACAATCGTAGCTGAGCAGCCGTCTACAGCGCAGATTGGCGAGCCCGGCACCACCCCTCCCACGACCCGATCGTCACAATCTGCAGCGCAGCGGAGTATCAATTCATCAGAGAACTGCCGCTACCGATTCAGTCAGTTGTTCCCGAAGCAACGGCTAAACCGGTGCGCGGTCCGCAACGTCATCGAACGTGGTTCAAGCTCCGCGCAGGCGGTCTCGCCATCTCGCTCCTTATTCTTGCAGCCGTGCTTGCCTATCGATGGCAGTCGCGTCAGCACCCTCAGGAGCAGGCGGTTTTGACTGCTGTTCCGTTTACTGCTTTGCCTGGCCTGGCGGGTAGTCCCGCGTTCTCTCCCGACGGCTCTAGAATCGCTTTCGCCTGGAGTCCTGCGAAGACCAACGGTCGCAATTCATCCGATCTGTATGTGAAGACTCTCGGAAGCGAAACTCTTCTGCGCCTCACCCAGCATCCCTTGACTTCTCTGAGTCCTGCATGGTCTCCCGACGGCACGAAGATTGGGTTTTACCGGCAGGCTGGTTCTGATTCGGGAATCTACGTCATCCCCGCGCTAGGTGGGCCAGGAAAGAAATTACACTCCACCCAAGATCTGTGGACTTCCACTATCAGCTGGTCGCCTGATGGCAAGTGGATCGCGTTCCCAGATGTGGCGCCGGACGAGAACCAGACGCGCATTTATCTCATCGCGACGGAAAGCTTAGTAATCAGGCGAATTCCGAAGGATCCGATGTGTTCCGCTGAAGGAAATCCAGCGTTCTCCCACGACGCCCAGTACCTTGCCTACTGGTGTTTTCGAAACGACTACGAAGCTGCGATCTATTCCTTTCCACTCCCGAACGGGAAGCCGAAGATGATTGCTGCATTTTGGGCGGCTCCCAGTGGGTTGACTTGGTCGGCCGACAACAAAAAACTCGTGTATTCCCGTTGGAAAGGGCATTTCTCACACGAACTCGGTGAAGTCTCTGTTGCGAATGGTTCGGCGAAGCGCCTGGCATTGGACGGCAACAGCCCTGCTGTTTCTCTCAACGGCGACAAACTCGCCTATGGCTCCCTTTCCACTCCTTCAAACCTCTGGCGCAGAGACCTGCTTCACCCAGACGCCCCGGCCGTAGAAGTTATCCCTTCCTCGCGCGCACAGTACGACGGTCAATACTCTCCTGCCGGAAAGCGCATTGCCTTCGCATCCTTACGGTCTGGCCAGCAAGGTGTCTGGATCAGCGATGAGGATGGTAGCAACCTCGTCCAAATCTCAGACCCCGATGATGTGAGCGGCAGTCCGCAATGTGCGCCGGATGGAGACAAGATCGCATTCGACTCCTTTCCCGGGGATCGCTGGCAAATTTATGTGACGGACGTGGCCGAAGGAAAACCTCGAAAACTGGCGACAAATGTCTCATCCATCATTCGGCCCAGCTGGTCCCGCGATGGGAACTGGATTTATTTCGTGTCCGATGCACCTGGCAGTGAGGGAGTCCATCATTGTCCCGCCTTGGGTGGCGACGCTACTCTGCTATCAAGAGAGATCCACGGGTTCAACCCGCAAGAGTCGTTCGATGGCAAGGCAGTTTACTTTGCAATCGCCGGGCCGGCAGCGACGATGCTTAAAAAAAGTAGCTGTGCCCGGGCAGCCCGGCCCTGGGCCCGGTATCAGTTGTCGATGAATCGCTTCGCGTGCTCGATGGCCAAATGTGGCAACTCTCCCCGAGCGGGATCTATTTCGTCTCTGCCGAGAAACCCAGATCCGTCCGATACTTTGAATTCGCCACCAAGCTAACAAGAACAATCTTTGAAGCTGACCACCAAATGGCTACGGGTCTTTCACTCTCTCCGGATGGCCGCTGGATCCTCTATTCGCAAGAAGGCGATGCGAGCGGCGACATCATGCTTGTCAATAATTTCCGCTGACGATTCATCGCAGCCAAAGTATAGCCAATGCGGTCCGTAACCAACGAAATCCCTCGTCGGAGTCACTATAAGGCGTCGTACCCTTCGTCCTTTCGCGGGTGCGCTTCAGCGCCGGTTGCGAAAGAATTCCTGCAATATCTCCGAGCATCGTCCAGCCAAAACACCGCCCCTAATCTGCATGCAGTGGTTGAGACAGGGGTGGTTTAGTACGTGCAGCACTGAATGCACCGCGCCGGCTTTGGGGTCATCAGCACCGTAAACCAAGCGCCGCAAGCGCGCATGTACCATCGCACCTGCACACATGCTGCACGGCTCAATTGTAGCAAACAGTTCACAATCGCCTAGTCGGTAGTTGCCGAGTGCTGCCCCGGCCGCGCGTAAGGCTACTATCTCCGCGTGCGCCGTTGGGTCGGAGTCGGACACGTTGCAGTTGAAGCCGCGCGCCACAATTACGCCTCGCCGCACAACTACCGCTCCGACCGGTACTTCGCCCGCTTCAAGTGCCCGCCGCGCCCCCCGCAGGGCTTCAAGCATCCAGATTTCGTCGCTTTCGCCGCTGCCATCATCTTGCACGTGCTGTATTTTATCCGCTTCAAAGATTCAGAGCAGAGCGAGAACCATCCGCAGGGGGTAAGGTACCAGCACGCGAAAGATTTCGGGAACAACAGAGCTGAGCAACTGGTAAGCCAGGGCAAGAAATGGCAGCAGCGTGAAGAAGAGCCGCAGAGAGGAAGTGCGCTGGATGTAGTTTCTCACCATGAATCACCCGAATATTTTGACGTGCACTCGGCCGCAAGGTGAGCATTCGATGCCGTAGGTACTCCAGGGCGCGATTCAGGCAAACCGCAGTTGTTCGGCTAATTCCTGCAGAGACTCGACACGCGGCAGGCCACTCCCGATATATGCGCCAACCACGTCAAACAACACCGAACGCATGCCAATGCCTGCTGCACCCAGGTAATCCACTGAGTAAACATCTCCTACGTAGAGACTCTCACGTGGAGTCACCCCTAAGCTGTCGACGGCTGCCTCGAAAATGGCGGCGGTGGGCTTCTCTGCACCCACAACTCCTGAATCGAGGATGGTTTCAAAGCAGTCGGCGATTCCGCATTGAGCGAGAATTTCCGCAATCCGGCCGTCTGCATTCGAGATCACCCCCAGACGATAGTTTTTGCCGAACTCGAGCAAGACTTCACGCGTGCCTGGGCGCAGATCGCACCAATTTGCAGAGATGCGAGTCCTGGCCACGAGGTCAGCGCAGATGCCATCGCCAGCGATACCGAGTTCCTCCAGCAGGTGAGCATAAAAAATTTGCCAGAATCCATAATCGACCGCGGTATGGCTCTCAACCAGAGCATCGAATTCACGTTTGGTGCGGCGTTCGATCGCCTGCAACAGTTCTTCCGAGGGGAATACCTGGCGTTCATGTAAGCTCGCGAGAATTCTCCGGCGATTAGGAAATAAGAGCGTGTTTCCAACGTCGAAGAAGAGCCCCTTAATTTTCATAAAGATAGTGTATCGTCCGCCGAACCGATACCTACCGGCGTCGCAGCAAAGCCGGGATTTGATTTATCATTCAGAACGTGGCAAAAAAGAAGGACAGCTTCGATCTGACCTGCCCATGCTGCAGTGCCGTGCTGAAGGTTGATCCCGAAAATGCGGCTGTCATCTCTCACGTAGCCCCGCTCAAGCCGAAGATGTTCAGCGATCTTGATGAGGCCGCGCGGGCTATGAAAGAGCAAGACAGCCGGCGGGACTCGATTTTTCGCCAGTCGGTCGAGGCTCAAAAGCATGCTGCCGATCTGCTTGAGAAAAAGTTCCAGGAAGCCCTGCGGAAAGCTAAAGAATCGCCCGATACAGGAAAGCCCATCCGAGACTTTGATTTAGATTAGTGTCTCATCCTTGTGCGCCCAAAAGTAAAAGGCCGCCGTTGTTGGCGGCCCTGCCCTAGAAAGACCTCTGCTCTTATAGAGTTGATTCGATCTCAAATCCCCAAGCTTCGAGCAATGGCTCCGGGATGTACTTTGAGTTCTTGTTCCTCCGAGCCCACTCGCGCAAGCGGGTGGAGCGTAAATACTGGTCGGGAGTGAGCTTGTACTCCTTAACAACCTGCTCGAATTCCGTCACGGTTGGAACAATGGGCCCAATGGGTTCAGGCTTACCCCAATTTGGATTACCTCGTCGTTTTGCCATGAAATTATGCCTCGGTGCGTTTTCCAATCGTTACTAACTTAGATTCGGATGACTTGGCGAAGGATTCTGTCCTCGCACCCTAATTACAGATAAACAGAAGAAGCAGCTGTGGCCAGACTTGCAGAGGAAAAGTCATCCGGAACCGAACGATTTTATCCAAGCCGCCCGGAAAGTCAATAATTAATAGGCTTCTAAGGCAGTAAATTATTGATCCGCAAGGCCTTGTCGCGTACGTTGCGCTGAGAGCACCCGCCGGCGCAGAGTTACTTTCGTTAGCCCGCGGGTTCGCCGTAAGTTTATGAAAACAAATCGCCAAGTGTTAGACTCGAGGAAGTATTTGCTCCCCATGAAACCTCGACTTACGGCCCTTTTATTATCTTCTGACGAGAAACTCGTGCGGGTGTTGCGTCGCGTGCTGAGCGACATGGACGTTGTCATCGAGCACTCGACGGAACCCGACCGGGCCATAGCGAAGCTGACCCGGGAGCGCTTTGACGCAGTCATAGTGGACTGCACTCATGCTGCTGTCGCAAGCAGGATTCTGGGAGGGATTCGCTCCTCTATCACCAATAAACGGGCGATAACTATGGCCGTGCTTGATCCCCAGTCGCCCCAGGGGGAGGCTAAAGAGGCCTGTGAGGCAGCGGCTCATTTTGTCCTGTCGAAACCGGTTTCTCCCGAACAGTCGCGGGCTGTTTTTCCGGCCGCGCGTGCGTTGATGAATCGGGAACGCCGCCGTCGTGCCCGCATTCGAGTTGAACTACCGGTTGACCTCAGGTTTGGCCCAGGCGGCGGGGTCGTGCGTGTTCTGACCAGTGACCTTGGCGAGGATGGGATGGCCGTGAACTTTGACGGTGAAAGGCCTTACGGATCAACCTTCCCGGTCGAAATGAGCCTGCCGGGTGACTGTGCCAAGATCCAGTGCTGCGCCCAAGTTGCCTGGGAGGGCGGCCGGATGACAGGGGTGCGCTTTTGCGACATGGACGCCGATACAGCCCGCTTACTGCGACACTGGATTCAGCATCAGCTCGAAGGAGCCGATGTGGAGGACTGTCTAGTCCGTTCAAAACTCGCAGACCTGAGCGTCTGCGCCTGCTATCTTCAGACCGAATCTCCCTTTCCGGTGGGTACTCGTCTAAGCTTGATGATGAAAATCGGAGACCTCGAACTTCAGATTGAAGGCGTGGTACGAGTGATGCATTCAGGGAGGGGGATGGGGGTGGAATTTAAAAAGACCTCTGAGCATAGGGAGCAGCTGGAGCAATTCATTGAGACCCTGTGGCGGACCAGCGGTGCGATACCGGATCTCGAGGTCAGGCCGGAATCGATTGATGGTCACGTTGAGCGCACAGGGTCTGAACTGGCAACCGCGGGTGAAGGCGATCCTTTACTCTCCTTATTCATTTCCAAGCGGCAGCTGCCCGCGGAGTTGTTTCAGGCAGAACTGAGGAAACAGCGCCGAGCACACGTTTGAGCTGGAACATAGATTCCGTGATAGCCGAACTCTTTCACGCCTCGGCGGCCCCTCGCAGGGCAGCGACCGCTTCTTCGGTAGTTGAGAAGATCAGGAAAATATCCCTTACGCGGGTGATGTCCAACAGCTTTTGGACTCGCGGCGTAATCCCGCTGAGCACCGTGCCGTGCCCGGCCTTCTGGCGTGAAACGTAAGCGCTGACCAGAACTCCGAGCCCGAAAGAATCCATATAGGGCACTTCGGTGAGATCGATTATCAACATTTGCGCAGACTGCTCGCGGCGCATGGCATTGCCGAAAACCGGGACATTGCTCGCCGTCAACGGCCCAGTGAGAGCAAGCACCTCGTACCGTGGGAAAGCGGCTGATCGCTCAACTAGGAGTTCGTCGGCCACGGGGCGAAGATTTTAGGGCATAGCAAAGCACAGTATCAAGGTCGAACTTCGATTGCATTCCGTTTCTGGGCTTCCATTCCGGATTTGTGGCAGTTTCCGGCCTGGGGCAGACGCCCGGATAGGGGCGCTTTCTCCCGACTCGTTCCCCAAGCTCTAGAACCATCAATCGCGACAGCAAAAGGGACAAATTCCTCAAACGCAAGGACGAAATTCATCAAGTTCCAGGTCCAAGGATGCCGACTAGGGCAGAAATCCCCCGCACCGGGTCGACTGGGCAAGATTTCCTGCTTGGCAAGAAATGTGGATTCGACCAAGACCGGGCATCGCAAACGGGTGCAGGAATGCCATGACGGCGCCGACTGCCCGCCCGAACAAGACAGCCGCGTCGAAGGAATCAAGTCTTGAAACCTTACCTTATCTATAGCTCCGGGCGGACTGTGCGGGTTGATGTAAATACCGGCCGCTAGGTCGAGCGGGTATTGCCTGGAATAAAGGCAGTGCCTGAGGGCCTGCAAAAGAAGACTCCAGCACTGCAAGCCCGGAGAACGGCTCAAAGGCCCTCCGGACCCAAACGGCGGGCGCAAAACGAAAACGCCCCAGGCGGCCATCGGCCGCGGGGCGTTCGCGAACAGCCCTCCCCCAGAACTGCTCAAAGATAGAGTAGCCATGAAGGCGGCGGTCGTGAATGGCACGACCGTGCTACAGGCCAAAAAGGGCCAGTCTATCGCCCCCCAAACGGTGATGCCGCCGTAGGCAACGGATCACGACTCTCCGAAAGCATCCGGCTTCAGTTCCCGGATCCAGATATTTCGAAAGCGCACGGGATTGTGATGATCTTGCAATTTGAGCGGCAATTTCTCCGGGTGGGATTTATAGGGTGGCCGCTTCTTATGTGCAGTTGGGCCCGTGAGCTCTACGTTGTAGTGAACCAAAAGGCCGTTGTGCAGCATGGTCACGCGCGCCGGACGAAGCAGGCGCCCATCAGCGGCAAAACGAGGAGCCTGGAAGACGATATCGTACATCTGCCATTCCCCGGGTGGTCGGGAAGCATTTACCAGGGGCGGGTATTGTCCGTAAACCGCTGCCGCCTGCCCGTCGGCATAAGTTCTGTTGTGATAGGAATCGAGCACCTGAATCTCATACAGCCCCATGAGAAACACGCCACTATTGCCACGTTCCTGACTTTCGCCGCTTCCGGGCAATGGCTCGGAGAATTCCAAATGCAGTTGACAATCGCCAAAGGAACTCTTGCTGGCGATATCGCCGGTTCCTGGTTCGACCTCCATGTAGCCATTCCCCACCTTCCATTTTGCCGGGCCACCGTCGCCGCCGAGCCACTGCGAAAGGTCTTTTCCGTCAAACAGCACGATGGCGTCGGCAGGCGGTCGGCCAGCTTCGCTCTGGGTGCTGACAGTTCCGGGATCAACCACCGGCGGTACGGGTCTTTCCATGTCGTGAATTTGCCATTTGATCGGCTGCTGTCCGTAGAGTGGACTAATCATAGTGAGCCACCATATGGCAACAATCGATGCACTCGAGTGCCCTCTCATTTCAAGAACCTCCGAGGAAAATGAACCATGTTTGATACCCAGATCTCTGCTGCGCGAGCGGAAGCGTTAGCGACTGTGCGGTTGCACGGTTTGAACTGCCGCATCGTTAGAGTTTACCGAACGATGACAACCGGGCTCAGTTTGCTTCAGCATCAGGCTTAAGAACCGACCTCAAACCAAGGCTGCGAACCAGTCGCAGCAGCGAATTGGGATGTAAGCCCAAGATTTTCGCGGCTGCGACGTAGTTGCCGGCACACTGCTGAAAAGCTGCGAGCACGACCTGCCTCTTGGCCTCATCGATAGCGGAGGAATACTTGGTGGAGAGCGGTTCGTTTGCTACGGGACTGCTGTGAATGGCTTCCGGGAAATCGTCAGGCGCCAGAATTTCGCCCGGCCCCAAGACCATCGCTCGCTCAATAGCGTTTTCCAGTTCACGAATGTTGCCTGGCCAATCGTAGCTCATCAGAATCGCCTGCGCTTCAGGCGCCAATGTCTTCCCAGCTATTCCGCATTTCTTACTGACCCGGGCCATGAAGTGTCGGGCCAGTGCCGGAATATCCTCGCGGTGTTCGCGCAACGCAGGTGTGGTGATGGCGACCACATTGAGCCGGTAATACAGGTCTTTGCGGAATGTGCCGGCCTCAACCATTTTGGCCAGGCTTCTGTTGGTCGCTGAAATGACGCGTACATCAGCCTGAATGGTAGAGGTGCCACCTACATGCTCAAACTCGCGCTCCTGCAGGACGCGCAGCAGCTTTGCCTGTAGGGCAGGTGTCATCTCGCTTACTTCGTCCAGAAACAGAGTCCCGCCTGCCGCAATCTCCAGCTTTCCCTTCTTTTGCGAGATGGCGCCGGTGAAGGCACCCTTCTCATGGCCGAATAGCTCACTCTCCAATAGAGTCTCGGAGAGAGCAGCACAATTGACCGCAACAAATCGCTGCCCGGACCGGCCGCTATTGCCATGAATTGCCCGCGCGACCAGCTCCTTCCCCGTGCCGGTCTCACCCTGGATGAGCACGGTTGAATTCAGCGGGGCTACCTTCCGAATAAGTTCAAAGACCGAAAGCATGGGCTTGCTTGCGCCTACCATTCCATGCCTGAGAGGGACTTCTGCTTGCGAAGGACGGTTTTCTGGCGTGGCTTCCTTTGGTGCCCCCGGATTGCGCAGTGCCAGGGCGGCGAGATTCGCTATGGCGGTAATCATCTCCAGATGAGTATGGTCGATACGTCTGGCGGGACTTCTACTGTCTAGATAGATCATTCCGAGGAGGGGCTGGCGGTCGCCGATCGGAACGCACAGAAGAGAATGCACGCCGAACTGTTTCACGCTCGCGATATCAGGAAAGCCATTTTCAGCGGCCACATCCTCGACGAGAAGACTCTCGCCGAGGCGGGCAACATGATGCAATGCCGGCGCCATGCCCCGCACGGGTTCTCCCGGACCCCGGAGGCGGTCCCAGGCAATCGCCGCGTCAAATTGTTCTGAACCTTCGCGGCAATGGACGATGGCCGCTCTGTCCGCGGGAACGATATCGAAGAGCATTCCCAGCAGCTGCCATTCGAGGGATTCACGATCGCGAATGGCGCCGATCTTCGTAGCAATCGTCAGAAGGCGATTGAAATTACGGCCGAGGCGATCGTTTTCGCTCAACCCGGGCTCGTCTCCGGCGTGGCGCTCGAGTGCATCCTCATTACCACTTAGTAATGCCTCCCCCAGTTCGGCGGTTGTCCGTCAGCACCAGGAGGAATTCTTTCGTTTAGGCTTTATTTTCCGTCTTGCTCGAGGAGAAACCCGAACCAGTGCTCGCCGCCAGGCCTCATAACGGCCTGCACCGTATAAGATGATAAGGATACACCACCGGGCATTTCGCGACGCCAGTCTCATTCCCCTACTGATCAGACCAGCTGCGTGGCATCAACTGAAGTTGCCGCAGGGGAAGCCCGGCGCTGTTTTCCGGGGAGTCGTTAACCGCCGGGTTAGCTGCCGCTAACGCAAGGGTTAATGACTATGGAATTGCCCGACCCGCTGGACGTTTCCTTTTTCCCGGCGCGGACCAAGAAGGGTTGCGTGGTCAGCGACTTAAATCAGAATCGAGGTTGACTGCGCAGTAGTCCTGAAAATGGCACTTAGTTTGCCGAAAGCAAATCCAGCAAAGGTGCTCAAGACCATTGCTCAGTGCGAGACGGAAGTACAGCAACAGTCAGAAGTAGAACGGTTCTTTACTGGAGCTCTTACCGTTCTCCACGCCAAAGGAGGATTTATGAAAAAGCAAGCTCTTCGTACCCTCAGCGTGCTGACTCTGCTGGTGGCGGCAGGTTCGGCATTTGCTCAAAATGTTCATGTGCGCGCAAACGTTCCCTTTGATTTCATTGTGGATAAAACGAAATTGGCTGCCGGCCAATACGAGATTTCTACTTTGAATACCGGGATTGACCGAACTCTGTTGCTCAGCTGCGATGGAAAAGCGCTGCGCATGATCAACGTGAACTCCGTCAGCTCCAATCAGCCGTCCAGCGAAACCAAGCTGGTATTCCAGCGATACGGGGATCGCTACTTCCTCTCGCAGATCTGGGTAGCGGGACGGGATGTCGGACGTGAACTTCCACGCAGCGCCCAAGAAGCCGAGATGGCTGTTGGTTACTCTCCGGCAAAGGTCTACGTTCTGGCGGAGCTGCGTTGAGCAAATCCGGCAGGAACATGGGATTGTCCAGCTGGGGGCACAGGCTCGCTCGCTGTGCCCCTGCAATTTGTCCTGCCCTCTTCGTACCATCGTCGACACCTCGAGCAAAGCTTCGACAGCTCTTCTGAGCTTTCTGACCCGGCTTGCATGGCGAGCGGTGCTTCGCGTATAAAACCGCTCACAGAAACGCCGTCTATTTTCGCCCGGCCATTTGCGCAAGTCGCTGGGTGAGGCTGAAAAACTGGACGCGTGTGTTTCTGCACCATTGCCCCTTGAAACTCGGAACCCGCAACTGCTAGGTGACAGGTGATGATGGTCCTGGTACAAGGTTCCTGCGCAAGCAAGACCATGATGGGAGCATAGTCTGTGAACAAGAGAACGTTTCTTAAACTCTGCTCGACGATGATGGCAAGTCCCTTTATCTCGGGCCTAGCGGGCTGGGCGTCAGGAGGAAAGCTGACGAACTGGGCGGGGAACGTTGAATATAGGGTCGATAAGTTACACGCGGCGAGTTCTCTTGAAGACGTAAAGAAATTCGTGCAGGGCCAGAGCAAACTGAAAGTACTCGGGACCCGCCACTGTTTCAACAGGATCGCCGACAGCCGCGACCAATTCCTTTCTCTCAAGCCGCTCGACAAGGTGGTGCAGCTTAACCCGGATGCTCGTACGGTGACGCTCGAGGCTGGGATGAGCTATGGACAGCTGTGTCCGTACCTGGACAGCCATGGGTGGGCACTGCATAACCTGGCATCGCTGCCTCATATCTCGGTCGCGGGGGCGTGCAGCACCGCAACCCACGGGTCGGGGGAGAACAATGGCAACCTGGCCACAGCTGTCTCGGGGCTCGAAATTGTCAACGCTTCGGGAGAAGTCGTGAAGCTGGCGCGCGAAGATGGCGAAAGATTTCGCGGCGCAATCGTCAGTTTGGGGGCCTTGGGAGTGATGACAAAAGTGACCTTGGATATCCAGCCGCGCTTCATCATGCAGCAGTACGTATACGAAAATTTGCCGCTCGTTGAGCTGAAACAACATTTTGATGCAATTGAGGCCGCCGCTTACAGTGTGAGCCTGTTCACCGACTGGCAAAAGCAGCGGGTCAACGAGGTATGGCTGAAGATCCGCATTGAAGATGGACGGGAATTTCAGGCGCCGGCGGAATTTTTCGGGGCAAAACGGGCGACTCGAAATCTTCATCCGATCGCCGAGCTTTCGGCCGAGAACTGTACCGAGCAGATGGGTGTACCCGGCCCCTGGTATGAACGCCTGCCACACTTCCGCATGGGCTTTACCCCCAGTGCCGGCAAGGAACTGCAGTCGGAATACTTCGTGCCCCGCCAGGCGGCGGTCGAGGCCATTCTCGCCATAGAGAGGCTGAGCGCTCAGGTCGGGCCACATCTGCTGATTTCAGAGATCAGAACTATTGCCGCCGACGACCTCTGGATGAGCCCCTGCTACAAACAACCCTCCGTAACCATCCATTTCACCTGGAAGCAGGACTGGCCGGCAGTCAGCCGGTTGCTGCCTGTGATCGAAAGAGAGCTCGAGCCCTTTCATGCTCGGCCACACTGGGGCAAGCTGTTTGCCATGTCTT
>JAFAWX010000012.1 GCA_019241535.1 Acidobacteriota bacterium | reverse complement strand
CCCACCCAGACCTGCATGAACTGCCACTCCCAGATCTGGACTTCGGCACCGCTGCTGGAGCCAGTGCGCGAAAGCTTCCGGAGCGGCAAGTCCCTGGTGTGGAACCGGGTCAACGATCTGCCGGACTTCGTTTATTTCGATCACAGTATTCATATCAACAAAGGGGTGGGCTGCAATACCTGTCACGGACCGGTAGACCGCATGCCCCTGATGTTCAACAACGCTTCGCTGCAGATGGAGTGGTGCATCGAGTGCCACCGCGCGCCGGAGAAGAACCTGCGCCCGCGCGAGCAGGTCTTCAATATGCGCTACCAGCAGCCGACGAGGGATTTGCCTGTCGTGGTGGACGGCAAAAGCTTTACGGACCAGCTCAGCTTGGGTAAGTACCTGGTTCACGACTACCACGTGCGAACGGTAATGGATATTACCAGTTGCTCGACTTGCCACCGCTAGGGCGCGCATGCGCCCTGGGGTTGCAAGTTCCGGCCGGCGGGCTTTGGAACTGAGCCGATGAACAAAGAAGAGCGAGATCGCAACCCGAATGGTCCGGAAGTTTGCCCGAGCAAAAAGGGCAAGCTGGATCTGGTGCAGCTGCGCGCCGACGTTGAAACCAAAAACAGCCCGGAGTTTTGGCGCAGCCTCGAAGAACTTGCCGGCAGCGCGGGATTTCGGGAGGCACTCGATCGCGAGTTCCCGAAGGGAGCTTCCGAGTGGCTGGATTCGGTCTCCCGTCGCGGCTTCCTCCGGCTGATGGGCTCCTCGCTGGCGCTTGCCGGCATGAGTGCCTGCACCAAGCAGCCGTTTGAACCGATCGTGCCATATGTTCATCAGCCCGAAGATCTGGTTCCGGGCCGACCCATGTTCTACTCGAGCGCCTTCACCCTGAGCGGATATGCCACGCCGGTGCTGGTTACCACCCGCGAGTATCGCCCGATCAAGATCGAAGGCAACGATCTGCATGCGGCAAGCCAGGGAGGAACCGACGTCTATGCTCAGGCGTCGATTCTTGATCTCTACGATCCCGACCGCTCGCAGAATGTGGTCTATCTTGGAAATATCAGCGACTGGGGCGCGCTGCTCGCGACCGTTCAGGGCGCACTGAATTCTCAAAAGGCGGTGAAAGGCGCAGGAATTCGCATTCTTTCCGAATCCTTCTCCTCTCCGACCTTGGTCGATCAGATGCAGCGGCTGCTGGCGCTTTTTCCCGAAGCCCGCTGGCACTTCTACGAGCCCGTCAATCGCGACAATGTTTATGCTGGCGCTGAAATGGCCTTCGGCCAAGCGGTTGAAACCGTGTACCGGTTTGACGCCGCCGATGTGATCCTCTCGCTCGATGCCGACTTTCTCTCCGCTGGCTTTCCTGGCATGACCCGCTATGCCCGGGATTTTGCCAAACGGCGTGATCCCGACGCGGAGAAGATGACCCGGCTCTATGTGGTCGAGAGCACGCCGAGCGCTACCGGGCTGAAGGCCGACCACCGCCTGCCATTGCGGGCCGCGGACATGCCCGGCTGGGCCCGTGCGCTGGTTTCGCCCGAAGGCCTCGGCTCGGACGCTAGCTGGCCGGATGTGGCAAAGAAGTTCTTCGATGCGGTGCTTAAGGATCTGAAGAGCCATCGCGGGACAAGCCTTGTTCTGGCCGGTGACCACCAGCCTCCGGAAGTACATGCCCTGGCCCACATCCTCAACCATTCTCTCGGCAATGATGGCAAAACCATCATCCACACCGATCCAGTGCTCGCAAGCACGCACAATCAGACCGCCTCGCTCAAAGATCTGATCGATGACATGCGCGCAGGCCGGGTGGACCTGCTTGTGATTTTGGGCGGAAATCCCGCATACGACGCCCCCGCCGACCTCGGTTTTGCCGATGCCCTCAAGCACAGTAAGATCCCCATGCGCATCCACCTCGGGCTTCACAATGACGAAACTGCCGAGCTCTGCCAGTGGCACGTCAACGAAGCCCATTACCTCGAGGCTTGGGGTGACACGCGCGCCTACGACGGAACGGTTTCGATTGTCCAGCCGCTGATCGCTCCACTCTACGGGGGTAAGAGCGTACACGAGGTGATCGCATTGTTTTCCGGACAAGGCGAGGCCACCGGGCACGAACTCGTCGAAAGTTACTGGCGGTCAAAACACAGCGGGGGCGATTTCGACCTGTTCTGGCGAAAGTCGCTGCATGACGGCTGGATCGAAGCAACCGCTCTTGCGCCCAAACAGGTTTCCGTAAAAGCTGCGAACGTCTCGGTTCCGGCCTCCGGCGTCGATCAGCATGGGGTTGAGCTCAACTTCCGCCGCGATCCTTCGATTTATGACGGCCGCTTCGCCAATAACGTCTGGCTTGAGGAACTTCCGAAGCCGCTGAGCAAAATAACCTGGGACAATCCCCTGCTGATAGGGCCGCGGATGGCCGAACATTTCGCCGGGGGCGCCTTGAAAAGCGGCGACATGGTGAGCGTCGAGCTAAACGGCAAGCGCCTCGACCTTCCAGTCTGGATACAGGCAGGCCATCCGGACAATTCCGTTACCGTGTTTCTTGGTTACGGCCGTCGCCGTTCCGGGCGTGCCGGCACGGGCGCCGGGTTCGACGTCTATCCTTTGCGCCAGAGCTCGGCTGCCTGGGTGGCAAGCGGAGTAAAAATCAGCAAAGCGGCCGGCTTCTACATTCTCGCTACCACCCAGGGATACCAGACGATGGATACCGGGAACACCGAGCGGGACGTCATCCGCACGGCCAACCTCGAGGAATACAGGAAAGAAGCGAACTTCGACGAGGAAAGGCCGAAGGAGAACGAGACCCTGTATCCTGCCTACGACTACAAGTCCGAGCCCTATGCCTGGGGCATGGCCATTGACCTGAACGCCTGCGTGGGCTGCAATAACTGCATCATCGCCTGCCAGGCGGAGAACAATATCCCCGTCGTTGGCAAGCAGCAGGTAAACCGCGGCCGCCACATGCACTGGCTGCGCGTAGATGCCTACTACCGCGGTGATCGTGACAATCCCAAGGCCTATTTCCAGCCCGTGCCCTGCATGCAGTGCGAGAACGCGCCCTGCGAACTGGTTTGCCCCGTAGGCGCGACCGTGCACAGCACCGAGGGGCTCAACGACATGATCTACAACCGCTGCGCCGGGACGTGGTACTGCTCGAACAACTGCCCGTTCAAGGTCCGCCGGTTCAACTGGTTCAACTACCACAAGGACCTGGAGAAGGCCGAGAACGAGACCT
>JAFAWX010000001.1 GCA_019241535.1 Acidobacteriota bacterium | reverse complement strand
AAGTTCGGCCCTAGAGTTCGGAATCGCCCCCTCGCAGAGCGCCACCGGCTTCAGGTTGCGGGGAATCTGGGTGGAACACCGGAACAGGTTCTTTCGTCTGTGGCGCTAGCGTCAGACAGGGGGGCAGCTACCCGGGCAAGCTGTGTCTGTGCCAGCGCGAACTCTGGTGCATCCGAATCATCTCCAGGGTGAAGCAAAAAAAATTCCCGCCAGGCCTCTTTGCCTGGCGGGAGTCGTGGAGCCTACGGCGAGAAACATCGTTTTCAGAAGATGATCTTGCCCCCGAGCTGAATTATGCGGCCCGGATGCGCGGCCTGAATCTGGCCGAAGCCGGGATTGTTCGGGTTGTCGCCCACTGGCGCACCGATTCCGGTGGTGGTGAAGGGGTCGAAGCCGTACTGATGATGGTTGAATACATTAAATGCCTCAGCCCGGAACTGGAACGAGACTCTTTCCGTGAATCTGAAGTCCTTTCCTAAGCCCATGTCCCAGTTGTTGATGCCGGGGCCGCGCAGGATGTCACGGCCGGTATTGCCGAATTGCCCGGTAAGCGGCTGGCAAAAAGCTACTCCGGTGAGATTCGCGGCGACGCAGCTTGCGGTGGCGGCCGGGTTGGGGTCAGTGGAGATCGTGTTGTTGAACCAGCTGCTAACGCTCTTGTGGAATCCGCTGGGGTACGGATTCCCGATCTGGTTGCAGCGATTGTTAAAGGTGGTCAGGTCCAACAAGTTGGCATTGCAGAGAATCGAAAAAGGAAAGCCTCTTTGGAAGGTAGTGATGGCGGTGAGCTGCCATCCGCCGACCGCGAGGTCTAGCGCCCGGTTCATACCGCCGCCATAGCGCTTGCCACGTCCAATAGGCAGCTGATAGACCAAGCTGTTCACAAAGCGATGGTCGACATCGAAATCCGAGCGCCCGTAGTCCTGACGCGGATTCAGATCATTCATATGACCCGAGAAAGCATTGGTGGAGCCCACGCCGGCGGCCGCAGACTTATCGTCGAGGCTTTTGGCCCACGTATACACCGTCAGCAAGGCGAAAGAACCCGATCGGTGCTCCAATTTCAGGTTTCCGGCGTTGTAGTGGGAGTAACCATTGAACTCACTGTCGAGGAAACCGAGAATGTTGTTGAAGTTCGCATAGGGTTTCCGTTGAGCGGCCAAGCACTGGGCAGCCACGTTGGTCGGGCTGCCTCCGGTGAGCGGATCGCAGGCAGCCGGATTCGGGGCTGGTGGGCCTTGGCCAATATTGATGCGGTTCAGCAGGTGGGTGCCTTTGTTGCCGACATAATTCCCTTCAAGGGTGGTGTTTCGGGCCAGCTGACGTTGCACGGAGAAAGACCACTGCTGAACGTACGGGTTGTGAGGACGCTCGGAAATGATCACGGCGAAGAACTGCCCACCGTCAACCACGGGGCTGACCTGGTGCAGCGGGACCGGGGGAAACATCTGGTCGGTAAGCTTGGGAAGCGTGGGACCTGCTGTCGGGGTGTCATTGGCTCGAACGACGAACGGATAAATATCGCCCGAGTCGTCAATCTCGCGGGTCTCGAAAGAGTCAAAGAAGATGCCATAACCCCCGCGCAGAACGGTCTTATCGCTCAACCGATACGCAAGACCGATGCGCGGCGCAAACGGCTTCTTTGAGCCATCTGCCGGATTGGGCCGCCCGCAGTAGGCGTAGAACCCGTTCCCGGGGGGAGCAATTGGCCCGCCCAGGGCGGAAAGCGTCTGCGTGCCCAGGGCTTTGTCGGCATAGCACAATCCACCCAGCGGATTGGACTTGTCGACCCAGAACATCTTGTTGGATTTTTCGCTTGGGACCGAGCGGTAATCCCAGCGCAGACCGAGATTCAGGGTGAGGCGGCTCGTGGCCTTCCAGTCGTCCTCGACGAACGGCGCGAAGTAAGAGAACCGATACTGGTTCAAGTTGCCGGCCACATTGGTCGGGCTGAATGGTCCGGGCTGGAAGGTGCTGGCGCCGCCGTAATAACCGAGCAGGAAATCCGCGATCGAGTTGCCCGTGCCGCAGAAGCCGGAAGGGGTGGTGCAGCCCTTCCCGTTGCTGAGGATGGTGTCGTTGCCGTAATTGAAATTCCCCAGGAAGTCGGCCGAGAGATCACGGCGCTGCAGCCAGCGGCGATAATCGAATCCGGTACTGACGGTGTGGCGACCTTTGACGATTGTCAGCGTATCGGAAAATTGCCAGGTGGGAATGTCGCTGGTGGTGGTGTCGTTGCCCTGGCTGCCAACTGAAACGTACGGCGCCGCCAGGCTGATCGTGGGGAACAACCGCGCATACGCGGGGAGATTGGGATATACGCCGGTGATGCCCAAGGCAGCTACTTGGCTGACGGTGATTGGCTTTCCACCCTGAATGGAAATAGGTTCCAGGCGCCCGAACCGAAAGTTGTTGACCACGTGAGAGCCGATGTTCTTGGTATGAGAAAGCATCCAGCTTTCCGATTTCTCGTTGAAAACGCCGACACCGTAAGGGACGGTGACCGAGCCGTTGATGTTGGTGTTGTTATAGGTTGCCGTGGTATAGCGGAAGAAGACTTTGCCGAACCGGCTCAGGTCCTGGTC
This sequence comes from Acidobacteriota bacterium, assembly GCA_019241535.1. Classification (GTDB taxonomy): domain Bacteria; phylum Acidobacteriota; class Terriglobia; order Terriglobales; family Acidobacteriaceae; genus Gp1-AA145. The sequence continues at coordinate 3,160 of JAFAWX010000001.1, read as the reverse complement.
CAAGCGGTAGGTCTGCTGGTTGGTAGTCTGCGGTAAAGTGACCGCCAGCCGGTAATTGAAGCCCGGGCCGCCGCAGCCGACGCAATTGGGTGCCGGGAACATATGCAAGGCAAACGCCTGTTGCGCAAGGATCGAGAACCGGCTGGAGGGAATTTGATTGCCCGGAAATGGAGCTCCGGTCTGCGGGTCAATAGGCATACAAGCGTTGGTGGCGCTCGGAATACATGAGCCACCTGCGACGGTGGGGGTCGCAAGCCCTGACGCCGAGAAGTCGCCGTTCAGTTGCGCAGTAACGGGAACGGTAAACGTGCTCTGGTCAAACCCATTTACGATTCTCCACCCTTCGTAGTTGACCATGAAGAAGGTCTTGTTACGCCCGTCGTAGAGCTTGGGAATGTAAATCGGACCGCCGACCACAAAACCGAACTGATTCTGCCGCAATTCCGGGAGGGATCTCTGGAAAGGTGCTTTGGCGTCAAAGGCGTCGTTCCTGAGGAATTCGAAAACCGTACCGTGAAGCTGGTTCGTGCCGCTCTTGCTGACGATATTAACCTGGTTGGCGCTGAAGCCGTATTCCGCTGAATAGGTCTCGCTCTGGATTTTGAACTCCTGGATTGCATCCTGGGACAATATGACTGCGGGGGTATTCAGCGCCGTGTCCGTGTTGATCAGGCCATCTAGCGTGTAATTGTTGGAGGTCGGCCGGCCGCCGTTGATGCTTATGGCGTTGCCCTCGCCTTGCCGCATCTGACCCTGCTCGCCGTTGGTCTGCACCGCCCCGGCGCCGATGAAGAGCAGGTTCAGGAAATTGCGCCCATTGAGCGGAAGTTCGTTTACCTGTTGCTGGGTTACGATCTGGGTAACGGCCGAAGTATCGGTGTCGAGCTCGACCGCGCTCGACTGCACTTCTACACTCTCAGTGACCGAGCCGGGCCTGAGAGAGGCATTCACCCGGGCCTGCTGTCCCACAACCAATGCGACGTTTTCGGCCACAGATTTCTGAAATCCCTCGGCCTGGACGGTCACCCGGTAGGTCCCGGGCTGCAGATAGGGAACCGTAAAATCGCCGGAGGACGTTGTTACGGTGTGGCTGTTCACCCCCGTGGCTACGTTCAATACATCGACGCTCGCATTGGCGACGACGGCGCCGCTGTTATCCGTGACTGTTCCCAGGATGGTTCCGACGGCGCCAGACTGTGCGTGGGCCAGGCCGGCAAACGCAGATACCAACGTCAGAAGAAGAGTTCTTGTCCTTCGAAACATGGCGATTGCCACCTCCTCGGCGCGATCTGTGCTCGGATCTCAGTCCATTGCAAACATTGATCGGGGCGGACTGGCGCAAGCCCCACGACTGAGCTTTGCGTGCGGGGGATGCTCCCATCACTCGGCGAGCATCGTCAAGCGACAAAGCACAACCAGGGTGCGTTTCGCAATAAGAAACAAGAGTTTTGCGGAGGCAGGCTCGCCCCAGGGCCGGGAAGGCGGGCACATTTACAGGGTAAGCGTGCCACCTCCAGCGCCGCACACCTCCGGCGCCGCGTTTTGCAATGCATAATATCGACGGGCGAAGAAAGAACGCAGGTACACACAACGCGGCGGCGGCCGCCGAAGGCTGCTAGGCGGGCCGTGTGGAACTGATTGCGGGAACCGTCTGCGCTGCCTGCATCAAGCTGTCATTGGGATAGTAGTGGTCCACCGTCGGCGGCGTCACAAGCTTGTGCTCGACGAATACCGCCGGGGGAACCGGTCTCTTATTGAGGATGTCAAGGCTGACGCGGACGAGATCGGGGCCGTAGCGCTCGGGGAAAAATGCCACCGAGCCCACCAGGCGGGTATTGGGCTCGCGCAGCTCGGCACGGCCTTCGGGCGACGCGTTCTGCCCCATGATGGCACAGGTTTCGGCGCGCCCGGCTTCTTCAAAGGCACGCAGCGCCCCAATGGCGCTCACGTCGTTAATGGCTCCGACAAGAACCCGGCGCGAGCGCGACCCGCGGATGTGGCGGCGGACGACCTCGAAGCTTGGTCCCAGGCCGCCATCGCCGTTCAGATGCGTGATGCGTGAGTTCTTGGCCGACGGCAGCGCCAGATTGATGCCGACCAGCAGGCCGGTCAGCCTCATCTGGGGCAAATTCCCGGCGCGGGGCAGCTCCAGCAGGATGATTTCGTCCAGTTCCGAATGCCAGTGTTCCTTAACCCAGCGCCCGAGATAGCGCCCGCCGATCAGCCCCGCCTCGTAATTGTTGGCCCCGTAATAGGTGGCTCCGGGATGGGGGATATCGATGGCGATCATCGGAATGCCCGCCTCCCGGTACTTGGCGGCCACCACCGGGGCAACGGTTTCATCGGTCTGAAACTCGATGGCAAGGTCAACTTTTTCGCGCACCAGGAGGTCGGCGTTGCGTTGCGCAATCTTGGCGCTGTAGCGATTGTCGAGCGAGATCAGTTCGATGCCCTCGGATTTTGCGGCCCGCTCAAGGCTCGCCGTCACTTCTCGCGAAAACTGGTAATCGGTGCCCTGCGCGGCGTATCCCAGGCGGCAGAGTCGCGGTTTGAGCGGGCGGAAGCTCGACTGATAGAGATTGGCGCCGAGTTTCTCGACCATGCCGCACTTTTCGAGCGTGTAAAGAAGGCGAAACGCCATGGTCTTGGGAAGTCCGCTGCGCAGCGCGATTTCCCGCAACGGCAGAGCCTCTCCCGGCGTGTGAAAGGCGGCAAGCAGCCGGGAGCTGTGGACGACGGATTTGACCAGATAAGGATCGCGGGTAGCGGGGTTCATAGAGGGCGGCCCACACTATAGCAAAACTGTTCTGCAAGACGAAATCAGAATTTCCTTCCCCGATCCGCCGGTTTGGTGCTTTTTCTCGCTTTAAGGTAATGTTTCTGGGACGAAGCTGACGTTTGACCGACGCTGGCCGGGCAGGCTCGTTCTGCAATACGAAATGTCGGGCGGCGTGCAGATAAGGCGTGACCGCGACCGGGAGGCTGTGTAATCTCCCCGCAAAGCTGGAGGCGCTTATGGGCGCAGCTGATTCAGGCGTAGTGTTTCGAGCCCTCGAGGAATTTCGCATTGAAATTCCTTCCTGGGGATTTGCCAACACGGGCACCCGTTTTGGCAAGTTCCTGCAGCCGGCGGCGGCGGCCACGATCGAGGAAAAATTCA
>JAFAWX010000316.1 GCA_019241535.1 Acidobacteriota bacterium | reverse complement strand
GCGGCAAAAAGAGCCAATCCGGCGCCGGCAAGAGTGATCTTTGAAGTAGAGGCAAACACCAGAGGACGATTCGGATGACCATGGCGCGCGCACAATTCCAGGATGTTCTCGATCTCAATGCGCTCGTCCGTAAGATGATGCACCGCGTAGGCGTTGTCCCAGTAGAGTCGAAAATCGGGTGCCGCGGTAGGCATTGCCGCCAGGCGCTCGATGACCGAAGCCGAGTAAATCGCACCTGTCGGGTTGCTGTATTTGGGCACGCACCAGATACCCTTGACCGCCGTATCGCGGGCAACCAGCCGTTCCACCTCGTCCATGTCCGGCCCGTCCTGTGTGAGTGCCACCGGTATCATCCGGATCCCGTGATCCTCGCAGATTCTGAAGTGGCGATCGTAGCCCGGCACCGGACAGAGAAAAGCAATTTCTCCCTGCTTTGCCCAGGGGATTGCTCCGTCGCAGGTTCCTTTAAGCAAGGCATAGACCAGAGTGTCATGCATCAGGGCGAGGCTGGAATTGTTCGCCACTACCATCTGCTCTGTACCCGCTCCCACAATTGGCGCGAACAGACGGCGCGCCTCGACCAGGCCCTGAAGCCCACCATAGTTGCGGCAATCGGTCGTGCCTTCGGCAGTGTAGTCGCCTGGGCCAGGAAGGGACAGCAGCTCAGCACTGAGATCCAGCTGGGCCGGTGACGGCTTCCCCCGCGTCAGATTGAGTTTCAGGCCTTTCGCTTTGAATGCGTCGTATGCCCCGCGAACATCGCCCTCAGTACCCGGCAAGATAGGCTGCAATCCATGTGTCATTACAGGTTTGTTCTCCTTCGGCACCGCTGCCGATCTTTAAGCAGGTCTGCCAACACTCCCCCCGATAATACCTTCTCGGGAGGGCATATTTCAGGGCAGAAGTGACAGAGAACGGAATAGGCGGCAGCAAATCTGCCCAGTGATCGAGGGTTCGTGTACAGGGGAGTGCCCAGAAAAGGATACCGCTCTCAGGCATCACCTTTCGGCCTGAGAGCGGTATCGCTACGCTTGCCTGTAGCTTGATTAGAAGCTAAAGCACCACGGCGGGAAAGGAAAGCGTCATTACATGCCACTCTGGAGCGAAAACCACCCCCGGTTTAGATCGAAGCCGGGCTCTCCCCCTTACTCTGACCAGTTCGGAATCTTGCAACCTCAGGTAAGCCGCTACGACAGTCCGGGGTTGCGGGCTCTCCAAACATTCGCGGCACCTTAAGCCATCCGAAAGTTCGGAAGATTTGTCGCGAGAACCGGAGCATGGGCCCGGGTCCATCCAGTACCTTGGCGGATCATTCACTGGTTCAACCAAGCGTCCAACCTTGCTCTGCGATCTGCACACCGCGACTAACCCTAAGCGCTTGACCGCGGGAGCCTGTGTGAGATTGGCTCAAAGCGAGAAATCCATGACATCATTGCCGGGCGGTGTCATCTTTCGTGCTCGAGCACAGAGCGTCGAATTCCGACGTGCCCCCCCTGGTGAGGGTCACGGATGCGTGCTCTATTCTGAGGCCCGAGCGAAATGTGCTGGAGTACTCTCCCCGGTCGTTCATCATCAGCTGGGCTCCGTGCCAATAGCCGTAAAGATCGAAGTATCCTCGCCGGCTGGGATCGAATAGCTGGCGGGCGCCGTTTCGTTCAAGAAGGCGGAATCGCATCAAGGCACCATCGGTAGTTCGCCAGGCGGCGTAAATCGTTCCGGTCAGGTCAAGAGGAACGATCGTCTGCGCGCTGGTACACAGCGAGCCCCAGCCGTGTACTCCGCTCGTGGGTCTCAGTCCGTCCAGGCGAAGCTGCGAACCGCGGTCGCGCGACGGATACAAACACACGTACAGGGGAAAGATTCCACTCTTAGTAACCAGCTTGCCGGTTCCCGTCCAGTAGAGCAGGGGGGTCCAGGCGTTGCCGATGTGGAGCGCCCAGGGAATCGTCAGAATAAATGCGCCAAGGGCGAAAGCGAGGCAGGGAAGTACCCAGAACATGCCTAAGCCCCCAGGGCGCCGCCGGACGTTGGGTGCGCCGATTATCTTGTTCCCAGCCGCGTTTTCCACTTCGACCTCCCAGGAAAAAATCCAAGGATCAGCTCTGGTTTCGAAATTGTAGCCGTGAAGCGAAGAACAAAAAAGTCCGGGGGCCTGAAAGGGAGCTGGAAGGCGCGTTCTGAGTAGTCGTTAAACGGCGAAGCCGGCGACGAAGGCCAGAGCATGCCCTTGGGACGTAGCTGGCCTTTTTTCGATTACGACCGCCAATTCGCGTCGAGCTTGTCTGCGATTTTTCGAAATCATCACCGGGTCATGGGGCGGCCCAGCCCGTCAGTCTAGCCATTGCCGTAGCCGCCCGAAACCTGCGCTGGAAAAGAAGTCTTCATTGAAGTCCGAAACGAAGCCGGATACGTCCTGCGTCCTCCTTGCCCATGGATGCCTGGCTTTTCCTGGCCTGGTTCACCGAATCAGATCAGTTCCATGCCTGTCGCGCTCGTCTTTCCTGTGACGAGACCCGTCCGGCCCGTGCCGGTTGCGTCCCATGCGATATGCTGGAAGCAAACTGTTATACCGGGAGTGCTGACGAATGCGACCAGGACAAGGAGGTGGCGAGCGTGAGGCGAGAAATTTTGAGGCTCGATGCCCGGGATAATGTGCTCATCGCCCTGCGGGACTTCCGCAAAGGCGAGCAAGTGCACGTTTCCGATCAGTTCTGTACGCTCGCCAGCGACGTACCTGCAAAGCACAAGTTTGCCGTTCAAGATCTGTCCCCCGGAGCCGAAATTGTCATGTATGGTGTTCTGGTTGGCAGGGCGCGGGAATCAATTCGTAAGGGAGAAATCCTCAATAGCAGAAACACCAGCCATGAGGCTGCGGAATTCCGGCAGGACTGGCGGGAGTATCCCTGGACTGCGCCTGACGTGTCTCGCTGGCTGAATCGTACCTTCTCCGGATTTCACCGCGCTGACGGCCAGACCGGGACGCGTAATTACTGGCTGGTCGTGCCTCTGGTGTTCTGCGAGAACCGCAATATCCTCGCCCTCAAGCAGGCGTTTGAAGAGGAACTTGGATTTGCTGCGCCTTCACGCTACCGCCAGCAGGTGGCCGAAATGGCCCGGCTTTATGGCGAAGGCAGAAGCGACGAAATCAAGACCTACTCCCCCGGTTCGCTCGGCACCGCCGCTCCTCGACGGCGCCCATTGTTCGACAATGTTGACGGTATCAAATTCCTGATTCATGAAGGAGGGTGCGGCGGCACGCACGACGACTCGCGCAACCTCTGCGGTCTCCTGGCAGGCTATATCCATCACCCCAATGTGGCAGGGGCCACCGTGCTTAGCCTCGGCTGCCAGCACGCGCAGGTTGACATTCTCCGGGATGAGATCAGCCGGCGCAATCCGGCTTTCGCCAAGCCGCTGTTTGTTTTTGAGCAGCAAAAGAGCGCCTCCGAGTTCGATATGCTCTCCTCGGCCGTGCGAGCTACCTTTTCAGGCCTCATCGAGGTAAACGATCGAGCGCGGCAGCCAGCTGCAATCGGCAAACTTTGTATCGGCCTTAAGTGCGGCGGTTCGGACGGCTTTTCCGGCCTCTCTGCAAATCCCGCCCTCGGCCGTACTTCCGATCTGGTGGCGGCCCTTGGCGGGCGCACGATCCTTTCGGAGTTTCCCGAACTGTGCGGTGTAGAGCAGGAGTTGATCCACCGTTGTGCCGATCAGGAGACTGCGGAACGTTTCATTCAGCTGATGCGCGACTATGCTGCCCGTGCCAAGGCGGTGCGCGCAGGCTTTGAAATGAACCCTTCCCCTGGGAACGTCCGCGATGGCCTGATTACCGATGCCATGAAGTCTGCAGGAGCGGCCAAAAAGGGAGGGAGCTCGCCGGTGGCAGCCGTCCTCGATTATCCAGAATACTCCGTGAAGCCAGGGCTGAATTTGCAATGTACTCCGGGGAACGACGTCGAATGCGTTACGGCGCAGGTCGGTGCAGGGGCAAACGTCGTTCTTTTCACCACCGGCCTGGGTACCCCAACCGGCAATCCGGTTTGTCCCGTGGTGAAAATTTCGAGCAATTCCAGCTTACCCAAGCGCATGCCTGATGTCATTGACATTGATTGCGGCGGCATCATCAGCGGGGAGAAAACAGTCGACGAAATGGGCGAAGAAATTCTCGACTACGTTGTCCGGGTGGCAAGCGGAGAGGTACGGACCAAGGCCGAATTGCTGCGACAGGACGATTTCATCCCTTGGAAGCGGGGGGTTTCGCTCTGACCGCCGAATCCGCTGTAGGCTTTCAGTTGAAAGGCAAAGCCGCCGTAATAACCGGCGGCGGCAGTGGAATTGGGGCTGCCATTGCCCGCCGATTTGCCGCGAGCGATGCAGCGGTCTCAATCGTCGACCTCAAGCCCGAGCCGGCTAGACTCGTTGCCCGCGAGATTACGGACCAGGGAGGGACGGCGGCGGCCCACGTCTGCGATGTTTCTGACGGCGCGAGCGTCGTAGCCGTGTTTGCGGAGATCTTTAGAGGGCGACGCATTCACATTCTCGTGAATAGCGCGGGAATTGCCCACGTAGGCAATCTCGAAAATACCTCTCAGAGCGATTTCGACCAGATCTACCGGGTCAACGTCAAGGGTGTCTACCACTGCATGCAAGCCGTCATCCCCCACATGAAGGCGAATGGCGGGGGCATCATTTTGAACATGGCCTCAATAGCCGCCTCGGTCGGACTCGCCGATCGTTTCGCCTATTCGATGAGCAAGGGTGCGGTGATCTCAATGACCTATTCTGTGGCCCACGATTACCTGCGGGAAAACATCCGCTGTAACTCGATCTCGCCGGCGCGCGTGCATACACCATTTGTCGATGGGTTTTTGTCCAAGAACTATCCTGGCCGGGAACGGGAGATGTTTGAGAAATTATCCCGAGTTCAACCTATCGGCCGCATGGCGGCAGCGGACGAGGTCGCGGCTTTTGCGCAATTTCTTTGCTCCGACGAAGCCTCGTTCATAACCGGGGTAGACTATCCGATTGATGGAGGTTTTCTGAATCTTCGCGGCTGATCCTGAATCAAGCACCGCGACGCTCGCTGGGCGTTCGTGATCCCTGGAACTGTATGATGATTGATTCCCACCAGCACTTCTGGCGATACGATGCCCAAAGAGATACGTGGATCACGGACGAGATGTCTTTCCTCAGGCGGGACTTCCTCCCCGAGGACTTGATACCCGAGCTGAAAGCAAACTCGGTTGATGGCTGTATTGCCGTGCAGGCGGATCAGTCCGAGAGGGAAACAAAATTTCTGCTCGAGCTGGCACGGGACCATGGCGAAATCAAGGGCGTGGTTGGATGGATTGACCTGTGCAGTCCGCAAATTTGGGAACGGCTGCGTTATTTTTCACAATTTCCCAAACTCCGCGGTTTCCGTCATATCGCTCAGGCTGAACCCGACGAACGCTTTTTGATGCGAGCAGATTTTTTGCGCGGAATCGGGGCGCTATCCGAATTCAATTTTACCTATGACATTTTGATTTACCCGAAGCAACTTCCGGCTGCGACCGAGATGGTGAGCAGATTCCCCGGCCTACGGTTCGCCCTTGATCATATGGCTAAGCCGCCGATCCGCAGCGCCGTGCTCGAGCCCTGGGCTGCGCTGATTTCCCCGCTGGCCCGAGCTCCTAATGTTTATTGCAAGCTCTCCGGGTTGGTTACCGAGGCCGATTGGCGCAGTTGGAAAGCAGAGGACGTCCGCCCGTACCTGGACATCGTAATGGAGCTCTTCGGACCCGACAGGGTGATGTTTGGCTCTGACTGGCCGGTTTGCCTCCTGGCCGGAAGTTACGCTGAGGTCAAGAATTTGCTTTTCGTCTATGCAAACACGTTGCCTCGGGAAAAGCAGGAGAGAATTTTCGGTTTGAATGCCATTGAGTTCTACAAACTTGAAAGCAAGCACTATGGATCTGGAGCTACAGGATAGAGTCATCGTCATCACCGGTGGTGCCAAGGGGATTGGCGCCGCCCTTAGCCGCGGGGTCTGTCAGGAAAACGGCATAGCGGTGGTTGTCGATAGAGATAAGGCACTTGGAGAAAAGCTGGTAGCAGAGCTTCGCGGCCTAAAAGCCTCCTGCTGCTTCGTTCAGGCCGAACTAACGACGGCCGATGCCTGTCGGCAGGCGATTGAAGAAACGGTAAGGGAGTTCGGTCGCCTCGATGCCCTGGTCAACAATGCCGGTGTGAACGACCGCATCGGACTGGAAGACGGCTCTCCCTCTGAGTACCTGGCCTCACTCGAGCGCAACCTGGTGCATTACTACAGCATGGCGCACTTCGCCTTGCCACACTTAAAACGCTCCCGGGGCGCCGTGGTAAATATTGCCTCGAAAACCGCCGTTACCGGCCAGGGCGGCACTTCCGGGTATGCATCGGCCAAGGGCGCCATATTAGCCCTGACGCGCGAGTGGGCGGTCGAACTTTTGCCTTACGGAATCCGCATTAATGCTGTGGTTCCCGCCGAAGTCATGACTCCGCTCTATGAGCAGTGGCTATCCTCTTTTCCCGAACCACAAAAAAAATTGAAAACTATCCTGTCTAAAATCCCGCTGGGTAACCGGATGACGAAGCCTGAAGAGATTGCTGCCGCAGTGCTATTCCTTCTGTCCTCGCAAGCAGCCGGGCACGTTACCGGACAGCACCTGTATGTGGATGGCGGCTATGTCCACCTCGACCGCGCACTGACCTGAGCGTTCGCGTGATGTGTTCTGGCGGGTGACACTCTTTCTTTTCTATCAGGCGTCAGAAGGAGCTCAATGAAACGACGTTACTGTTTGACACTGGACTTAAAAGACGATCCGGAACTGATTGCCGAATACCGTCGCTACCACCAAGAGGTTTGGCCGGAAGTCATTGCGAGCCTCAAGTCGGCCGGGATCGAGCAGGCAGAGATCTATCTGCTGGGCACTCGCATGTGCATGATTCTGGATGTGAACGACGGCTTTTCCTGGGAAAATAAAAATGCGGCCGACCGGGAGAATCCGATAGTCCAGAGGTGGGAGAACTTGATGTGGCGCTTCCAGCAGCCGTTGCCAAAGGCAAAGCCAGGCGACAAATGGCTTTTGATGGAGCGAATTTTCAAGCTAGAGTAGACGGCATATATCAAAACCGCATTGCAATTCGCTCAACGGCAAAAATGCTCCTTACTTCAATGTGCGCCTCCATTCGAGATCTGGCCAGGCTGATAACCGGCAAATATTCCGGCATAGATTTGGATTGCATTCCACAGGTTTTTCAGGCGCAGGTTTTCATTCGCCGCATGCTGGTTGTGGTCGTGATTTGCGATCGGCACCCCAATAACCGGCGTCGAATTCGGACCCGCAAACAGGTACATTGGTAGACTGCCACCGAGCGTGACTACCTGGATAACGCGACCGCCAGTGGCGGACTCGATTGCCCGGACTATGCCCTGGGCCGCCCCATTCTCCATTGATGCCCGATACGGCGGGTATCCTGATTGCCATTCAAGTTTTACGACTTGGGCATGGG
>JAFAWX010000156.1 GCA_019241535.1 Acidobacteriota bacterium | reverse complement strand
TCCTGGTCCATGCTGGCTGGGGGATCAGCTGGATTGTGGATGCGCGCAGAACTCCGCCAGCGAGAATTGCGCACGTACCAGCCGCCGGCGCTTAAGGCCGCAAGCATGACTAAGCAGACGCTGTAGCGGAGAAACGCACCCGAGCTTCCTCGAGAAAGTACGCCACGGTGACCGACCCAGGCAGCCACGAGAATTCCACTGCCAAGAAGCGCCAGGACGATATGTACGTAAAGCCACTTCCATTCCGCGCGAACTGTTCCAACTCGGATGAGCAGGATGCCGAAGAGCGCTGAGGCCGCAATCAGCAGCCAGCCGAGGCGCTCGATGTTGGGCCTGTCCCGCAGCTTCTCGAACAGCAGTGCGGCCAGGTAGATCGACGCCACGGTGCCAAACAAGGCATGCAACAGGACAACGCCGGCGTAAATGACGTCCGGCTGCGGAAAAGCGTAAAGATAGGCGGCGGAGAGTAGGAGAAATCCGAGCAACGGCGCCAGAGCGCGACGACCTAACAAGCTCTTTATCCGGGGGATCATTGCTCCGACACACGACGGCTCATGAGTCCACCGTATGTTTAGGACATTTACGCTAAATTTCCCGGCAGCTTGGCGGAATAGTATAAAAACATTAAATTGCAGGCGGCGCAGGAGCTCGCGCGCAGGCTGCAGACCCGTAATCAACTGACATGACGGTTCCGATCAGAGGAGGGTAATTATTGCTCGCCGACAACGAGCCCATGGCAACTTCCAAGGGCCGCACAGAGCTGGAGCGATTGCGGCAGGACTGGTGAGGGCAACCGAGGCATCACAAAACAAAGATCTTCACGAACGGCCCTCTTCGATTGAGGCTTTGCAACTTATATTCTTTACCCGTCGCGTTCGTTGCCGGATCGCCTCCAGGTTCTCGAAAATGCTGCGCAGGTTGTGTTCGCCCGTTGCTGGACCCAACATGGCAGCCAGTTTGCCGCGTCGCGTAAGGCCGATCCGCTCGCCAGCGGCGGCGCGCTCGACCAACTCAGAGAGCTTCTGTTTGGCCTCAAACACTTCGATTTTCCGCACCGCGGCTCCCCTCGGCGCTTGCTAGAGTAATAACTACAGGATACCCATACGTGACGATAATAACGATAGGTGCTGTTTTGCAGTTGTAATGCTTAGTCGAGGAAGACTCTCGTCGCCCGTCGGAAGCCGATAGCTAAAATACGGGCTTCTTGCCGTTCATTTCTTCTCGTTCCAGCACTGATACGATCGACAGCACCAGTTCTTCTTCCCAAGGGCGTGCAATGACTTGCACACCGATCGGCAGACCTTCTGCAGAACAGGTCACCGGCACCACTGCCGCGGGCGTACCTAGCAGATTGAACCACTCGCAATAGCTCCAGGCGTCAAGATACTTGACAGTTTTGCCATCGATGAGCCAGCTTCGCTCACCATGCCGGAATGCGGGAATGGAAGCGACCGGGCACAGCCAAACGGGGAATGCGTTCATTTGCTCAAATACCCCGATCCGAGTGACATCGCGTCCAATCCAGGTCTCAAGCAAGCTTTCTGCGGTGGGCGGGGGTTCGGCTTCAACCGAAGCTGTGAAAGCTTTGAGAATGGGACTTATATCGCGCTCGCGAACAGCAACCATGGGCCGCAAAAGCATACCTCCTGCAACCCCAAACAGTTGCCACCACAGCTCGCGCGCCCTTTCGAGGCCCCGGGGATGGAAAGGTTCCACTTCGAACCCGGCGCTGCGCAGCCTGCCTGCGGCTATTTGTACTGCCCGGCGCGTTTCCTGCGTCACGGGATTGCAGCCGTCCTCCTCAAAGTAGCCAACCCGAATTTTTCGCATCTCCGACGGCTCAGGCCACTTCACCCGAACCGGCGCAGCCGATGGGTCCCCCGCGTCCGGCCCCTGCATGGCTTCAAATAGAAGTTTCAGATCCGCCACCGTTCGGGCCATCGGGCCGACAACCCCCAGCAGGGCAAATGGCCCGAGCGATTGAGGATAGTGTCCAGTAGCGGGAATTCGACCGGGCGTTGGCTTGAGTCCGCAGATACCGCAAAAATGCGCCGGCACGCGGATCGATCCGCCACCGTCGCTGCCCACGCCTCCAGCAGAGCATCCCGAGGCGATCGCCGCAGCTTCGCCGCCGCTTGAACCTCCGGAGGTTCGCGACAGGTCCCAGGGATTGTTGGTTCGCCCGTAAAGCAAGTTATCTGTCTCCCACGCCATGAGGAGTTCAGGAGTGTTTGTAACCCCCAGGACAATCGCGCCTGCCTTCCGCAGACGCCGAACCAGGGGAGCATCTTGCGTGGCAACATATCCGCTACGCAGCTTAGTCCCTGCCTCGCACCGCATTCCGGCAACATCAATCGAACTCTTGATGCTGATAGGAACCCCGTGCAGCGGACCTAGCTTCTCGCCGGCCTGCACGACCGCTTCCGCCGTCCGGGCATCGCGCAGGGCGCGCTCGCGGTTGAGATCCACAAATGCGTTGATTTTGGGATTAAGAGTTTCAATTCGGGTGA
>JAFAWX010000228.1 GCA_019241535.1 Acidobacteriota bacterium | reverse complement strand
CGTCGTGTGTCGGAGCAATGATCTTCCGGATAAAGAGCTTGTTAGGTCGTCGCGCTCTGGCGCCGCTGCTCGGATTTCTCCTACTCTCCGCCGCCTACCTTTACGCTTTTCCGCAGCCAAACGTCATTTACGCCGCCGTTGTCCTGCTGCATGCCCTGCTTGGCACCGTGGCTTCGATCTACCTCGCCGCACTGCTGTTCGAGAAGCTGCGGTACAGGTCGAACATCGAACGCCTCGGCTGGGTCCTGATCGCCGCCTCAGCGCTCTTCGGCATCCTGCTCATCCGAATTGGAACAGCGCGCGCGGAATGGAATTGGCTTTACCTACACATCGTTCTAGCACTTCTTGGCACTGGAATTCTCGTGGCCGCGTGGATCGGTCACCGTGGCGTACTTTCTCGAGGCAGCTCGGGTGCGTTTCTTCGCTACGGCGTCTGCTTAGTCATGCTTGCGGCCTTAAGCGCCGCTGGCTGGTACGTGCGCAATTCTCGCTGGCGGAGTTCTGCGCGCATCCACAATCCAGCTGATCCCCCAGCCAGCATGGACCAGGAAGGAGACGGTCCCGGCGGCGATTTTTTCCCCAGTTCAGCGCAGGTGTATGGCCATCAGAAGATTCCCAGCAAGTTCTTCATGGAGTCGGACTCCTGCCAGCGCTGCCATGCCGATATTTACCGCCAGTGGTTCAGCTCCGCTCATCATTTTTCTTCTTTTAACAACCAGTGGTACCGCAAGAGCATTGAGTACATGCAGGACCGGGTTGGAACCAAGCCCTCGAAATGGTGCGGCGGCTGTCACGACCCTGCGGTTCTCTATAGCGGCATGATGGACACGCCTATCAAGCAGATCGTGCATCGCCCTGAAGCCCAGGCCGGCCTCGGTTGCATGATGTGTCACTCGATCGCCAGGGTGAAGAGCACGATGGGGCAGGGCGATTTCTATCTCGAGTATCCAAAATTGCACGAGCTTGCCGCCAGCAAGAATCCGGTGGTGCGCACCCTGCACGACTTTCTGGTAAAGCTTAACCCCGAGCCGCACCGCCGGGTATTCCTGAAGCCGTTTATGCGCGACCAGACCGCGGAATTCTGTTCCAGCTGTCACAAAGTCCATCTGGACGTTCCGGTGAATCACTATCGCTGGATTCGCGGCTTCAACGAATATGACAACTGGCAGGCCAGTGGGATTTCCGGGCAAGGCGGGCGCTCCTTTTATTATCCTCCCCGGTCACAGCAGTGCGCCGATTGTCACATGCCCCTAACCCACTCGGCCGACAGGGGCAATATAAACGGCTTTGTCCACTCGCACCGCTTCCCCGGCGCAAACACCGCCGTTCCCACCGCGAATGAGGACGCGGACCAACTCAAGCTGACGGAAAACTTCCTGAAAAGCGGCATTCTGAGCGTTGACGTTTTTGCCGTCTCACCCGAACCAGCCGAGGCCAAGCCTGTCGCCATACCGCAGTCCGATACCGCCACTACGTTCGCAGTGGGGGAGGAAGCCGAGACCAAAACCGCACCGGCCACCACCGCGGCCAACCCCGTTTCAGCGCCACTCGACCGCGTGCAACCGTTCCTCCGCCGGGGAGACACGGTCCGGGTGGATGTGGTCGTGCGCACGAAGAAAGTCGGTCATTTCTTTCCCGGTGGAACCGTCGACGCCTATGACACCTGGGTTGAACTGAAGGCTGACGATGACAAAGGCCAGACTATCTTCTGGAGTGGCATGGTCGAAGATAACGGCAAAGGACCGGTGGAGAAGGGCGCGCATTTTTATCGCTCGCTGCAGATCGACGAACACGGCAATCCGATCAACAAACGTAATGCCTGGTCCACCCGGTCGGTGGTATATGTGCGACTGATTCCCCCGGGCGCAGCCGACACGGTTCACTATCGCATGCAGGTGCCAGAGGGGACTGGCGACAAAGTTACCCTCCGCGCGCGGCTCTGCTACCGCAAGTTCTCCTGGTGGAACACCCAGTTCGCATTTGCCGGCGTGGCCGATCCCCGCCAAGCGAAGGCTGACCAGGGTCCGGGTCATGACGACGCAAAATACGTGTTTACCGGCTCGCTGGCCGGGGTCTCGGCAAAGGAAGAGAAGATACCCGACGTTCCAGTGGTGACCATCGCCGAAAGCCAGGTCGTCCTGCCCGTCGTGCCCCGAAGTACGCCGTCAGCAAAGCCCCAAACATTTCTTCGGGCCGAGGATTGGCAGCGCTGGAACGACTACGGCATCGGCCTTCTCCTCGAAAGCGATCTAAAGGGAGCTGAAGCGGCTTTCCAAAAAGTGACTGAGATAGATCCCCGTAATCCCGATGGATGGGTCAACATCGGCCGGGCGGCGGTGCAGGAAGGCGACATGGATCGCGCCCGGCTCG
>JAFAWX010000225.1 GCA_019241535.1 Acidobacteriota bacterium | reverse complement strand
GGTGGCATATGCGGCGCGGGCACTGTCCACCAAGGCAGTCATAGTCATGCCCAGCAATGCGCCCGCCGTCAAGCGCGAAGCTACCGCGGCGCTGGGCGCCGAGATTATATTCGTGGGCCCGAGCGGAGTCGAACGGCAGCTGAAAGCGGAAGAACTCGCAGCCCAATACGGGTACGTGATCGTACCTCCTTACGATGACGAAAAAATCATCGCCGGACAAGGTACCGCCGGGTTGGAAATTATCGAGGATCTTCCGGCAGTGGACCTTGTGCTGGTGCCGATCGGCGGCGGCGGCTTAATCAGTGGAATCTCGACGGCTATCAAATCTTTGAAACCCGAGGCCAAAGTGGTGGGGGTAGAGCCAGAACTTGCCGCCGATGCGCAAGCCAGCTTGCGCGCCGGACAAATTGTCAAATTTCCCGCCGAACAGGTTCTCTCTACATGTGCCGACGGCCTGCGCGCTCAATTCGTGGGGACCATAACCTTCGCGCACATCCGCCGCTATGTCGACGATATTGTCACGGTTACGGAAGATGAAATCGTGCGGGCGATGCGTGTCCTGGTGCGGAACCCGAGGACGGTGGCCGAGCCGAGCGGCGCGGTGGCAGCCGCCGCATGGCTCTACCATCGCCCATCGCTACCCCCTTCGAGAGTCACCGTCGCCGTGATCAGTGGCGGAAATATCGATCCGGGTTTGCTCAACCAGATTCGCTCCTCCGTTCCCCCATACCAGCAAGCTGTCCACTGATCAGCTTGTCAAGAATGGCTGACGGCAATGGGATGGGCAAAAACTGCTCGCAAGGCGGCAAAATCGTGCACCGGATCTGGCGCTCCCCTCCTGAACACGTTCGAGTGATTCCTGCGTTACTGTGGATTTCCCTCGAGCACTCCGACACGGGCTGCCTCGGAGTGTGCCGTAACGGAGTTTCTCGAGCGTTTGGCGATCATTAGCCTTTACGCGGTGAATGCGGTTTTTCTCGTTTTCTCAAAAGCAAGGATCATTGAAAGCGCTAGGGCCGGGCGCTCGCAGCCGGTGCGCTGGATGCGTAAGCCCCGCCGCCTGTACGATAATGTTTTTAGATTTGCGAATGAAATTCCGCCTTTCGACCTGTCTTGTGCTTCTTCTGTCCGCCGGTTTGTCGGGGGCGGACGCAGTTCGTGCGACCACGATACGGGTTGCCCCGATTTATCTCTCCCCCGACGCCACCTCTTCGAAGCTTGCCACCGTGGATCGCGGGCGCGAGGTCATCTTCCTTGGTACAAGCGGTGATTGGGCTCACGTTGAGGCAAATTTAACTGAGGAGCGCACGGTCACCGGGTGGATGGAAAACAAGGGGCTGATTGAGCCGTCGAGCCCGAATGGAGACAAGATTCTCTTCGGCGAGGCGGTCGACTCCGAAGACCAGGCCAGCCAGCGCAACGGGCGGCATTACGCCGCACAGGATGCCATGCGCCTATACGGACAGGTGGCGGAAATGTTTCCCCAATCGCCTCTTGCGGGAGAAGCCATGTATCGCTCGGCCGACATTCGCTGGCAGATCGAGAAAGCGGATGTCATGTCGCTGCCCTCGGCCAGGGAGCAGGCGCCCGACCTGCGCCGAGGTATGAACGAGGAGTATTTCAAGAAAGTAATGAAGAAGTTTCCCAACACCAAGTGGGCCGATCTGGCGGCGTTTCACCTCATTGACAATAAGGTGTGCGGCGACTGGCAGGGGCAGTCGAAATGCCCGGCCAAGGAAGCAGAAATTTACGAAAAGTATGCGGCCGAGCATCCGCAGTCGCCTGCAGCTTCAGAGGCTCTCTTTCAGGCGGCATATCGCTGGTCGGCCTTGATCGAAATCTATAAAACCGAAGACGACTTGAAAAAATCCGAAGAAGCGAAAACCCGTGCGATCGCCGAAGCGCAAAAGGCGATCGCGCAAGCCGGCCAGAGCGACTGGGGACCGCGCGCACAAAGATTGCTCTACATGGTCCAGCAAGGCCTGCCAACCTACGGCAATCAACAGTGATTGGCACATCTGTCGCTGCTTTCCCCTGCAGTCGGTCTTTCGTCCGCGTCGGCACGTCCGCCTGAGGAAAAGCTTGTGCACCGATAGATGGATGGTTCCATAGCTAAGTTCTCTCCGCGGTTGTACAATAAGCCGTTTTGCCCCTATGACCCGGGCCGTCCAGTTTGAGCTTCGCCTGGCAGAACGTATGTCGCGGCTGGGCACCGAGACTGCCTTTGAGGTTCTCAATCGGGCGCGGACGCTCGAGCGCCAGGGCAAGGACATCATTCACCTGGAAATTGGCGAGCCGGATTTTGATACCCCGGGAAACGTTGTCGATGCCGCGATAGAGGCGCTGCATGCGGGATGGACGCACTACGGTCCATCGGCGGGACTGCCCGAGTTGCGCGAGGCCATTGCCCAGCAAGTAAGCGAGAGTCGCGGCGTCCCTGTCATGCCGGAGGAAGTGGTCGTGGTGCCCGGGGGCAAGCCGATCATATTTTTCTCCATTTTGGCTCTCATTGATAGCGGCGATGAAGTCATTTATCCCAATCCCGGCTTTCCCATTTATGAGTCCATGATCCACTATGTCGGCGCCCAAGCCGTTCCCATCCGTTTGCGCGAGGAAAAGGATTTCACCCTGGACGTGGACGAGCTTTCCGGCTTGATCAGCGATCATACCCGGATGATCATCTTGAATTCACCGCAAAATCCCACCGGGGGAGTGCTGGCCAAGCACGATCTGGAGCAGATCGCCCAGGCGATTGGCGATCGTAATATTTTCGTGCTCTCGGACGAGATTTACAGCCAGCTAATCTTTGAGGGCAAGCATCACTCAATCATCGCCGAGCCCGGGTTCAAGGAGAGAACCATTCTGCTCGATGGTTTTTCGAAGAGCTACGCCATGACTGGGTGGCGAATGGGTTACGGCATTATGCGAACGGATCTGGCGGAGCAGATTGCCCGGCTCATGACCAACTCGAATTCTTGCACCGCGAGTTTTTCCCAGGTAGCCGGGCTCGAGGCGCTGCGCGGAGACCAGAGTTCAGTCGAGCGCATGCGATTCCAGTTCCGCGAGCGCCGGGATTTGTTTGTGGCCGGCCTGAACCGCATTGCCCGCTTTCATTGCCGGGTCCCGAAAGGCGCGTTCTACACCTTCCCTAATATTGTCGCCACCGGATGGAATTCGAGGGCCATTGCCGATGCTTTGCTCGAAGAAGCAGGTGTTGCCTGCCTCGCGGGCACAGCATTCGGGGAGTACGGGGAAGGTAACCTGCGCTTCAGCGTTGCCAATTCAATCGAAAACCTGGGCCGGGCGCTTGACCGGATCGACCAGTGGACGCGACGAAGGCTTCTGTGAACCTGCAAAGCGGTTTGCTTAGGGCAAAAGGCAGGAAGCGAGTTGCAACTAAGCAAGCGATCGCCAAGCGGAAAGTTAAGGTCCCGCTCCCCAAGGCTTCGCGCCCCACTATTCCTGGCTACGGTCTGGCGAATAGCAGCAGGGGCTTACTGCCATGGAAGTGGGCCGAGAATCGGCTGAACCGCAGTCGCCAGTATTGGATTGCGACTACCAGGCCCGACGGGCGCCCGCATGTGATGGTGGTATGGGCGCTGTGGCTAGACGGAGCCATCTATTTCAGTACTGGGAGAGAGAGCCGCAAAGCCAAAAACCTACGGCATAACCCTCGTTGCACCATGTGCACCGAGAACGCGGCGGAGGCGGTTATTCTCGAAGGGCTTGTCGACGCGGAGCGCGAGATCGAGCGCATACGTGAATTTATCCGCCGCTATGAAAAGAAATACGACTGGAAGCTGGGCAAGATGGCAGAGGATTTTATCTCTGGCAAAGAGCCCGTCTTCCGTCTTAGACCGCAGCTTGCCTTTGGCCTTTGGGAAAAGAAATTCTCCTCGAGCGCAACCCGCTGGAGGTTCGCCTAGGCCTAGAACCGCCGGACGGCGGTAGAAACCATGTCATATGGCTGAGAAATTTCGCGTTTTCGCCACCTGCGACATCGGTCCCGCCCTCGAACGGTTGCGCCAGCGCGGCTACTATTTGGAAATTCACCCCGCGCCCGAAGCGCCGCCGAAAGCCGTCATTATCGCCAAAGTGGCCTCCGGAATTGACGGCCTGATCACCACCTTGCGCGATCAAATCGACGCCGAAGTTTTTTCTGCCGGCCAGGGCAAGTTGCGGGTTGTTTCCCAGCTGGCCGTAGGGTTCGACAATATCAACCGCGAGGACGCCAATCGTTTCAAAATACCCTTTACCAATACCGCCGACGTGCTCACCGAAGCCACGGCAGAGTTTGCCTTTTTCATGCTGGGGTCGTTAGCAAGGAAACAGTGGAGCGCCGAACAGCTGACGCGGAACAACCAGTGGGGGTTCTGGCATCCTTATCTGCCCTTCCTGGGCGATGAAGTGACAGGCAAGACGATTGCGGTCATCGGAACCGGACGCATCGGTTTGGCGGTCATCAAGAAGTGTGTCGGTTTTGACATGAATATCCTGTGCTACGACCCCGCCTATCAGAATCATGCCTACATTCGGGCAATCGCGGAGTTAATGGAACTACGCCTGGCGCGGGGTATCCAGAAAGAAAAGACGCGGATCGAGTACGTGGCCTTTGAAGAAGCTCTCAGGCAGGCGGATTTCGTTACCATCCATGTACCTTTGTTGCGAACAACAGAAAGTCCCACCCCCACTTACCATTTGTTCAACGAGCGCACCCTACGCTGGATGCGCCCCTCCGCATTCCTGATAAATACCTCGCGCGGGCCGGTGGTCGACGAGAGCGCTCTGGCTCAAGCCCTCCGCGAACAATGGATAGCCGGGGCGGCCCTCGATGTCTACGAGAAGGAGCCCCTGCCGGTTGATTCGCCGCTTCGCGATCCGGCAATTGAGGACCGCTGCCGCCTTTTTCCTCATTTCGGCAGCGCCGCGACCATTACCAGGCTCTCTCCCGATCCCGATAAAGGAATGGCAGGCCGGTGCGTTCAAGGCCTGATTGACGTGCTGGAGAAAAACTACGGCGGCGATCCCAAGCAGATGCCGTACGTGGTCAACAAGGAAGCTTTCTGAACTACTCCGGCACGCTCTGCTCTTCACTGTGGGCGCGGATTACACGCTCGACACTGTAAGGGGCGCGGCGCGTCGGTTCGTGGTAGTGGCGCACCTGCAGTTCCCCAAGCAAACCGATCGCCAACAGGTTCAGCCCGGCCAACAGGAGCACGGCGGCGAAGATCATCATGGGGCCGTGTTCCATCATGACGTGTGTGTGCCGGACGAATTTCTCGATAAACAGCCACGCGGTAATCCCCAGCCCGGCCAGAATTCCCAGCATGCCCACGGTGCCGAAAAAGTGCAGCGGGCGGCCTAGATACTTTAGAAGAAAACGGATCGTAATCAGATCGAAGAAGACGCGCAGGGTGCGGGAAATACCATAGTGGGAACTGCCCCGCTCGCGGTTTATATTGCGAATTGCCACCTCGCAGATGGACGCACCGTGCCAGGAAGCGAGGGCGGGAATGAAGCGGTGAAGTTCGCCGTAAAGTGGCACTTGTTCGAGTATTTCGCGGCGGTAGGCTTTGAACGTCGTGCCGAAGTCGTGGATATCAACGCCGCTAAGCTTGGCCATCACCCAGTTGGCGCAACGCGACGGAATGCGACGCAGCCACAGGTTGTCGATTCGCTGCTTGCGCCAGCCGCTGACGATGTCGTAGCCCTCGGAAATTTTCTCGAGAAATACCGGGATATCGGCGGGGTCATGTTGCAGGTCCCCATCCATGGCAATGATGTATTCGCCACGTGCATGGTCAAAGCCGGCCGCCAGAGCAGAGGTCTGCCCAAAGTTGCGGCGCAACCGAATCACGGTCACGCGACTGTCGACCCCAGCAATCTGGCGAAGCAAGTGAAAGGTGTCGTCGGAGGAGCCATCATCGACAAGAACAATCTCGAAGCTCTCTCCGTTGGTCTCCATAACCGCCTTCAGGCGGTCGTAAAGGTCGGTGACGTTCTCCTGCTCATTGTGCAAAGGTACAACGATCGAGTACTTGGGCATTAAGGTTGTATTATACGTGGGCCTTTCCTTCGATAGGATTGATCGAAAGCGGAAAACGATTCAGGGAACCAGAGCAGAAACCTCTTTCCCGGGCGCGGCCAGAGGCCTAATTCGGTCCCGGAGGGTAGGCAGGCAGATCGGGCGGGCGGGGAGGCAGCCGTCTGGGGTGCTCCGACATTGCCTTGCTCACTACTTCGATGGCCTTCTCGAGTTGCGGATCTTTTCCGGCAACTACCTGCTCGGGACGGTTTTCGATTACGATGTCCGGCTGGACTCCGTGGTTCTCAATCACCCACTTGCTTTCCAGGCTATAGGCCGCGAACTCGGGCCGAGTAATATAGCCGCCATCCATCAAAGCAATCTCGCCACGAATCCCGCGCACGCCTCCCCATGTCCGTTCCCCAATAAGAGGACCCAATTTGTAGTACTTGAACATATAGCTGAAGATGTCTCCATCCGAGGCGGCATAGTGGTTTGTCAGGCAGACCATCGGTCCGATGAATACATTCTGCGGGACCGTGCTGCTCTGTCGGTTGCGGGCGCTATCCATTCCCGCCAGGATACGGCGCAGGCGCTCAAAGATTAGTTCGTCGACAAAGCCGCCGCCGTTATAGCGCACATCGACAATCAACCCCTGCTTGCGCAATTGCGGAAAGTACTGCTTCACGAACTCGTTCAATCCACCATCGCCCATGTCGGGGAGATATATATAGCCGACTTTGCCCCCGGTCGCGGCATCCACCTTCTTGCGATTGGTGTTGATCATATTCAGCTCGCGCAAGTTGAATTCGTCATTGATGGGTTTGACCTGAACATTGCGCGAGCCCTCGAGCGACGGTTTTGAGTTGACCGTAAGGATAACTACTTCATCGGCGGTATTTACCAGCAGCTCGTAGGGATTTTCTGGGGCGCGCAGGGAACGGCCGTTCACCGCCAGCAGGTAATCGCCCTCCTTAACATTAATCCCTGGTTCAGTAAGGGGCGAGCGTAGCGCCTGGTTCCAATTCTCCCCGGGGAAGATTCTCTTGAAACGGTAGAGGCTGCTGGCCTTGTCGAGCTCGAAATCCGCTCCCAGCAGGCCAACATTGACGGGATGCAGATCGGGATATTCTCCGCCGCCCACGTAAGTGTGCGAGTTTGAAAGCTCGCCAATCATGTCGCCGAGAATATAGGTCAGTGAGTAGCGCTCGGAGACGTAAGGCAGAAGCTGAGCATATTTCTCGCGCATCTGCTCCCAGTCGACCCCGTTCATGGCAGCTTCGTAGAAATAGTCGCGTTCCTGCCGCCAGACTTCTTCAAACATTTCTTTCCACTCCTCGGCAGGATCAATTCGAGCGCGCATCCCGTTCAGGTTGAGGCTGCCATCGCCGACCTTTTTCGCTTCGTTCCCGGGCTTGGCATCGATAATGCCGTAGGTATGGGTCGCGTGCTCGCCGCCATCCGCGGATTCATAGAGCAGCTTCGAGCCGTCAAAGGAAAGAGCGAAGCGCTCTACATTTTCAATCACGGTTTTTTCTTTGCGCTCCTTGAGATCGTAGGCGTGCACGGCGGAGCCCTCGCCGGGCAGAGGGCCGGACAAACCCTGTACAGCCGTGGTCGAGTAATACAGGAATCCTTTCGCGGCCGCAAAGGCCTGAACCACGGCCGGCGGAGTGGGCAAGGCAATGATCCGCTGCTCGATGCCCTCGAGGTCGATATCGACGACAACCGGCTTCTCCTTCTTACTATCTTT
>JAFAWX010000407.1 GCA_019241535.1 Acidobacteriota bacterium | reverse complement strand
CATGGGACCTCCCGGCCCGACGCCGCTGGCAAAGCCGAACAACTGGGTCACCGAGTTCAGATCGTCCTCCTGCTGCTGCCGGGTGGGAAACTTCGTTTGCCCACCACAGGAAGGCTTCTGACAGGCAAGCAGGGCGGCGGGGACAATCCCGTGGAATATGCCGCTGCCGACACGGATCACCAGGTTATGCCAGCGGCCTGGACTGTAGGCGATCCCGAGGCGCGGATCGACTCCCCATTGCGTGTCCAAAACCCCGTTCGGCCAAGTCTCCCCGTCGGCACGCACGCCCAGGTTGAGGGTGAAGCGCTCGCTCGCCCGCCAGTTGTCCTGGGCAAAGAAACCGCTGTAGGTGTGATCCAGCACGCCCACCGCCCGGTTGCGCACGGCATCCGGGTAGCGGCTCAGCTGGAATACCGAAGTGCTGAAGGATGGCTCATTGAAAGCAGGCGGCTGAAAGCGCTCAAAAAACAGGACCACCGGGTCGTGGTCCTGCAAGTTCGAGATATTGCAGGGAAAGCTTCCCGGGTTTATGCATAAAAAGGTGGCTTCGAAGGGATAAAACAGGGGAAACGACTCGGTCGTGCGCACCCAGTTGTAATCGCCTCCCAAGCTGAGGGTCTGTTTCCCCAGGTTCTTGGTCAGATCATCGACCAGCTCGAAACGAGACTCCTTATAAAAATCGGGGTTGCCGCGGTTCACGCCGATCGCAAATTCATTGGCAACTTCCATGTGCGGCTGGGAACTGGCGGTCGGAAAGTCGTAGTTGCGGTGCGCGTATTGCAGGCGCAATTCGTTCACCAGAGTCGGCGTAAGCGTAGTGGCCAGGTTGCCCACCAGAGAATGGTCCTTGTCGCTGTTGTTTTTGAAACCGGATGGCAGGTCGAAGCCATCGTTCAGCGGAGAATAATTCTTGAGGCTGCCGCTATTAAAAAAGTAGCGGATGAACAGGTTGCTTTTATCGCTGAAGGAGTGATCGAGGCGTCCGAGCACGTTGTCATAGTCGGTATTGCGGGTCACGGCGAGATTCTCGAGAGGAAATCCAATTCCCTGCTTAAAGGAATTAATGGCATCGATGTTATTGAGGATGATCGAATTGTAATAAGGAGATTCGCGGCGCCGCTGGCCTTCATAGTTGCCGAAAAAAAAGGTTTTATTCGCCTTGAGGGGTCCGCCGAGAGTGAAGCCGTACTGATTCTGGCGCAACTTGTTCAGCTTCTTGCAGCCTTCGGACGACAGAACGCCTGGCGTTCGGCAGGTTGAGGGATCCGATGAGGCCAGAATGCTTCCGGCATCGAGCCTGTCATTGCGGAAGTATTCATAAATCGAGCCGTGAAATTGGTTGGTGCCGCCTTTGGTGATGATGTTTACGATTCCACCCACGGCTCGCCCGAACTCCACGCTGTAAGTACTGTTAATGACGCGGAACTCCCGCACGGCTTCCTGCGATGGCGTGTACTTTTGTACCCCGGAGGCGGTAGAAATGTTGTCGGCGCCGTCGACGGCGATGAAGTTGTAATGGATATTCTGCCCCGCAAAAGACAGCTTGGTTACCGGCTCGATGATCACGTCGGTGCTGCCGGACGTGGTATCCCCGATTTTGACTCCTGGCGCAAGCAGGGCGAAATCGATGAACTGGCGGCCGTTAACCGGCAGGTCTTCGATTTTCTGCTGGTCAATGACGGAACTCACCATGGTGCGCGTCGGTTCCGCCAGTTCGCCGATGTCCTGGACGTTCACTTCTTCGATCACCTGGCCTACCTCGAGAGTGAAGTCGAGCTTGGCGGCTGCGCCAATGTCCAGATGTATCCGCTTAGCCTGCTTCTTGAAACCAGTCTTTTCGACCGTGAGCGTGTAGTCACCCACGGGCAGGAAGCTGATCTGATAATCGCCGGTCGCATCGGCCATAACCGCGCGGGAAAACCCGGTGGCAACGTTGACCGCAGTGACGCTTGCCTGCGGGATGGCCGCCCCGGTTGTATCTAACACCCGGCCCTCGACCATTACGCTGACGACCTGTGCCTGGAGCGGGACGAGCATTCGAGCGCCAAGGGCGATGGTTAGGGTAGCGCTCTGCAGAAAACGTTCGACAGCCTGTTTCCTGGCCCTGAGGTTCATATCATCCTCCTCGGCGCTCGATCCGGCTTGTCTTCCGTAGGCGGCGGTCCGGATCGGCCGCAACTGACCGCACCAATTTCAAACTTCCTCTCTCTCATACATCGGCGAAAAGCTGACTTGGCGATTCTCGACCCCGTGCCAGCCCAGACGCGCGGCGACCGGAGACATCCTGCGCCTGCGCTGGTGAGCTGGTCAAGTCATAAACAGTTCTCTCGCCGCTCGGCCGACAACCACAGATTAGAGTTTGGGCTGACATTGGCTGACCCGCCATATAATCGCTGACGCTTGGGTCGGCCATCCTCCGGCCACCCGCGAATGGCCATGCTCACGGATGCTCAGCTCCGCGGGATTCGGTCCCAGTTCCCCATTTTGAGGAAGAAAACCTACCTCAACAGCTGCTCTCACCGCGCTTTGTCGGATGCAGCCGAGCAGGGCCTGCGCGAATACCTCGCCAGCTGGCACGAGCACGGCTCACCCCGGGACCTCTGGATCGAGCACTATGAAGCCGCGCGCACCGGCTTTGCGAACTTCATCGATGCCGAACCGCAGGAGATCGCCTTGGTCGCCTCGGCCTCGGCCGCGATCAATTCGGTCTCGAGCCTGAATTTCGCTGAGCGGGACAAAGTCGTCGTGGGGGAATTCGAATTCCCCACCATGGGACATACCTGGCTGGCGCAGCGGCGGCGGGGCGCGCAAGTCGTCTTCGTCAAAGCCGCTGGCAACGAGATTCCGATCGAGAATTGCGACCGCGCGATCGAACGCCAAAACCCTCATTGTTCCCCTGACCGGTATCTCGTTGATGAGCGGATTTCGCCCCCCGTGGCAGAGATCGTGCACCGGACCCATGACCGCGGGGCGCTGGTCATGCTCGACGAGTATCAGCATTGCGGCACCCATCCAGTCGACGTGCTCGCTCTCGATGTACGCCTCAACGCTCCCGGACTGGTTGAAGAACTGGCCCAGGAACGCATCGTGTGCCCGAGCCGCCATTACGGCTGCGGCTGTCTTTCCAGGTTTACAACAGGCTCGACGACCGGGAAGCCGCCTTCAACGGGATCAACAAAGAGACGCCCTCTTGTCACCTCGCCGCCATCGCGAGCGGCACCTGATTGCTTGCACCTGGGATTGACGATGAGCCAGACGGGTAAAGCAGAGAGCAGAAAACCAGAGTGGCAAATCCAATGTATGCGCGAAGCTTGCACCGCCAGTTAAGCGAGCGCCAACTGGCGATGATTGCGATCGGCGGCGCAATCGGTGTCGGTCTGTTCCTCGGCAGCACGGCAGCCATCAACCTCGCCGGGCCGGCAATCATCTTGAGCTACGTGCTTAGCGCCTGCCTGGCGCTGATCCTGGCTTATGCGCTTGCCGAAATGGCTGTCGTTTATCCGGCCGCCGGTTCATTCGGTATCTACGCGGAGCGGTACCTGAATCCATGGTCGGGCTTCGCCGTGCGCGCGATGTATGCGCTGATTCAGATCATTGCAATAGGCGCCGAGGTCACGGCCGTCGGCATCTATTTCCAATACTGGTTTCCGGGCACGGCGGAATGGCTCTGGGTGGTCCTGGTTTCCTTTGCCGTAGTGGCCATCAATGCCGCTCGGGTTAAAAGCTTTGGCGAGTTGGAGTACTGGTTTTCACTGATCAAAGTCATGGCCATAGTCGTTTTTATCGTGATCGGCATCGTTCTCATCGCCGGCCTGGTTCAACCCGGCCCGGCGCCAGGACTAAAGAACCTGGTTCGATACGGCGGCTTTTTTCCCCACGGATTCAAGGGTGCCTGGCTGGCCCTGACCCTTGCCCTGCCGAGCTATATGGGAATCGAGATTCTGGCCGTGACCGCCGGCGAAGCGCGGCAGCCGGAAAAAACTATTCCCCGGGCGATGCGCACGATTGTCTTGCGCCTGGTTCTCTTCTACGTGCTGGCGATGGCGGTAATGGTCGCGATGACTCCCTGGAACCGAACCGGCGACGGCAGCATTCATGCCAGCCCGTTCGTGCGTGCCTTTCAGGCCGTAGGCATCCCATATGCAGCCTGGATTATGAATCTGGTCGTGGTCACCGCCGCCATTTCAAGCGCTAACACCAATCTTTACCTTTCGACACGAATGCTGTTTTCTCTCGCCCGCCGCGATTACGCTCCTCAGGCGTTAGGCCGACTCAGCCGCCAAGGCGTCCCACACTGGGCACTCGCAGTTTCAAGCGCAGGTATGGCAGCGGCCAGTCTGCTTGCGGTCTACGTGCCTAAACGCGGGTTTCTCCTGATGTTCGGATCGGCTGTGGCGGGCATGTATTTTGTCTGGATTGTAATTCTGCTGACTCACGTTCGATTCCGGCGGGAGCTGGGCAGGGATGCCGAGCGCCTGCCGTTCAAACTGCGCCTGTCCCCATTGTTTGATGTTCTCGGTATCCTGCTTTTGATCGCCGTCGCCGGCAGCACCTTTTATGTTGCGGGACTGGAGTATTCCGTGCCCATTTTTCTCGTGCTCCTTGGCACCATTACTTTCCTGTACTGGAGAATCCGGGGCACATTGAAGACTCGAGCTACAACTCGAGTCGGGCCATCGGAGAGCTCAGTGGCCGAGGTCTAGTCTTATCATGGAAGCCTGGGCTTGCTGATAACGGCTACGGCGGCGATCTGGCGCGCCGGGCTCGATCAGCAAGCACGAGGTCAACTGGATCTTCAAGGGATTTTATGAAAACCAATGCGGATGATCTGCGTAAACCGATCCTTCCGGGAAAGGGCGCGTCGGATTATGAACGCTATTTGCAAACCGAGGACCTGCTATCGCTGCAGAAACGCCCGGAAGACTTCCTGCACCCGGATGAGCTTACCTTCCTGGTGGTGCACCAGTCTAGCGAATTGCTGTTGAAGGGCGTTGCCTGGGAACTGGGGCGCGCGCGTGAGCATATTGCAGACGGCGATTTGCCGAATGCCGCACGGCTGCTGCGCCGGGCCAATCAAATGCTCGACTATCCCATCTCCCTACTCCATGTGCTTGAAACCATCACGCCCTACGATTATCAACTGATTCGTGCCGGACTCGGGCATGGCAGCGGACTGGACTCCCCCGGGTTCCTTGCCCTGCTGCACATCGGACCCCGCCTGGGCGAGGCATTCTACGCCGAGATGCAGAGGGCTAGAATCAGCCTCGACGAACTCTATCGCCGTCACCAGGAGTTTTTCGGGCTGCACGAGGTGGCCGAATGCCTGCTCGATTTTGACGAACGGGTTCACATCTTCCGCTTTCATCACCTGAAGCTCGCGCAGCGGATTATCGGCGGAGGAGTGGTGGGAACGATGGGCACGCCCGTCGAGGTCCTACATCAGCGCATGGAGCACCTTTTTTATCGGGAGCTTTGGGATATCCGCAACCAGATCACGGCCAAAGCCAACGAGGAGAACCAATACGGCAATCCGCGCCCTTAGCAAGAGGACCTCGGTTTCGCTCTTTTCGAGAATTACGTTCCTCCGAGCCCGCCTCAACTCTGTTAATTGCGCCTTGCGAGACCGTCGACTGTAGGACTGGCGTGCCGCTGCAGTGATCTGCTGT
The DNA here is from genome assembly GCA_019241535.1 of Acidobacteriota bacterium. Classification (GTDB taxonomy): domain Bacteria; phylum Acidobacteriota; class Terriglobia; order Terriglobales; family Acidobacteriaceae; genus Gp1-AA145. Next base: position 22,802 of record JAFAWX010000407.1, on the reverse strand, counting down.
AATGTACGCGAGGCGAAAACCGCCGCAGCAGCTGAGACCACCAACCGGAATGCCTTCCGATACCAGTCCAGAAGCGGCCGCGATCCAGCAGGAAATCTTCCGCCGTATGACACCGGCCTCCCGGCTCCGCCTAGCGCTCGAGATGAGCGAATCCATGCGGAACGTCGCGCTCGCCGGACTGCGGAGCCGCCGACCTGATCTGAGCGCCGCGGACTTATCCCGCGAACTCATGCGCATAATGTACGCATTCGTCGTGCGCTCGTGACACTGGAAATCCTATTGTCGCGGCTTGTGCCCGCCCTTGAACGCGCCCAGATCCTTTATATGTTGACCGGTTCAGTGGCCAGCTCTGCCCATGGTGTGCCCAGGGCTACTCGGGACCTCGATATCGTAATTGCGCCCACGAATGCCCAGCTAACGGCGCTGATCGAGCAATTGCCAAGCTCTGACTATTACGCAGACGAAAACCAGGCACAGCAGGCACTCGCAAATAGAGGTCAGTTTAACGTTATTGATTTCGCGACCGGCTGGAAGATTGACTTCATCATCGCCGAAGGCTCGGATTACGGCCACACCGCGATCAACAGACGCAGGCTGATTGATATTGCCGGTACTAACGTATACGTTGCTTCCGCCGAGGACGTGCTCATCGCCAAGCTGCAATGGGTAAAAATGGGCGCATCGGATCGGCAACTCCAGGATTCAGCAGGCATTCTCTGTATCCAAGGCAGCAACCTGGATGTCGCTTACGTCGAGCGCTGGGTGCGCGAACTTCGCCTGGAGAAGCAATGGGAGGCAGTACGGGCTGGAACGCCGTGATCCACTGCGCCGAGAAGCACCGCCTTTCACTCCGGCGCGCATGCATGAAGACTTTCCTGCCGAGTCTCGGTCTTTTGGGGTGTCGGCACCATCAGCGTCGAAGTCGAGTCTAAAGTGATTCTTTGGCAGCGACGGTGGCTTGGCCTAGATTAGGTTTTTAAACTCCCCAAGCTTAAAGCTTCAAGAGGAAGCTGTTCGACGCCCCGCAGGCGCTCTACAGTGGTGCTCTTCCCGAGGGCTGTCATAACTGCAAAAAGGCTGGGGGCAACGGCTTGTCCGGTCAGCGCCACCCGTGCTCCGTTAATCAAAGCGCCGGCTTTCACCCCGCGGGCGGCGGCGAAGTCACGCAGCACTCGTTCCGTTTCCTGCTCGCTGAAGTCTTCGAGATTGCCATAGCGGTCGCCGAGTTCGACCAGCATTTTCCGCACGCCCGTGTCCTTCAAGAATTTGTCCAAAGCCGCAGGGTCGGGCTGAAACTCGTCACTGAAGAATGCGCGGAACGATCCCGCAAAGTCTTTCAAGCTCCGGGCCCGCCCCTTTAGCAAATCAATGGTTGAAAGCAGCCAGGTTCCATCCCTGGAGCGAAGTTTTACGCCCGCTTTCTTCCATTCTTCCTCGATCAGCGGCAGCAACCGCTCGGCAGGATAAGAGCGAATATACTCGGTGTTGAACCAGTCAAGCTTTGAGCGGTCAAAGACGGCATTGGAGCGGGAAATCGCCTCGAGGCTGAAGAAGCGGATCAAAGCGTCATCCTTGAGGATCTCCGAAGAGCCAGCCGGCGGAGTCCATCCGAGCAGCGCAAGAAAGTTGCGGAGGGCTTCAGGCACTATGCCCTCCTCGCGGTAGGCGATAACGCTGGTTGCACCGTGGCGCTTGCTGAGCCGGGTCTTATCTGCGCCGAGGATCAACGGCACGTGGGCAAACACTGGCGTGGCGGCGCCCAGGGCATTGTAGAGCAACACCTGCTTGGGCGTATTTGAAATATGGTCGGCGCCGCGAATGATGTGGGTAATCCGAAGATCGATGTCGTCGGCCACGGCACTGAGGTGATAGGTCGGGCTCGAATCGGAGCGGGCGAGCACAAAGTCCTCAAGCTCGCTATTTGAAAATTCCACCTTCCCAAAGACCGCGTCCTCAAACCCGGTGCTGCCGCCCTGGGGAACGGCAAAACGCACTGCAGCCGCCTCCCCCGCCTGCTTTCGCCGCAATGCTTCAGCAGCAGGAATTCGCCTGCACGTGCCCTGGTAACGCGGAAGGCGCCCTTCGCCGGTGGCTTGGGCGGGGCGGTCTTCGAGCTCCTCCTTGCGGCAAAAACAGTAATAAGCCGCGCCCGTCGATATCAGCTTGTCAACGGCCAACCGGTATAGTTCCGTTCTGCGGCTCTGGTAGTACGGCCCTTCATCCCAGGCAATCCCCAGCCACTGCAGTCCTTCAAGGATGCCTTCGACCATCTCCGGCGTGGACCGCGACACATCCGTATCTTCAATTCGCAGCAAGAAGACGCCGGCAAAATGACGGGCGAAAAGCCAGTTGAACAGGGCCGTGCGCGCCCCGCCGACATGGAGGTAACCGGTAGGAGAAGGAGCGAACCGAACCCGTGGATTTTCCGGAAAACCGGGCATGAGAGGTCGAACTGAGGTCATCGCTGGTAATCAACTGGGATGTTACGGCCGCCCGCCACGCAAGGCAAGCGGGCCCAAGTGGCGGAACCAAAGATATTCGGCCGAGGCAAAAAATGTTGTTTTCGTCGAAAAGCTATGAAAACATTAGTGTGTCATTCCCCTCAAGACGCCCGACACCGAGGACCCTAGCGCTTCATGATTATTGCCGGCAATGCGGTCGTGTTACCGGGAGCAGTCGCGCTGCTGCTGTTTCTGGTCTTCTGGTATTTGTATGAGCAGAGCCGACAGCCCTATTTCCGTGCCTGGCAGCTCGCCTGGGCGGCTTACACGCTGCATTTCGCCCTAAATGAGACGGCGGCAGTCTGGGGCAGCAATTCAGTCATCAAGTTCTTAGCGGCGGTGCTCCTGGTCGTTATGGCTCTGGCCATCCTGATCTCGACCCGCTTGACGCGTCGGCTGACCAGCCAGGAGCGCCGGGACGCGTTCCGCCTGCGCTGGTACGAAATGGCTGTCGGGGTCGTGGGGGTGGTCCTGGCGCTCTGGGACTTTATTCCGCGTTCTGTTGGCGGGCGCCTTGGCCTGGCGGGGCGCAGCCTTCCTCTGGAACTGGCGGTTGCCGCGGTCCTCGCTTACAGCTCCTTTCATTTTTATGTGGTCGCCCGCCGCAAGAACTCCTTCGCGTTCCGCGCGCTGTTTTTCGCCCTGGCGTTTTGGGCAGTTCTATTAGCCTTTGGCTACGCTAAGCGGCCCTCGGCCGACGTGTTTGGCATGGCCGGCCAGCTCGGAGCCGTCCCCCAGATGCTGCTTGGCATCGCCATGGTCATGGTGCTCTTTGAGAACGAACGCAACGCGGTGCAGGAGAATGCGCTGGCTTTTTCCACCCTGGGCGTGGATCCGACCCGATTGCTTGCCGCGAGCGATCTCGTTCCCAGCATGCAAAACGTCCTCAGCCGCCTCATAGCGCCGCTGCCCACCAACCGGGCAGTCATCTGCATTTCCGAGCGCTGGCGGGCCGTGCTGCCGTCGGTCGAGCTGGGGTTCTCCCCGGAATTTGCCGTCAACATGGACGCCAGCGGAGCCGGCGAGTACGTCTGCGAGCTAGCCTACCGCCGCGGCGGGTTTGTAACCTTTCGCAACCTTCCCGAAATGCCGGAGCCCTTGCCGGCTTTTCCCGGCGGGCGCTTCGAGCAGTTTCGCCAGGCAATGGCCTGCGAAGGTATCCAGAACGTCACCGCTGTTAGCCTGCAGACGCGCGAACACAATTTCGGCGTAATCCTTTTTCCCCACGCTGAACGCCAGCTCTTCGGGACCTCGAACCTGCGGCTTTTGATCGGCCTGGCGTTGCAGATCGGGCTGACGCTTGAAAATTACGTGGTCATGCACGATGCCCAGCGGCGCACCAAGGAGTACCAGCTCCTCACTCAGATCGGACAGGCCATCAGCTCGCGCCTGGACCAGCAGGAGGTCCTGCGCACGGTGCAGAAGGAGCTCGGCCAGATTTTCGACACTTCCAACTTCTATGTGGCCTTTCAGGAAGGCGATGCCATCGTCTTTCATCTCGAGGTGGAAGATGGCCAGTTCCTTCCCAAGCGGCAGCGCAAGATGGATAACGGCCTGACCGAGTACATGCTGCGTACCGGCCGACCGCTGCTCATTCGCTCCGATCTCGACCGCGCTCGCCAACGGCTGGGAGTCACATTCCTGCCCAAGCGGCCGGGGAAGTCCTTCTGCGGCGTGCCGATCGTGGTGAACGGCAAAGCCACCGGCGCCATGGCCGCCATGAGTACCACGCGGGAGTACGTCTTTGAACAGCGCGACCTCGATGTCCTGAAAACCGCCGCCGGGCAGGTTTCGGTGGCCATTGAAAACGCCCGCCTGTTCGGCGAAGAGCAGCGCCGTTCGCGGCAATTCGCATTTTTAAACAACGTTTCAAAAACCGCCATCTCCAGCGAGGATGCCGACGAGATGCTGGTCGAAATCGTCGGCCACATCCAGAAAAATTTCCGCTTTGACCACATCGGCATAGGCATACTCGATTACGCCACCAAAGAAATTGAAATTAAAGCCGAAGCCGGTACCACTGCGCGGGAGAAAGGGAAGAAGATTCCCGTGAGCTCGGGCATTATGGGACGGGTGGCGCGGACCGGAGAGGCGCTCTCGCTGTGCGCCACCGAGCCCAGCCAGATCCAGGGATTGCTCCCGAGCTCGCGCAGCGTACTCTGCATCCCTATTACCTACGGGGACAGCCTTTTGGGCGTCCTGAACGTCGAGAGCGAGCAGGAGCGGGCTTTTTCCGAAGAGGACAGCCTGGTGATGAACACCCTCGCTGACCTGTTGGCCACGGCGCTGCACAACTCTTTCGTATTTCAGAAGCTGCAGCAGCAGTCGATCACCGACGGGCTGACCAGCATCAAGACTCGCCGCTTCTTCTGGGAGGCGCTTTCGGCTGAATGGAAGCGGGCCTCGCGATCCGGACGGCCGTTCTCGGTCGTGCTGATCGATCTTGACAAATTTAAAGAGGTCAACGACACCTTCGGGCACATGGAGGGCGACCTGGTGCTGGCCCGTGTGGGGCGGGTGCTCGAACAGAAGTGCCGCCAGTCGAACGTGGTCGCCCGCTACGGAGGCGACGAGTTCGTGATCCTTATGCCCGAGACCGGTGTCGATCAAGCCCAGACCCTGGCCGAGCGGCTGCGCCTGTGGCTGGCGACCGACCCCATGCTCAGCGAGCACAAGATCACCGGAAGCTTCGGGGTAGCCAGCTTCCCGGCGCACGGCCTCTCGGCTGAGGACATCATCCGCGTGGCCGACGCAGGCATGTATGTGTCGAAAAAAGCCGGCGGAGACCGGGTTTCAACCGCCGACGACTACGGTCAGGACCAGGGTGCGGCCGCCCAGAGGCAGCTGGTATCGGGCTACATCGAGGGTTTCCTGCAACGGGAGCGGACCGGCCCAGAACAGGTCGAGGAACTCGTGGGCACGCTGCGCAAGTTGTCTGTGGGCAATGAGCCCAGAAACCTTCCACTGCTGCGCGATTCGATCGAAGCCCTCGCCCGCGCCGCCGAAGCGAGAGAACTGAACGCGCTTGGGCACGGCGAAGCGGTAGCGCAGTACGCGGAGATGATGGCGCGAGCGCTTGGCCTTCCGGTTGATGAAATGCGCGAGTTGGCTTTTGCCGGCCGGGTGCACGATGTGGGCAAGCTCTTCGTGCCCGAACGCGTGCTCAATAAACAAAGTTCGCTGAGCGAAGACGAGTTTCACGGCCTGCGCATGCATCCTCATTGGGGAGGCGAGATCCTCGGCACCCTGCCGAACAGTGAGCGCGTGCAAAAGGCCATCGAGTTTCATCACGAGCAGGTTGCGGGAAACGGATATCCCTCCGGCTTGCGGGGAGAAGAGATCCCCCTGTGGGCAAGGATCCTGGCCGTCGCCGACGGCTACGTCAATCTCACCTGCGACCGTTCCCTGGCGCCCGGAAAAACCAGCGAGCAGGCCATCGTCGAGCTGGAAAAATTGAGCGGCGTCAAGTACGACGGCATGCTGGTGCGCATCCTGGCGCGGGAACTCAAGGCCGAACGCAGCCTGTCGTAAGCAAAACGGCTCTACCAAAGGCGCCCAAATCTCATCTTGTCGGTTCCTCCTCCGGCCCCCGGAGTTGCCAAATCTCGCCCGCAGGTTCGAAACTATCGCCCTATGCCCGTCACACTCTCGCTCGCAGGTAGGGTGGCATTGATCACTGGAGGCTCGCGCGGCATCGGTGCGGCCACGGTGCGCCTGTTTGCTCAGGCCGGCGCCCGTGTCTTCTTCAACTATCGCCACGCGAAGAGCGAGGCCGAGGCGCTCGTGAAAGAAATCGGTGACTCCGCTTGCGCCGCCATGGCCTGCGAGCTGACGGGCACCAAAACGGCCGCGAAGCTCGTTTCCGGTTGTCGCGCCCGCTTCGGCAGTATCGACCTCCTGGTGGCTAACCACGGCGTCTGGGCAGCGGAAGATCGCGCCATCGACACCATGGCGGACGAACAGTGGCAACATACCTTGGCGGTTAATTTGGACGCGGTCTTTGCCCTAGTGAAGCATGCCGTGGCGGCCATGAAAGAGACGGCCGGCCCGCAATCCCCGGCGCACATTGTCCTCATCAGCTCGACCGCCGGACAGCGCGGCGAGGCCTTGCACACGGACTATGCCGCCAGCAAAGGAGCGCTCATCAGCATGGTTAAAGGCCTGGCCACCGAGCTCGCGCCCCACCACATCTACGTCAACTGTGTTGCCCCCGGATGGGTGGACACGGATATGTCGCGTCCGGCACTCGATGACCCGGAGACGGCCAAGAAAATCCTGAGAACAATCCCTCTCGGGCGCGTTGCGACCGTCGAAGAGATTGCTGCGCCCATCCTGTTCCTGTGTACGCCGCAGGCTGGATTCATCACCGGTGAGGTATTTAACGTGAACGGCGGCGCAGTTCTTGTGGGCTGATCCGGGCGACGCCTGATAGGATTCCTACTCTCCATGCATCCAGTTCTACTGAGCCTGCTGCTCGGCATAACCGCCGCGGCCGCGGACGTCTTTGGCGGGACGATTGTCGTCAAAAGGAATTGGGACAGCTCTTATCTGAAGTATTTCGTAGCCCTCGGCGCCGGCTTCATGCTGGCCACCGCCGTGCTTGAAATCGTGCCCGCCAGCCTCAGGCTGCGGCAGCGCGATGCGCCTCTGCTGATTCTGGCCGGCTACCTGGTCACGCATTTTTTTGAGCACACGGTAACACCCCATTTCCATTTCGGCGAGGAGATACACGCCGAGCAGTTTGTGGCCGCGCACAAGGGATACTCGGTGCTAGTGGGACTGGTGATTCACACGCTCTTTGACGGGATCGCGATTGCCTCGGGATTCATCGTTTCCAACTGGCTGGGCTGGGTTATCTTCCTGGCCGTGTTCCTGCACAAAATCCCCGAAGGGTTCACGATTGCTTCGGTCATGATGGCCAGCGGCCGCAGCAAGCGGACCGCCTGTGCCGCATCGCTGCTGCTGGGAATCGCGACCTTCATCGGGGTCCTGACCATGGTGATCCTGCGCCGCGATGTCGGCATCGGACTGCCGCTCTCGGGCGGCGTCACCATCTATGTGGCCGCTTCCGATCTGATGCCTGAGGTCAACCGTGAGCCGGGCGGGAAAATGGCTCTGGTTGTCTTGCTGGGGGTGGCGGTATTTTTTCTTCTCGACCGCCTGGTGCACTGAGAAGGTCAGGACGGCCGGGACGTGATACTGCTCACTCCACGGTGTGCTTCGCGGTATAGCCCTCGCGGGCAATCACCTGGTATTTGACGTCTTTGCCCTTCTGATCGCGGACCTTTAACGGGCCGCCTTCGGCCGAGACCACTTCGACTTTGAGCTTGCGGTAACTACCGTCGAGTCTGGGGTTGCTGGGATGGTAGGCGAGCGTGTACTGGTGTCGTATGTCCTGGCCGATATCTTTGAAGGCATCCACCATATCGCCCTGGAAGCGGGGCTGGTAGAAGCGACCGCCGGTCAGGCGAGCGAAAGTCTGCAGCTGATTGTCGGCTTGCAGCCAGTCAATGGTTCCCATGCCGTAGCTGGCCATGCCATGCGACATCCCGGTGCAGCGGTGGGTCTCGCAGTACTCGCGCAGGATCCAGCCGATGCTGATGGTGAATATAGTGACATCGCGCGTGTTCTTAACCTTATTGACAATCTGGTCTAGGCGAAGCTTGCTGAAGGTATCGAGTCCGGTGCTGACCAGCACTAGATATTTGTGGCCTTCTACCCGGTCCATGCGGTCGAGCGTATCGTAAACGGCGTCGAACAGATTGGTCTCCGCGAAGCCCGGCATGCGCAGTCCGTTGAGCGCTGCCATGATGGCGTTCTTGTCCTGGGTAAAGTCGACCAGCAGGTCGGGTTTCATGTCGTAGGAGATTACCGCCACCCAGTCATCTTTCTTTAAGGTGCTGGCAAAGACGTAAGAGGCCCGCAATGTGTCGCTCAAGAGCCAGTAGTTGGTCGAGGCAAACTCGACCAGCAGAACCGCCGTGACCGGGGCTTCCTCGACCTTGAAATCACTGATGGTCTGCGCCGCCCCGTCCTCGAATACCCGGAAATTTTCCTTCCTGAGGTTGGGTATGAACTGCCCGTCTTTGGTGGTAACCAGGACGGGAACCGTCACCAGCGGCACATCCACGTGAATGGAATAGTCGGGCATGCCTTCAATTTTGTTCGGCTTGGGGGGCGGCGGCGGGGGAGGCGGCTCTTCTGCCTTTTTCGGTATCGCGTAGGGACCAGTGTCGCTGTTCGGGCCGCCGGCTTCAGGAGGCGCTTCCTGCTGGTTGGGATTCTGCCCCGTACTGGGAGCGGACTGACTGGACTGCGACGGTCGGGCCGTGGCAGCAGTCGCTCCGAGAAGCATGCAAACCATTGCCGTGTGCAGGAAAAACTCTTTCCACCCGCGGGCGCGTGGGCGGGTGAGAGGCGGGAGAAACGTCAAAAACATTAGGACCTCAGAATCTCTAGTGCTAGTATAGACGCAGAGCTTCGCGATTGGGATGTTTTGTCCGGCTCGACCGCTTCCCACCGGCAAAAGAAAGCGAAGTTTACCGAGGTTTTGGACCCGCTCCCTGGCGGTCCCGCAGGACAAAATGAGACGAGCTGCTCTCGCCGTTGCAGTTGTGTATAGTGTTGTACTCTCCTCCTCAACTTACGCCGAAACCCGCACCACCGTTGAAACCATTGCGCTCAACCAGGTCCACGCCGGCATGCGCGGTGTCGCTTACACGGTGTTTGAAGGCACCAAGCCCGAAGCCATGAACGTCGAGGTATTGGGTGTTCTGAAAAACGCAAATGGGCCTAAGGGAGACGTAATTCTGGTTAGGTTGGGAGGCGCGAAGGCTGAATATACCGGGGTGGTTGCCGGTATGAGTGGCAGCCCGGTCTATCTCGGCGGAAAACTGGCGGGCGCGATTGCATTCCGCATCGGGGAATTCTCGAAAGAGCCGATCGCCGGTGTTACTCCCATTTCCGAAATGCTTGCAATCAGCGCCCTCGACCGCCGGCCGGCGGGTGTTCCTCTCGAGGCCAAGTCCGGCGCTCCCTATGCCGCGAAAACTTCCAGCCCGGGCGGCAACGCAAGTCCGATCGCCTTTGCCAACTATCTCAGGCCGATTGATACTCCTCTGGTTTTTAGCGGCTTTTCCGACGATGCGGTCGAAAAATTTGCGCCCCAGTTTGCCGCCGAAGGCATTCGCCCGGTCATGGGAGTGGGCTCGGCCAGCAACATCCGACAACCGGAGCCGCTCGTTCCCGGCTCTGCCGTCAGCGCCGTGCTGGTGCGCGGGGACATGAACATTGCCGCCACCTGCACGGTAACCTACATCGACTCCGAGCACCTGCTGGCCTGCGGCCATCCCTTGCTGCAGTTCGGCTCCGTGGATCTGCCTATGACCAAGGCGCAGGTGCTGGCGACGCTTCCTTCGCCCTTGAACGCCTTCAAGATCGTTAATGCCACCGAGACTGTAGGTTCTTTTGTGCAGGACCGCCATACGGGCATTCTCGGGGAATTCGGCAAAACGGCGGAAATGATTCCGGTCACGCTTACCATCCACGGAGGCACGAACTCGAAGATCTTCCACTACGAAGTGCTGAACAACGCGCGCCTGAGCCCGGTCGCTATCTCCACCACCGTCTATAACGCCCTGCATGGCGTCAACGAGTACGGTGATGAGATGACCTATCGAATGAAGGGCGGAATCGCCGTACGCGGCTTTCCCGAGGTCAAGCTCCAGGACATGTTTGCCAGCGTCGACGGGTTGCAGCCGGCGGCCCTGATTGCCGCGAGCGCGATCGGGGGAACCTTCGGCCGTATTTACGACAATCCCTACGACACTCCCGAGATCCGAGGTCTCAAGCTCGATTTTGAGGTCACAAGCGAGCGCCGCTGGGCGAGACTGGAAAGCGCCCGGACCGACACCAACGAAGCTCGCCCGGGCGATGACATCACGGTCGAGGTGCTCTTGCGGCCTTACCGGGGAGAGGCGGTAATCGAACACATTCCGGTGCGTATTCCTTCGTCCGCTTCCAAGAGTTCCACTCTGCAGGTGCTGGTCAGCGATGGCGAAATGCTCGATCACCTGCGTCGCGGCCCCTCGGCTGCGCAGAAGCTCGATCTGGCCTCTACCATCGGCGCGCTGAATAAGCAGCATGCCAACAATCGGGTCTACGTTTCGCTGCTCGACCAGGCCCCAGAAGCCATGGTTGCGGACAAAGTCATGCCCGCCCTTCCACTTTCGGTAATGAACGTGATGGATGGCATGCGCGGCACACAGGACATGACCGTGCTCGGCGAATCCTCGGTCAGCGAAACCGCGACCCCTCCGCTGGATTTCGTGGTTTCCGGCGCGCAACTGCTGCCCATTACTATCAAGTAGGAAGGTGCTGCGGCTTTTCAGATCGCGACACCAGGCGGGGCGCTTAATCCAGTCGAACAGATTCAGGCCCCACAAGTTCTCTCGCCTTCGAGGTATTCTGATTTTTCCCGCAACAGCGAGGTCTTTATACTCCATGTTTTTGCTCAAAGCAGCCGGGATGATGATTTTTTCTCTTTCGGCGATCGCCCTCCATGCCGAAGGGACGCGCATTTGGGAACAATCCAGGTTTGACGACTTCATAAAAGGAACCGCCCGGGCGGTTGCCATTTCAAGCGATGGATTCCTGGAGCTTGCTCCCACCTTCAAGCTGATCGCGAGCACGCCGGCAAACGCCGTCTGGGCAACGGCCGTCGGCCCGCGGCAGGAAATCTACGCCGCGACGGGCGCTCCGGCGCGGGTTTATAGCATCGTCGGCGGCCAACCAGCGGTCATTTTTCAGCCTCAGGAGCTCGAGGTGCAAGCTCTGGTGGCCGACAAAGATGGCAATCTGTACGCTGCCACCAATCCCGATGGCAAGGTTTACAAACTGGTCCCGGCGCACGGCAACTCCGGGGGCGGCGCGGGGGCGGGAGAATGGAGCTCCTCGGTCTATTTTGACCCGGCGACCAAATACATTTGGGCACTCGCGCTTGATGGACACGGCAACCTCTACGTTGCCACCGGAGACCATGGGCAAATCTTCCGGGTTACTCCGGGTGGAGAGCACTCACTGTTTTTTCAGAGCGATGAGCCGCATATCCGCGTGCTGGCTTTCGATCGCGCGGGAAACCTGATCGCCGGCTCCGACGGCAGTGGTCTCATTTATCGCATCACCCCGGCTGGAGAGGGCTTTGTTCTATACAGCGCCCCCAAGCGGGAGATCACCAGCCTGACAACGGACCGCTTCGGCAATCTCTATGTTGCGGCGGCGGGAGAAAAGCGCTCGAACGGTAGTTCTTCAGCAGCCTCGATCGTGATTGCCGGCGGCAGCAGCCAGGCTTCTCCCCCGCCTTCGCCTCCGCCGGGCGGCAGCGCGGCAAGTTCCGGGGATGCCCCGGTCACCGTGAGTAGCGCCTCGAGCAGCATTCCCGGAGGTTCTGAGGTTTATGAAATCTCCGCCGATGGCGCGCCCGCGCGCCTCTGGAATTCCCGCGACGACCTGGTGTATTCACTCGCGTTTGATTCGCGTGGGCGCCTGCTGGCTGGCACCGGCAATCGCGGTCAGATTTACGAGATCAGCGGGCGGGAAGATTACGAAGAACTGATTAAAGCGGGAGCCAACCAGATTACCGCCTTCACCCCGGCGCCCGGCGGTGGGCTCTATGCCTCGAGCAGTAATCTGGGCAAGATTTTTCTGCTCGGCGACGCTCCTCAGTCCGAAGGCAGCTACGAAAGCGACGTATTTGATGCCCACGTCTTCTCGCGTTGGGGAAGAATGGAGTTTCGGGGCGAGGGGAACGTCGAACTGTTTGCCCGCACCGGAAACGTTGATAATCCCGATCGCAACTGGAGCGCGTGGAAGCAGATTGAGGTTCGGAAGGATGCGCGCGTCGGCGCGCCTCCCGCCCGTTTCATCCAGTGGATGGCGGTGCTCCATCCCGGAAAGGTGGAACCGCGCGTCTGGAGTGTCACCCTGAATTATCTTCCCAAGAATCTGGCGCCCGAATTTGACGACGTGTCCGTTAGTCCCGGGACCCGCTACCAGGCCCCGCCCCGGCCGCCGACGCTCGAGCCCGGGCAACGTTTTGACCCGCAGCCCACTTCGGTGCACGACCGACAGGCAATCGGGGTGAAGTGGACGGTACGTGACGAAAATGACGACCAGATGGTCTACTCGGTCTATTACCGCGGAGACGGCCAGAGCCGTTGGCTGCTGCTCAAAGACAACCTCACGGAAAAGTTCTATACCCTGGATGCTTCGCTGCTCCCGGATGGGGGTTACAGCGTCAAAGTAGTGGCATCCGATCGCCCGTCCCACTCCGCCGAGGAAGCTCTGGCGTCTGAAAAAGAGAGCGATCGCTTTGAGGTGGACACCACCCCGCCCGAAATTCAGGACCTTAAGGCCGCAATCTCCGGTCGCGTGCTGCGCGTCAGGTTCCGCGCCGTCGATAGCTTCTCCCCCATCAAACGGGCGGAATACTCGATTGATGCGGGCGAATGGCACTTTGTCGAACCAGTCGATCAACTTTCCGATTCAAAATCGGAGAGCTACGACTTTTCGACTGCGCTTGCGAGCGACAACCCGGGCCAGGAACATGTGGTGGTGGTGCGCGCCTATGACCGCTATGACAATTCGCAGTCGGCCAAAACCCTGGTCCCGGCAAGGTAGAAGCGCTTCAACGAATCCGGTTCAGACGGCGAGCTCTTCAACAGGCCGTAGCTGATCCGCCTTCCGCAGATCGGGGAAGAGCCATGCCCAAAGGGCAACCACAACCAGTGTGCCTGCCCCCCCTATAATGACCGCCGGCACCGCACCGAACCAGTGCGCGGTCAGCCCTGACTCGAATTCTCCGAGCTCGTTCGATGCCCCGATGAAGATCATGTCGACTGCATTCACCCGGCCTCGCAACGCATCCGGGGTGGCGATCTGCACCAGCACACCGCGAATCACGACGCTGACCATGTCTACGGCTCCCACCAGGAGCAAGGCAACGATCGAGAGGGTCAGGTTGCGTGAGAGGCCAAAGATGATCGTGAAGACGCCGAAACCCGCCACGCACAGCAACATGATTTTGCCAACATGGCGGCGGAGCGCCCGGTAAGCGAGCAGGGTGGCCATCAGCATGGCACCGGCCCCGGGCGCCGACCGCAGCAGCCCCAGTGCCCACGGTCCGGCATGCAGAATCTCGCGTGCATAGACGGGCAGAAGCGCTATCGAACCGCCGAGCAGCACGGCGAACAGGTCGAGTGAAATCGACCCCAGGATGACCTTGTGTCTCCAGATATAGTCGAGCCCGGCCAGCAGAGAACCCAGGTCGACATTCTCCTTCGGCCGCCGCGAAGGCTCGAGGCGAACGCGCACGAGCGCGATGCTGGCAATGGCACATGCTGCCACCGACGCCGCATAGACGCCTCTCGGTCCCCCGAAGATCGCGTAAAGCAAGCCGCCGATCGCCGGGCCAAGGATGGAAGCCGCCTGGTGGGTAGTTGAGTTCCAGGCAACCGCCTGGGGAAAAACCCCGGCGGGCACCAGGGCGGGCAATAACGCCCTGACCGCGGGACTATTGAACGCCCGCACTACCCCAATGGCCACCAGCACGGCATAAATCGGCCGCACACTCGTCCTGCCGGCGCTTGCAAAGTCAAACAGGAGCAGGGAACAGAGCGCAAAGCCGGCGTTACAGACCAGCAACAGGCGCTTACGGTTGAAGCGGTCGGCAGCGTGTCCGGCCAGCAGAAACAGAAAAAAATTGGGCAGAAATTGCGCCAACCCGACCAGTCCGAGATCGAGCGGCCGCCGGGTAATCTCGTAAACCTGCCAACCTACGGCGACCGATTGCATTTCGATAGCGGCAACGACGGCAAAGCGCACCAGCTGGTACAGGCTGAAATTTCTGTGGCGGAAAACGGCCGTCCCGGCGCGGGCGTCAGATGCAGGCATGCCTTCTGGGGTTCAGATCCGCTCAAAGTGCTTCAGCAACTCGGACCCTATCCAGGATACAGGCTTCCTGGCGACGAAAAAGCCGCAAGGACGAGGGCAGCGGTGGTCTCCGCCAATGGCTCGTTCGCCCTCGGGATAGAATTGGTTTGTGTCCCCGCCTTTGTGGGTAAACGACTTCGATGCGCTTTGAATTCTTTGTTGCTTCCCGCTACCTTCGCGCTAAACGAAGGCAGGCGGTGATCGGAGTGATTACCGCGATTTCTATCGCCGGAGTCGCGGCCGGCGTCGCCTCGCTGGTGATTGCCCTCGCCATCAACAACGGATTCCGTCAGGATTTACAGGAGCGCCTACTGGGCTCGACATCGCACGTGAACTTGATGCGGGTTATGGGGGACGGCATTCGCGACTGGCGCCCCTTGATCGAGCGCCTCAGCAAGCAACCGCACGTTGTGGCGGCGGCTCCCGACATTTACGAACAGGTGCTGATTTCGCGCGGGCCGCGCGCCAAGGGCGCGGTGCTTAAAGGCATCATCGCTCGCGATGAGCGGCGAGTCAGCGATCTGCTCGACACCCTGCGCCAAGGGACGGCGGACGAACTTCGAGACGCCCCAGGCAGCGGCGCGGCAACATCGCCTCCCCCCGCGGCAGCATTGCCGGGAGAGCAAGCTGATTCGCTCGAGGCGGTTCGCGAGCGCCGGCAAGCGATGCCTGCAATCATTCTGGGAAAGGATATGGCCGAGGAACTCGGCGCCAAAGTCGACTCCGTGGTGATGGTCACCAGCCCGCAAGGCAAGCTGACGCCCTTCGGCTTGATTCCCAGCTACAAGCGGTTCCGCGTCGCCGGCATCTTCAACTCGGGATTTTATGATTACGATCTCTCCTGGTCCTTCATCCGTCTTTCCGACGCGCAAGAACTGTTTGCTCTTGGCGACGTCATTCAGGTCATCGAGTTCAGGATTGATGACATCTACAAAGCGGCCGAAGTGGGCCGCGAACTGGATCAGGCAGCCGGGCCGGGCTTTATGACGACCAACTGGATGGAACAGAATAAGGCCCTGTTTCACGCCCTAAGGCTGGAGCGGCTGGTCACTTTCATCACCGTCGGGCTCATCGTCTTTGTAGCCGCCCTCAATATTCTTATCTCCCTTACCATGATGGTCATGGAAAAAACCCGTGACATCGCGGTGCTGATGTCGATGGGTACGCGTAAGCAGCAGGTGCGGCAAATCTTTGTCGCTCAGGGGGCGCTGATCGGTTTCCTGGGGACCGCCATCGGCCTCGTATTCGGATACGCATTGTCCTGGGTAGGCGGTCATTACCACCTGTTCTCGCTTGCCCCGGAAGTGTATTCGATTGATTACGTGCCCTTCGCGCCGCGGCTAACCGATGGAGTCCTGGTGGCCGTTGTCGCCCTCGGAACCTCGCTTGTCGCCACCCTCTATCCGTCCTGGTCGGCGGCACGCATATTGCCCGCCGAGGCCCTGCGCTACGAGTAGGCGCCCCTTTCCCCTCGCCTTCAGTAAGCTCCCGCGGTAGCGCTTTTGGCCTCGACCGATCTGGCAAGCGTACGTTCGGCAATACCCGCGTAGTCCGTGAGCTTCTTCAAGGAGATCCGGACATCCTCGACCTCTTGCTGATGTCCGCGGCCGGCGGCTAGCCGGCAGACCCGTTCGGCGCTTTCCAGAGTCTTCTCTGCGACGACGAGGAGCGCGACCAGCAGTTGCGCATGAAGCTTCCACAAGGAAGGAGAGTTGCCAGCCCGCTTTAGTTCTTCAAGTTCACTAATAATGCGAGCCGTTACCGCCACCAGGCGCACCAGGACCCGCGCCACACCGGCCCGCAGGCTCTTTTCTTCGAGATATTCGGCCGCGCAGGCCTCGGCTTCGGCCGGTGTCAGCGTCAAGTTGAAAAAGCGCATGGGCACAACCTGGCGAAATTTGGGGTCGGCGACGCGCACAAAAATGATGACCGATTGTTCCACTTTCAGCAGCTTTGCCTCTTCGGCCGCCAAATGCTCGGATGTAAGCGCCTTTCGTACGGCTTCGGGGTTGAAGGCCCCAAAGGCCGGAGGAAGCGTCTCGGCAGTCGCAGCGGCCGCTCTCGCGGACGCACTGCGGCTGAGCAACGGCTTTCCCTCGATTGCCTGTTTAAGTTTCGAGACGCGATGAAACTTTTCGAGTGCCCGGCCGTAGTCAAGCGCGAGCAAACCGTTTTCGTCAAACGCCCTCACCTGCTCTACCGTCACATCGACGCCGTCCACGCTGCCGAGGATGATGCCGCCCTCCTCGGCCAAGTCATGGGCAAAGGTCTTGATTTCTCTCGCCGCCGCCCGGAACAGGTTGGCGAATCGTGCTCCAATGGTTGCGTTACAACGGGCAACGGTGGCCAAAACGCCGGGATGGAAAAATGTATCTTCGAGTGAGTGCTTGAGTTCGCGAATCTTCTGAATAATTCCCGACCCGAGCAAAGCCTGGAAGTCGCGGTACCGCAGGACCTCTTCCTCGAGGGCATCAAAACGGCGCAGCAGCTCAAGATGCGGTTCGGGCAATGGCGGCAATTCTGAGTCGGCGAGGATCTCAAGCAGGGCGATCTCGAAGGGAGAAATGGGAAGCGAGCCGTCGAGCCCGTAGCCGCGCTGTTCCCACTGCCCGGGAACCCGGGGGTGGCGATAGAGAAAAGTGGCCACCATATCGGTCTTGTCGCGATCCGATTCCGTGTGAGCCTTCTTGCCGACAAAATAGCGCAGCATCGCCTCGGCGATCTCCGGGTCACTCTCTTCCGTGAAGGCTCGCCGCAGCATGGCGGGAGTGATCGCCAGGTCGAGCAAAAACATCCAGCGGCGCATCCGGGCGAGCGTCTCCCCGGCCTGGTCGCCGTGCGGGGAAACAATCTCGAGTCCGGACGGAACCGGCACCTCCCCTCGCAGAAACTCCTCGAGGAGTTTCACGTAGAACCCCTGAACGGTTGCAAGAATGGCAAGCTCCCATTTGGGATCTTCAGCCAATACCCGGGCCCCCTTGGTCGAGCGCAGTAGCCAATACCGCATACTGCCAGAGGGACGGATTTACATACAGTTACGTTCGTGACCGCCTTGGCGCACCGAAGTTGCGGGTTTCGTGGCCTCAAGGGAATGGCAGGCGTCGAGTTCGCCCTCTGCTCGTGACCGGCAGGGCGCGGCTTTCGCTCGCTATCGAGGTCGCGACTTTAAATTACGCAGGATTTCCCGCGCGGCATTTGCTCCCGATCCTCCGGTGAGACCGGTGCCCGGGTGGGTTCCCGAGCCGCAAAGATATAGATTCGTGATCGGCGTACGGTATCGCGCCCAGTCCAAGATGGGCCGCATGGTGAAGACTTGGTCGAGCGCCAGCTCGCCGTGAAAAATATGGCCCCCCGTAAGACCATATTCCTCTTCGAGGTCAAGGGGGCTGATGATCTGCTGACCGATAATCCTTCCGGGCAGATCCGGGGCATATTGGGCAATTGTCCTGATCACCGTATTCCCTAGCGACGCCCGCTGATTTTCATCTCGCCACGAGCCATTCTTCAGTCTATAGGGGGCATACTGCATGAAGATGGACATGACGTGTCTGCCTTCGGGGGCGAGCGACGGATCGCTCAAGGAAGGAATGGTGATTTCAAGATAGGGGTCCCGCGAACAGATTCCGTATTTCGAGTCGTCGAAAGCACGTTCGAGATAATCGATCTCTGGACCAACCTGAATTCTGCCTGTAAGAGCCTCGAGGTTGCCGTTAACCCCGGCAAAGCTCGGCAGGCCGTCCAGTGCAAGGTTCACCTTCGCGACCGTACCGAACATGCGATAGTTCGCCAGCTTGCGGGCAAAACTTGGCACAAGTAGCAGAGGGTCGGTCAGCTTCAGGAGAGTTCGTTTTGGATCCGCGTTCGAGATCACGATGCGGGCCCGAATTTCCTCCCCGCCTCTGAGCACCACGCCTTCCGCGCCCCCGTTGCTTACCGTGATTTTGATCACTTCCGCGCTCGTACGAATTTCCGCACCGGCCTCCCGGGCGGCGGCAGCCATGGCTTGGGTAATCGCACCCATTCCGCCGGCGGCAAACAAAGTACCGCCGGCGGGATTTGCGTCGGCTGCGGCGCGCAGCAGGAGCACCAGACCGGTCCCGGCCGACCAGGGCCCGAGAAAGGTCCCGAAGATCCCGCGGGCAGCGGTGGCGGCGCGCACCAGTTCGCTTTGAAAGAACTCGGAAACCAGGTCAGCCACGGCCATTGGTGTCCAGCGCAGCAAGTTGTAGGTGTTCGTCTTGCCGCTCGCGCGCAGCAGGCGGCCGAGTTCGAGCATACGAAAAAGATCGGTGGGGCTGGGATGGTCAATGGCCGGAGGAGTAAGGGCGAGCGACTTTCTGACAGCATGCGAAGCCTTCTCGAGCGCCTCGTGAAATTCCCGGTAGCGAGACGCGTCAGCGGGCGACACTTTCCCGATTTCTTGAGCAGCTTTTTCGACGTCGCGGTAAAAAACCAGCGCCCTTCCGCCCGGCGAGAGTGCGGTCACGGCCACCGCCGGCGTGATTAGTTTCAGCCCGTATTTCCCGAGCTGCATATCGCGGATGACCTCCGGCCGCAGCGGGCCCGAGGAGTGGGCGAGAACTGAACAACGAAAGCCGGGGAAAAACTCTTCGGTGACCGCCGCCCCCCCGACCTGCTCGCGCCGCTCAAGTACGAGCGGCCGTAGACCGGCGCGCGCCAGGTAAAAGGCGGTAACCAGGCCGTTGTGACCGCCCCCGACAATTATGGCGTCGCGGGCGTCAGTCATTCTGTGCTCGCTCGGGACCGGCGAAGTCTCGATAGCCGGCAAAGCAAAAAACCCGCCGGCTTCAGCCAATGAACAATCTTTGTGCCCAGATGTTCCATCACCTTCGGTCTCGCAATACTTCAAGCGCCGCCAGCCTGCCCGGCGCGCCCATAATTCCTCCTCCCGGGTGGGTGGCCGAGCCGCACATGTAGAGTCCCTTAACCGGGGTGCGAAAGCGCGTCCATCCCGGCACAGGACGAAGGAAGAAGAGTTGCTCGAGCGAGAGCTCTCCCTGAAATATGTTGCCCTCTGTTAAACCCCATTCGCGTTCGAGGTCGAGCGGAGTGAGGACCTGCTTATGCAGGATGAGGTTCTTGAGGTTGGGAGCGTACTCGGCAATGGTATCAATCACAGTATTGCCAAAATCCTCCCGCAAGTTGTCCCAGTCGAGCCCCGGCCGAAGCTTGTAAGGCGCATATTGCACGAAACAGGACATCACATGCTTTCCCGCCGGGGCGACGCTCGGATCGGTCAACGAAGGAATGACCATGTCAATGTAGGGACGATGGGAGAACATCCCGTACTTAGCCTCGTCATAGGCTTTTTCCATGTAGTCGACGCTGGGGGAGATGGAAATTGCGCCGCGCAGATGCGCGCCCGCTCCGGGTAAGCACTTGAACTCCGGCAAGCCGTCGAGCGCAAGATTGACTTTTCCCGATGATCCGCGGAAGCGATAGCGCCGGACTTGGGCGAGAAATTCCGGGGGCAGATCCGCCGGCTGCAAGAATTCAACAAACGTGTGCCGCGGATCAACGCTTGAAGAAATCACCGGGGCGTTGATCTCCTCTCCGCTGGTCAGAGCAACTCCCGCCGCTCGGCCGTTTTTTACCGTGATGCTGGCCACGGCCGCCGCTCTGCGGATTTCTACTCCAGCCTCCAGGGCGGCGGCGGCAATCGCGTTCGAAATTCCCCCGGTGCCGCCCCGGGCGAATCCCCAGGCACGAAAGGCCCCGTCGATCTCTCCCATGTAATGGTGCAGCAACACGTAGGCGGTTCCCGGCGAGCGCACGCCGAGAAAGGTGCCGATGATTCCCGAGGCCGACATCGTGGCCTTCAGCGCGTCGGTCTCAAACCACTGGTCCAGAAAATCGGCGGCGCTCATGGTCATCAACTGCACTAGGTTGTAGCGGTCCTCGCTGGGGAGCTTCTGAAAACGGCGCCCGAGAAACAGTAGCTTGTTCAGTTCGCGGGGATTGAGGCCGGTGGGATCGGGGGGGACCATGCTCAGGATGGGCTTTACAAAACGGCAAATTGCCTGCACGGCCTTGCCAAACTCGTCATAGGCCTCGGCATCCAGGCGTGAGTGGCGCGCGATCTCGCGATACGTTTTGGCGTGGTCGTTCATTCGCCACAGATGGTTCCCGTCCGGCAGCGGCGTAAGGGTGCCATCCAGGGGAAGGATTTCCAGGCCATGGCGCGGCAGGTCGAGGTCGCGGATGATCTCGGGGCGCAAAAGCGAGACAACGTAGGAGCAAACGGAAAACTTGAATCCGGGGAAAACCTCTTCAGTGACTGCAGCGCCCCCGAGCACCTGCCGGCGCTCGATGACCACGACCTTCTTCCCCGCCCGCGCCAGGTACGCGGCGTGCGTCAGCCCATTATGGCCCCCGCCTATGACGATCACATCGTAGGAATTAGACATGCAGCGTTACCTTTGAAGCGGCGCGCCTCGCTAACATATAGCTTTTGGGTGACAATGTGCGCTGTCCGACCGTCGGTCGGGACAGAAAATTCGGGGTGCAGATCAGAGTCCGCTGGGCAGAACGCTCCACTGAAGCAGGCGAGCCATCGAGATCTCGATCCATTGTAGACGAACCATCTGCCGCAGTCATTGTCAGTCATTCTCAGACCTGACGAGCGCCTAATTGCACCTAAACCGACGGAGATCGTCAGGAGACCGGCCACGAAGCTTGACCGCCTTCGGAATAACGTTCTCGGTATAATCCGATTTTTCGGGAGGATAACACGCAAACCATGCCCGTACCCACTGCCTTTCACGAGCGAACCTTTCCTCTCTGCCAGAGCCTGAACTACCGCGAGTGGTCGGGATATTACGCGGTGAGCGCCTACGAGGTGCAGCATGAGCACGAGTACAATGCCATCCGCAACGCCGCGGCGCTCATCGATATCACTCCGCTGTACAAATACCTGGTGAGCGGGAGAGATGCCACCCGGTTCGTCGACCGCATAATCACCCGCGATATCAACAAAGTCGCCCCCGGACAGGTGATCTATTGCTGCTGGTGCGACGAGCAAGGCAAGGTCATTGACGACGGCACCATCACCCGTCTCGACGAAAACCATTATCGCTGGACTGCGGCCGAGCCCAACCTGCGCTGGTTCCGCCAGAACGCGCTCAACATGGACGTCACAATAGAAGATGTTTCCGACCGGCTGGCGGCCCTGGCCCTGCAGGGGCCGACTTCGGCGCGGCTATTAAAGGCAGCGGCGGAAGCGGAAATTTCCAACCTGAAGTATTTCCGCATGACCAGCGGCAAAATTGCCGGGATTGCGGTCGACATCTCGCGCACAGGTTACACCGGCGACCTGGGCTATGAAATCTGGGTCGACTGGCGCCACGCTCTGAAGGTCTGGGATGCGCTCAGTGCCGCCGGTTCCCACTTTGACCTGCAACCCACGGGCATGCTCGCCCTTGATGTCGCCCGCATCGAGGCTGGATTGCTGCTGCTCGATGTCGACTACATCAGCTCGCGCAAGGCACTGATCCCCACACATAAGTATTCGCCCTATGAGCTGGGATTCGGTCGTATGGTGCATCTGGAAAAAGCGAACTTCATCGGCCGCAGCGCCTTGGCGAGAGACGCAGAGCAGGGCGTGGGGCGGCAGTTCGTCGGCCTCGAGCTCCGCTGGAGCGACATCGAAAGATTTTATGAGGAACTGGGACTTGCGCCCGTCGCCCCCAGCCAGGCATCGCGAGTGCATGTTCCGATTTACGCCGGAGCCCGCCAGGTGGGCAAAGCGACTTCGACCACCTGGTCGCCGGTGCTGAAAAAAATGATCGCGCTCGCCAGCGTAGAGACTCCCTACTCAAAGTTGGGAGGCCGGCTGGAGATGGAAGTCACGGTCGAGGCGGTTCGCCGCAAGGCAGCGGCTACAGTCGCGAGATTGCCATTTTTTAACCCTCCGAGGAAGTCGGCAGTGCCGGTGTGATCCTGCCTCGAGGATCCGGCGACGGCCGGATCTGAGCCAGCAAACACTTTACCGGAGTTACGTAACCTCTTTTAATGTCCAGTTCTGAAACTCTGCTCCGTTGCGTCAGCTGCATTTTTTGTTGAATTTAGGGCCGATTTGTAAAAACTCTCACTCAAAACCGGGGGGAAGAGCAACCTTGCTTCAGGAGGCAATATCGAAAAATTGAATGTCGAAATTCTATTTTTTTTGAAGTGTGAGGTTCCCACGAAGATGGCTGATCGTTATGAGTCTCCTCTTGCAACAAATTCATCCACTGCTCGCAATCCAACAATTCACATTCCGTTGCCCCGCAACCGTGGCCCGCTGATTTTGGC
>JAFAWX010000382.1 GCA_019241535.1 Acidobacteriota bacterium | reverse complement strand
CTTTCACCATGGCGGGCCGCAACAGACGGTCTTTCAGCTTGTAACCCCGCTGCAGCTCCTCGACGACCTGCTGATCTTCCGCCTCCGTGGTCTCAACTCTCTCGATGGCCTGGTGAAAACGCGGATCAAAGGGCTCGCCTTCTGCGGGGATCGGACGTACGCCCAGCTTGGCGAGCGCATCCTGCAGTTGTTTATGGATGAGCTCCACTCCGATGTGGAACTCGGATTTCTCAGGCGAGGAAGCGAGGGCGCGGTCGAAGCTGTCGAGAACCGGGATCAGGCTTTTGATCATGTCGGCCAGCGCGTATTCGCGAAATTCCTGCTGCTCTCGTGCCGCTCTCTTGCGGGCATTGTCAAATTCCGCCTGCATGCGAGCCAGCCTATCGAGGAGAGCGTCGCGCTCGGAACGTAGCTTCTCGATTTCCGAAACTCGGTCGGTTGCCTCGTCCCGGCTCGCCGCCTGCTGGCTCTCGGTTTCTGCTGCCGCGGGCAGCTCGTGATCGGCATCCAGATGTTGTTCTTCCACTTCAGCTTTTCCGTTTCCTCTTGGCATAGTACTCACTCATTCTCGTTCAGAACTCTGTCGAACAGCCGGGCGATGTAGGACACGGCGGTAATAGTGTGCTGGTAATCCATGCGCGTCGGACCCAGGACCGCCAGCGATCCCATGACCTCCCCGCCTACCCGTGCCGGTGTACCGATCAGTACCAGGTTGCGTAATGATGGCTGGGCCTCATCAAGGCCGATTACCACCCGAACCGCTTCCTGCTTGGCGTCCAGATAAGCGCCCAGCAGCTCGACCAGCTTTTCCTTTTCCTCGAGCGTTTTCAGCAGTTGCTGCAGGCGTTGACGGTCCTGCTCTCCCGCTACCAGATTCGCCGCGCCTTCAACAAAGATCACCTGTGTCGAATCCTCTCCCGAAAGCACGCCTTGGCGGTAAAGCTGCTCTAAGGAAGACATCAGCCGGTCGTATTCGCTGCGTTCCTCCTCCAGCCTGCGCGCGATCTCGTTGCGCACCGCCACCAGTGTCCAGCCGTGAAAATTGTCGTTGATAAAGCGGGCGGCGGCGTCAAGATCGGTCTGCGGCAGATCCAGTCGCAAGACCCGGTCGCGCACCACACCGGATTTGGTGACCACCACGGCCAGAACCTTCTGCTCGCCAAGGCGGGAAAAGTATACGTGCTCGAGGGCGTTTTTGGGGCTGCCGCTGACCGCCACCGCTAGACCCACGTTGTGCGAGATCAACGACAGGACGTGGGACGTCCGCTCCATGAATTCTTCGATGTCGACGACCCCGTGCAAGGAGTCCTGAATAATGCTCTCATCTGCGGGAGAGAGCTGGGCCTTGCCGCTGAGCTGCTCGACGTAGTAGCGGTAAGCGGCGGGGCTCGGGACCCTGCCCGCCGACGTATGCGGCTGTTCCAGATAGCCCGCGTCGACGAGGTCAGCCATCACATTGCGGATAGTCGCCGGACTTAAATGCTCGCGGCTCGCGCGCGCGAGCGCCCGCGAGCCGACCGGCTCGCCCGTGGTAATAAAGGTTTCCACGATGGCGGTCAGAATTTCTCGTTCTCTTTCTCCAATTGGTGGGTCGGCCGACATGGTTCCTACAGAATGTATAACCCTTCGCGGGGTTTCCTCCGAGTCAGAGTAACAGCTCTCAAACCGGGGGCTGGGAGATCAGCTGGCACTTAAGTAATCGCGGTGGCGCAATCTTCAGGAGAGCTCCTTCCATGTTGCTCATTTTAACGGGCTTCCGCTTTGGCTGTCAGTACCCGAAAGGTACACTACCAGATTAGATGAGGCAGCCGACCTACTGGATTTGGATAACCCCCTCGGGGGCGCTGGACTTGATCTCTCGGATGCGTCCGGCAACCCGGCGGGCAAAATCAAAGAGCTCGCCGGCATGGGGCGCAGCCTCCCCCTCAAGAACTGCCGGCCGGCCCTGATCGCCCGATTTCCGGATCTCGGGATCAAGCCGAATGCTGCCGAGAAACTCCACCCCGAACTGCCGCGCGGTAGTCTCCGCTCCCCCGCGGGAAAAGATATCGACCTCCTTCTGGCAATGAGGGCAGACGAAATAGCTCATGTTCTCGACCATGCCGGCAAGATCCACTTTCATCTGACGAAACATTTCAATAGCCTTGCGAGCATCCTGCAGGGAAACATCGGAAGGCGTTGACACCACAATGGCTGCAGTCAATGGGACGGTCTGAATCAGGGACAGGGCTACATCGCCTGTGCCCGGGGGAAGATCAACGATCAGATAATCCAGCGGCCCCCAGTCCACGGAGCCGATGAACTGCCGAATGATCGAGTGCAGCATCGGTCCGCGCCAGATCAACGGTTTATCGCCGGGATTCAGAAAACCTACCGAGATGACCTTCAGACCGCAGGCCGAAAGCGGCTCAATGCGGTTATCGCCAAGCACTCGCGGCTGGGCGCTCGTTCCGATCATCAGAGGCACATTGGGACCGTAAATGTCCGCGTCGAGTAGTCCGGTCCGGTGCCCGAGCTTCGCAAGAGCCACGGCCAGGTTCACGGACAGGGTAGTCTTACCTACGCCGCCCTTGCCCGAGCCGACAGCGACGATGGCATCGACGCCAGGCAGCGGCTGAGGCGTCGGCGTCGTCTGGCCGGGGCGGGGGGGTATATGAGCACTCAAGATGGCACCTTAATGGAAACGTCCAGTTTGATTATACGGCGGCGGGATGCGGACAGTATGCCAGGCAACGCCAGACGGGCTATGCAGGGTCCGGATGCTTCAGGATCGAACCGTTTCGCCCTCAGCCGTGCAAGGAACGCGTGCTGCTGCGTCGTCTCTCCAGTTCGGCTTTCCTGATTTCCCGCCTTCGTCCGGCATCTTCGTAGCGGCGCTGTTGTTCCTGGGTCTCAGGTATTACGGGCGCAACCTTAAGATGGCGACCGGCAGCATCGATGGCAACAAACGTCAGATAGGCAGAGCTCACGTGCCGCGACTCGTCGGCGAGATAGTTTTCAACCCACACTTTAACTCCGACTTCCATGGAGGTGCTGAACACCCGGTTTACTGATGAGCGCAGTACGACCAGATCCCCCACGTGGGCCGGGGTCCAGAAGTCCAGGCGATCGATCGAGGCGGTCACGACATAATTGCGCGAGTGACGGTGCGCGGCCAAGGCACCGGCGAGATCGATCCAGTGCATAAGCCGACCGCCGAGCAGCGCTCCCAAAGGATTGGCATCATTCGGGAGAACAATCTCGTTCATCTCCGATTGCGAATCTCGCACCGGGCGGGGCACGAGGCTGTCTTGCGTGTTGCTCATGACAGTTGACTCATGGTTAACGTTCTTCGTTCGAAATAAGATTCTAGGAAAGCTTGTGCCAATTTTTGTATTGGCGGCTCAGGATGGGGAATGGTCCAGCTTCTTGAACATCGCTCGTACTCGAGCGCACCCTGGCCGGCGGGTCGGTGTCTGGATTCGAAAATGAATTGCAGGGAAATCCGCTCTCCCGAATCCTCAAGAATGGCGAATCGTACCGCATCCCGGCGGCGTTTTTTCGGCAGGCGGGGGCATGCGGCGGCATAGCCCAAATTACAAAACGCTAGTTCACGAGCGCTGGGCTCGCTGTGCTCGTGCCCCGGAGCCTCGCACAGCCCCCGCCACGGCGCACCCAGCGGCAGTCGAACAGGATGGGGAAAGGCGAGATCGCGGGCTCGCGACGTAGGCGAAAAAAATGGGCATGCCAAGAGCGTGTTCCTCGATCGAATTCTACTTACAGACGATCGAGATCGCCAGCAGCTTTCGAGGTGCGCCAGTTACACGGATACGCTGGCACCGCGGACGCATGAGCGTGGAGCGAGACTCTGGTAAGCTTCTGCGTGTGGATCGCATAGCCACTCTGCGCCAAGTACTCTCCGAGGACCCGAGTAATGCATTCGCGCGTTACGGCCTTGCCATGGAGTATTCCAGTTGCGGAGAGCTTGATCGAGCTCTCGAACAGTTCGCGATACTCCTCGCGGCGAATCCCGATTATACGGCCGGGTATTTCATGGCGGCGCGCGCTCTGGTAAAAGCCGAGCGCATCGATGATGCCCGGAAAATGCTTGCCGAGGGAATCGCCTGGGCGCAACGCAAGGGGGACGCGCATGCCGAATCGGAGATGCAGACAATGCTTGAAGAGATCGTCTGAACTCGTTGAGTCATTTGCAGCTTATACCCAGCCGCCGTCGACGATGAAATCCTGTCCCGTGATCGCCCGGCTGTCTTCGGAAGCAAGAAACAGCACCATGCGGGCGACGTCTTCAGGTGCCAGTTCCCGCTTCAGGCTTTGCCTCTCCCTGATCTCGGTCAGGTACTCCGGAGTCATCCACAGCCGGCGTTGGCGCTCGGTCATGATCGCGCCTGGCGAAACCGAGTTGACGCGGATGTTCGAAGGGCCAAACTCATGCGCCAGCGTGCGCGTCAGGCCGATAATGCCGGCTTTCGCGGTGACATAAGCGGGCAGGCCGATAGAAGGAATTATCCATGCAATCGAGCTGATATTGATAATCGATCCCTTTCCCGCCCGAGTCATGCCGGGTATGACCGCCTGCGCGGCGAAGAACTGATGGCGTAGATTCACATTCATGCGCTCATCCCAATACTCCGGAGTAACGTCAAGGAAGCGGTGACGCTCGTCATTGGCGGCGTTATTTATCAGCACACGGATCTCACCAAACTGCCTCTCGAGGATCTCAATCGCGGTACGTAGAGCGGCGATATCGGTGAGATTGCAGGGCTGAAATAACGGAACATATTCAACTTGCGGCCTGAGGTTTTCAATCAGCCGGGCGGCACTGGCCTCGACAATGTCCAAAAATCCGACTCGCGCACCCTGGCGGGCAAATTCTTCCACCATGGCGGCTCCGATTCCCGACGCTCCCCCGGTAATCACAACCGGAGCATTGCGGAGACTGGGATAACGTGCGAACTCGGCTGTATTAGCCACAGTGGGCTCCATCCGCATGCTGATGGTTTAAAAGCTTTCCTTCGGACCGTCCGGGGCGGTCCCGCAACCCGACTTTTACTCTCCGGCTTTCAATTCCTCGTTCGCGCCATGCGCATCATCGACCATTCGACCAGTCCCGGCAAGAGCTGGTAGAGCTTAACCACCGGATGCATGGTCCAGGGGACGATCACTTCCCTTTTGCGCTTCAGATATCCGTTTAGAACGGCCCGAGCCACACGCTCGCCGGTAATGCCCCGCGCCGAGGCGGGCCGGATTTGTTTCTGTTGTTTGCCTCTGATGGCATTGGCCCCAAAGTCGGTGCGCACATAGCCGGGGCACACGGTCATGACGTGAATCCCGTCGCCAGCTAACTCCATGCGCGCCGCCTTACCGATGGCATTCAGGGCGAACTTGGTGGCGCTGTAAATGGCATGAAAAGGCAACGGAATATGCCCGGCAACGCTGGATATGTTGATGATCGCCCCTCCCCCCTGCTGCCGCATCACCGGGATAACGGCTTTCATGGCTTCGAGCGTGCCAAAGAGGTTGATGTCAAAAATTTCCCGGTACGCGGGTGTTTCGACGGTCGCAATGGAATCAAGCAGTCCGCGGCCGGCATTGTTAACCCAGATATCGATGCGCGCAAAATGCTGGATAGCGACCGTGATGGCGCGATCGATCTCCTCCCGGTTGCGCACGTCGCAGGCAAGAGCCATTGTCTGATGACTAGCTCCGATTCGTGACCGCGCCGCTTCGGCGCGGACGGAATCGCGCGAGACGAGCACCACCCGCGATCCATGCTCGACGAAGATCCGGGCAATCGCCTCGCCGATACCCATGGAAGCTCCGGTGACGACCGCCACCTTTCCTGAAAGTTCCATGCCCGGTTTGTATCCTGCTAGTCAGGTCTAGTCAAGGCGAGGCGTACAATTCAGAGGTCGCGTCGGCGCTGATCGACGGCCACCGCTCGACAGGTAACGTTTGTGAGCCCGCTTCTGCCTCTGTTTCCTCTCGATTTGGTGCTGCTGCCGGGGGTGCCGCTTCCCCTGCACATTTTTGAACCTCGCTACAAAGAAATGATCAAAGAATGCCTGCATCAGAAGCGCCACTTTGGCATTCTGCGCAGCCACGCCGAATCCCTTGCTAATGTCGGATGCACAGCCGAAATCATCAACGTGCTGAAAACCTATTCCGACGGGCGCATGAATATTCTGACCGAGGGGAAGAAGCGCTTCGAGGTGCTCGAAATTAACCAGGAACGCTCCTTTCTCCAGGCCGATGTCGTCTATCTCGACGACGACCGCGATCCGCCCGACTCGGCCGAGCTCGACACGGCGCTGCGCCTGCACGGACAGATCATGCATCTAGCGGGAGCGCAGGCCGAGGACATGGAGAAAACCGATGTCGTGCAACTCGCCTACCGCCTGGCCGGTTCTCTTCCGTTTGATCCCGATTTTCAGCAGGCGCTGCTCGAGATGGCTTCCGAAGCACAACGAATTCGGGCGGTGATTTCCTATTTCGAACGCATCCTGCCCGTGCTCGAGCGCAATGCGGGCGCCAAGCGAAAAGCGGGCGGCAACGGCCATATCAGCTGACCGGGGTACGGGGCGTATAATCGGCCTAGTTGTTGGATTTGGAGTCCGTCTCGATGAGTTTTCCTCGTACCCTTGCCGAACTGCGAAGAAGCACCTTCTCCGAAGAACTACTGAGCGCCCGTCGTGTGCGCGATGAATTGCGCGAAAACCTCATCTCCCGGCTCCGCTCCGCAGGCGACGCTCCGATATTTCCCGGCATCGTAGGCTATGACGATACGGTCGTTCCGCAGATCGTGAACGCCATACTGTCGCGTCATCATTTCATTCTGCTCGGGTTGCGGGGACAGGCAAAAAGCAGGATCCTTCGTTGCCTGACCGGATTGCTTGATTCCCACATGCCCTATATCGCGGGCTGCGAGATTCATGACAATCCGTATGCACCCATCTGCCGGCGCTGCCGCGAGCTGGTTTCCCGCTGTGGAGACGCGACCGAGATTGCTTACTTGACACCGGAAGAGCGATATGTGGAAAAGCTGGCTACACCCGATGTCACCATTGCCGATCTGATCGGCGATCTCGATCCCATCAAGGCTGCCCGCGGCGGGCATGAACTCGCTAATGAACTCACGGTGCACTACGGACTATTGCCCCGCGCCAATCGCGGAATTTTCGCGGTCAATGAACTCCCCGATCTTGCGGGAAAAATCCAGGTTGGGCTGTTCAATATTATGCAGGAAGGCGACGTACAGATTAAAGGCTACCCGGTACGGCTGCGGCTCGATGTTGCCCTGGTGTTTTCCGCCAATCCTGAAGACTACACTGCCCGGGGAAAAATCATCACTCCGCTAAAGGACCGCATTGGTTCGGAAATCCGTACCCATTATCCCGCGACCGTGGATGAAGGAATTGCCATCACCGCCCAGGAAGCCTGGGCGGCGCGCAACGGCACCCGTCTGGTCATTCCCAAATACCTGCGCGAGGTCATTGAACGGATCGCCTTTGCCGCGCGTGATGACAAGAAGATCGACAGGCGCTCGGGAGTCAGCCAGCGGCTCCCCATCTCCTGTCTCGAAAACGTCATCTCGAACGCCGAGCGGCGGGCGTTGCGCCACGACGAGAAAGTGGTCGTACCCCGCATCGGCGATGTTTACTCGGCGCTGCCCGCGATTACCGGAAAACTGGAGCTGGAATACGAAGGGGAGATGAAGGGCGCCGACCACGTGAGCCGGGAGCTGATCCGCACGGCCATCGCCAAGAGCTACGAGCAGCACTTCGGCGGGGCCAACATGCAGCAGGTGGTGCAGTGGTTCGAACTGGGGGGGGAAATCCAGATACCGGACAATGCCGCGGCGGCCGAGATCCTGCAGTCTCTGCGCAACATTCAAGGCCTGCTCGACAAGCTGACCCGGGTCAATGTCGGTCCCAAGGACAGTGCGGAGGCGCAGGTTTCGGCGGCAGAATTTATTCTCGAAGGCCTGCATGCGCAAAAGCGCATTGGGCGCAGCGAAGAGCGGGTGTTCACCGCGGGAGAGAAGGCGCCGCGAATTGCCGAGAAACCCTTTGAGCGCGAAGAAGGCCCGTACCGCCCGCGCAGACCTTTGAATTAGCCGGGGGGAGTTCACCTCGGAAGACCGATATGCGTCGCGTCCGCTATACGAAGTACGTTCCCGACCCTGCCGGCGAGATGAGCCTCGAAGACCTGCTCGCCGCGTTATCCGACTACCTGCTCGAGAGCGGTTTTCAGAATTACCTGTCCTATTACGACCTGCCGGATGGCGAACGCACTCTCGAAGAGTTGCGGCGCGCAATCGAGCAGGCCTTGCTCGAGAGCGACCTCATGAGCGAGGAATTGCGCGCCCAGCTCGACCAGATGCGGAGCGACGGTTCGCTCGACGAGCTGATCGAGGAACTGGTCGAGCGCATGCAGAAGGAGAACTACATCACGGTGGATCAGCCGCGCGAGAACCAGCCCACCGGCCCGGGCGGCCAGGTGGACGAGCGCCACGAGCAGGCTCGGTTTGAGATTACCGACAAGAGCCTGGATTTCCTGGGCTACAAGACGCTGCGTGACCTGCTCGGATCGCTCGGTAAATCAAGCTTCGGCCGTCATGATACTCGTGACTTGGCGACAGGAATTGAAGCCAGCGGAGCCTCCCGACAATATGAATTTGGAGACACGCTGAACCTTGACATCACTGCGACTCTTTCCCGGGCCATCGAACGAGAGGGCCTTTCCCTACCGCTGAACATCGAGTACTCCGACCTGCAGGTACACCAGTGTGAATACCAGTCTTCCTGCGCCACCGTGCTGATGCTGGACTGTTCGCATTCCATGATCCTCTACGGAGAGGACCGATTCACTCCCGCCAAGAAGGTGGCCCTAGCGCTCTCCCACCTGCTGCGCACCCAATATCCGGGCGATTCCCTTTCGCTCCTGCTGTTTCACGATTCCGCCGAAGAAGTTCCGCTTTCTCAACTGGCCCGGGTGAAGGTTGGTCCTTATTACACCAATACCCGCGAGGGACTGCGCCTGGCACAGCGCATTCTCCAGCGTCAGCGCAAAGACATGAAGCAGATTGTAATGATTACCGACGGGAAGCCCTCGGCGTTAACGCTCGATGACGGGCGAATCTACAAAAATGCCTTCGGACTTGACCCGCTGGTCGTCAGCCAGACACTCGAAGAGGTTTCCAAATGCAAGCGAGCGGGCGTTTTGATCAACACCTTCATGCTTGCCTCCGATTACGGGCTGGTGCAATTCGTGCAGAAGGTCACCCAGATCTGCCGCGGCAAGGCCTATTTCACTACTCCTTACACGCTCGGGCAGTACCTGCTGATGGATTACATGTCGCGCAAGACCAAGACCATTCACTGAGGAGTGGCTGGACGCTCGCAGCCATCAGCCGCCGCTGATCTCGGAAACCGCCCGCCATGCCTGGTCAATCGCCCCATCGGTGTAGGCGTACGCGCCGGCGTCGGCATTGGCGATCGAAATTCTCCCCCAGTGCTTGCGTGCCACTTGGCAGGGGGTCTCGCCACCCTCGAGCCAGAACTTGTCCCACAATGAGTTGTACTCATAAGCGTAACCGTGCGGCCAGCGATTCACGGTGATGGCAGCAATGTCACGGCCGGGATCGAAACCACCCGCGCCGAGCGTTCGGGCGAGCTGCTCCCGAATGTGTCTCTCTATGGTTGAAAACTCCGTCGTAAACAGCTCGATTCTGCCCATCCGGTGCTGATCGCGCGCGGGGAGACCGGGGCGGCACGGTGTTTTCATCATATGGATAAGGATTGGCTGTTCGGGAGAAGTGG
This sequence comes from Acidobacteriota bacterium, assembly GCA_019241535.1. Classification (GTDB taxonomy): domain Bacteria; phylum Acidobacteriota; class Terriglobia; order Terriglobales; family Acidobacteriaceae; genus Gp1-AA145. The sequence continues at coordinate 20,175 of JAFAWX010000382.1, read as the reverse complement.
GGCAGTGGTAATCGCCAATACTGACTGGCAGATCCAGCATGAACGTCGAATGGTATTGCCCCGGTGCGTAGACGTCGCTCACCCCAAGCTTCTGAAACGCCCTCCAATTGCGAATGGCCACGTTGGTATAGAGCAGAGGAACCTTGGCGGAGGCATGAAGTGCCTGCTTCTGTTTTTCAGGCAGCTCGGAACAGAGGTAAGGAATGACGACATGCCAGCAGGCAAGGACGGCAAACGGAGCCCGTACGGCGTAGAGCTTTCCCCCGCGGGAGTAGATAACCTCCACTTCTTTTGCGGCAGCGGGATCCCCGATATGGCGCACGCGGACTGCGGTGCTGTTCAGCCGGATTCTTACCGGCGACGACGCTTGATCGAGTTTGGCGTAATTGGCCCGGGCGGTTACCACATCGGCGGCAGAATCGCCGGGGATGGCCTCGGGTATCAGCCGACGAACCAGCAGGCGTGCGATCGAGGCATTGCCGTCGGGAAAATGAAAGAAATACTTATCCGCTTCGGCGTTGGGAATGGCATCCCGGTTCATGCCCTTGCCTGGAATCGGGTCCAAATGTAATCCGCGAAAACCCAGGTAACCCAGCCCCCAGGCATCCTGAGCAGAAACCGCATCGATGCCCACCCCGAACAGGCCGTGGGGTGCGGTCTGATACAGCTTCACGATTTCCGGGCTGGCACCCGCGACTTGCGTCAGAAAGTCCTTGTAACTGATGGTTGCGAGCTTGGCTTTTTTCTCTTCCGAGGTGAGCCCCGGAAAATAGTCTTTGTCCCCGCGTCGCAGCCCGAGTAGGTCGTGTTTCGCCTGCGGGGAGAGTGGTGCGATCTTGAAAAATCGTTCCCAGACATCCTCGCTGTAAGTCGAAGGAGAATTTCCGCTCTCTCCACCTTCGAAGGCCATGGGATTCGGTGCAAGTACATCCGCCCCAAACGTTGGCTTGTCGAAGAAAATCGCCGGCGAGAGACCTAGCGAGCGATAGAGGCTTTTCGAAAAATACTTGGCCCAGCCGGCTACATCAATGCCCAGTTCTTCGACTAATCCTTTAGCCGTCACGCTGTAGGGTGCCGGGCTTTGGATAGAAAACGTTCCTCCATAGCCGAGCAAAGTGCGCCCGTTCACCCCAAACTCGTTTCGCTTGGCGTGGCCTCCGAAGTCATCGTGATTTTCGACGATCAGAATGCGCGCGCCGGGGTTTGCTTTGCGAAAAAAATGCGCTGCTGACAGGCCGCTGATGCCCCCGCCGACGACCACCAAGTCAAAGGTCTCTCCCGTATCGGCTGGCTTCGGGGCGCCCTGCCAAAAATTTCCATCGCGCACGCTGTGGGCAACTTCGAACGAGCCCGGGTGGCTTCCGCGCAGACCGGTCAGAGCCGGAGGATAATAGTCGGGGGACTCTTCAGGCGCGCGCTCGAGCCAGCCGAGCAGTTGAGGGGGAACCAGCGAAGCACCGGCCGATATGGCTACACCGTTCAGAAAATCGCGGCGGGTAACCCCACATCCTGCCCTCTGGTGTTTGCGCGAACCCGCCATGCGTCAAAAAGTTCTTCTCGACAGAGCCGGTACCCTGCCTGCCTGTTCTTCGAGAGAGCGAGGCTGCTCTTTCAAACTATCCGTGATGAACTATAAGTTACGAAAGTAGGGCCAAGCAAGTGAGCAGCCGCGTAACCCATGCATCGCAGACGCGAGTCCGCCCCTTTCGACTGTCGCACACGCGACCAGAGGATTAGGTCGAAGTCGGGTTGGCAGACTGGTCGGCAATTCTTACCGCCGTCTCGGCTCCTACGAAACCGATGGCCGAATGCTGACCGTCGCAAAACGGTTTGTTCTTGCTGCCCCCACAACGGCAGAGAGAAAACGCAGTCTTGCCGCTCAAGTCGTACTTATTTCCATCGGCATCGACGAGCTCGATTGAGCCCTCCGGGGCCTCGACCCGATAGGGTCCATTTTTCCGAACCGTGATTTTTATTGCCGGCATCGTTCCTCCGAAGCAGTTCTAAATACTTACAAAGGATAGCAGCATCACAAAACGGTAATCGCGCAAGCAGTTTACTTTCGAGCAACTTCTAGGCGGCAAACGCCCGGCGGGAAGCAATACTTGCGTAGAGCTGAATGTAGCTGTCGGTCATGCGATGAGTATTAAAGCACTCGCGCGCGCGTTGAAAGGCGCGGTTCGCGAAATTCCGGCGCATCTGCTCGTCGCTGCTCACGATGCGCACGGCCTCGGCCAGGCTGCCGGCCTCATTGGTGCGAAAGTAAATGGCGGCATTGGCCCAGATCTCGCGGAAAGAAGGAATGTCGTTAAGGATCAATGCGCAGCGGGAGAGCGCGGCCTCGAGAACCGCCATGCCGCCGGGCTCGTAGCGGGAGGTGCCCGCATAGATTGCTGCCTTGCTGTATAGCGCCCGCAGCTGAGCCTCCGTCTGCGCTCCTTTTAGGGCAACGCCCCGGGTCCCGTCCCGAAACTGCACATCGGCGCGCACCGGAACTTTGCGGCGTTCAGGCATGGCATCGTCGGCAACGATCGAGACCGGCACGTTATAGCTCTCGAGGGTGAGCAGATTCACCTGCTTGGCGGGATCGAGCAGCCGACCGATGGTGAGCACCGAGTTCTCCTTCGGCACATAGGGATTAAAGAAGATCGGATTGCGGCCATAGTGAATGACGAGTTCTCGGGCACCTCCTGGATAGTAGGAGCGGATCGAATTCAACATCCACTCGCTCGGCGCCACCACCGCCGAGGCCTGCGACAGACCTCGAGCCATGGCTTGCCGGTACCACGCTAACCATGCGGTTGCTTGTGGTTCCCGTCCATGCACGGCCTTCCACCAGGTAAGCAGGTCTCCGTGGGCAACGACGATTCGCGGAATAGCGACCGGCAGGGCCCCGTAGCAGAGATGGTTGGAATGAAAAAGATCGGGCCGGCTCTCTTTGACCACCCCGCAGAGATAGCGGGAGGCGTCCTGAAAATCCTGCCGGCCATCCTCCATCCAATCCAGTCGAAACGCGGTTGGATGATAGCTCAGGCCGTAGAGATGATCCATCCATGCCGTCTGCTCGGGCAGGGGGATCTCCCCGAAGCTCACCAGAGTAACGCGGATGCCGCGAGTGATCAGCCCTGATACCAGTTCGCGGGTATAAGTCCAGTTGCCGCTCAGGGTGTCGGACGTGATTAGAACGTGCACGGCATTGCTTCCAGCTACATTCTATTTTGGATGTGAGGTTTGGCGTAGAATTTTTCTTCCGGCGCTCGGCCGAAGCTTGTCAAGGAAATGTCAATATCCGCTAAAATCTGGCCATGTTTAGGCTTATGTGCATCACCGCGCATCCCGACGATGAGGCCGGGAGCTTTGGCGGGACGCTCAGAACCTACCGCGACCGTGGGGTTGAAACCTGCGTTGTATGTTTGACGCCGGGTCAGGCGGCGTCGCACCGCGGCGGGGCGAAAAATGACCAGGAACTGGCGGCGATACGCAAACGGGAATTTGCCGCCTCCTGCGAAGTACTGCGGGTCTCGCGGCCAATCATTCTTGATTATGCCGACGGACAGCTGTACCGTCAGGAACTGAACCGCATGGTCTACGAACTGACCTTCCAGGTTCGCCAGTTCCGCCCCGACGTCATACTCACCTTCGGCCCCGAGGGGGGCGTCACCGGTCACTCCGACCACTCCCTGGCGGGCATCTTTGCCTCGCTTGCCTTTCACTGGGCGGGTCGCGCCAACCGCTATCCGGACCAGATGCAGTCCGGGCTCCGACCGCATTGCGCCGCAAGGCTGTATTACACAACTGCTGAGTTCCCCTTGCCCGGCCGCCAGCCAATTACCTTGTCACCGGCGACGGCAATTATCGATATCGGCGACCATTTGGAAACCAAGATTTCCGCTTTCAAGGCTCATAAGTCGCAGGCTCCATTGTGGCCGCTCTTTGAAGACAACGTACGCCGGCGCGGGCGCTGCGAGATGTTTCATTTGGCAGCCAGAATCGGCACCGGGCCGGTGAAGCAGGAGACCGATTTATTCGAGCCCATTCGAAGCCGCGACTGACAAATGCGTCCGCTCAGCGGGCGCGAACAATATCGCTCAGCAGGTCCGGCCGCGACTGATCGCGCACCAGGTGGGGGTAGCTCTCTCCCCGGTGATAATCCAGGCCGACAGTGCGGAAATAATCCGTATTCTCGACGAGCAATTCGAACCTTTCGCCGGCCGGCTTTGCGGCCGCCAGGCTGTCGCGAAAGACTTGCGGAGTGAAGCGCCGACCGTTCACCGCGATAACCTTCATTCCCGGCCCTATGCCGGCTCGTGCGGCGACCATACCTTCGACCGTGTCCCCGATCTCGCCATCTTCCTTCACGGTGAGCCCCAACGAATAGCTGGCGTTGATTGTGCGAAGATCCTCTTCCCAGGCGCGCGTCATCTCCGAACGGTTCTCGTCATAGACCAGCTTCCACCCGCTGCGTTCAATGCCCCCGAGCGGCGCCCCGGGACCGTGATTGCTGAGCCGATCGCTCCAGAAACCACGCCAGTCATAGCCAATCACCTGATTTAGGCCGCTGACGACGTCGTCGAAGGTGTAACTCTTGACCAGCGGCGGGGTGCTCGAGCCACCATGAAAGATCCGGCAGAAATCGTCAAGCGACTTTTTCCCTCGGGACTGCTCGCGTATTATGGTATCCGCCCAGAGCCAATCCAGCTCGCCTTCAACATAGAAGTCCACGCCCCGGCGCCAGCTTTCCCACTCGGCAGGTGCGGCAAAAAGCTGGGCAGCCGAATCAGCAGTGTCTTGTAGGTTGCGCCACGATCTTCCCGACCGATGATCCATCTCGGCGGCAACTTCGGCCAGATTGTCCCGGTACTGGTCCGCGGTCCAAAGCCCGCTTCTTGCGGTCAGCAGGTTTCCCAGGTATTCCGTCAGCCCTTCATATACCCAGAGGAGATCATCCTGCATTATCTGCTGATAATCGGAGGTGGCAAGTCCCACCGGGCGCCGGTATTTTCCGTTCCAGGAGTGCACGTATTCATGGGAGAGTAGCGAGGCATGCAGCATTCTGAGCTCAGGGTTAGTGAGTGCACGTTCCTCCGTCCGGCTATCGTTTGATTCGTGGTGCTCGAGGCCAAAGTGAGCCACGTGATCGCTCAGGCTGAACAGGAAGTGGTAGTCGCGGTAATGAGTGGCCCCGAAAAGCGTGGCTGCCTCCTTGACCAAGTTCCGGTATTTGTCCCAGACCTCGGCTGGCACATCCAAAGCGCCCGGGCTGTCGGCGACCAGGTCCAACTCGGCGGGAGGATTCTGTCCATCGTTTAAGGGAACCATCTTGAAGTACTCGCCCGCTATGACCGGAGAGTCGACCAGCGTGTAAAGCGAAACCGGGATGAAGCGAACTTCATCGCCCGAACGGGATTCAACCGCCAGAGGAGTAGCGAATTTCCACCCGGAAGGAAGCCGCAGAGAGGCGGAATACGTGATCTCGTCGGCCGTCCAGCCCTTGGGATAAAGCAGGTTTTCGTTCCAGCTGATCACGGCCATCTTCTCGGTAGCCGAAGCGCCTGCTGAGAAACTCGCCTGATCGGCGGTGACGGTAGAAAGGTAGTCCAGGCTGGCATCTACTTTCTCGATACCCGGCGGGACTTCGACGTTCACCGCCCAATTGTCATCGAGAGCCCGCCTCCAGTTAAGCAGTTGCCCGTTGCCGGTAAACTTGAGTCCTGCCAGGTTCACCACCGGCCCGCTGGGCGTGTGTTCACCGGGAATCCACTTGGGGTAATAGAGGGTCATGGTACCGGGCGCCGCCGGAATCGTAAGGCGCGCGTGCAAAATCTTTCGCGCCGCCTCGCTGGCATCAAGAGCAATGGTCAGGTGTGGTGCGGAAGTTTCCGTACCGATTGCCGGGGATGCCGCGAGCAGCAGGAACATCAGCCAAGTAGCGTTACTTCCATGCATTAGCAAAAGCCCTCCTTACCTTGTGAAAAATCGAATATAGCAGCCCCCTGGAAGGCAGTGGCGGTTCGAAGCGCGGAGAATATAGCCCCGTTCCAGCTGTTATCATTTCGGGCGTGGCGCACAAGCGGGCAGCGTTTATTACCTTTGAAGGCCTCGATGGCTGCGGCAAAAGCACGCAGGTGGAGCGCCTGGCAGCGTGCTTCGTGGAGCAAGGCTTTTCGGTTCTCGTGACTCGGGAACCGGGAGGAACCGCGAACGGAGAACGCATCCGTCAGCTGCTGCTCGACACCCGAACCGCTCGACTGGCTCCCCTTACGGAGCTGGCGCTGATGTTTGCTGCGCGTGTACAGCATGTCGAAGAATTGATCCGTCCCGCCCTTGACGCCGGGCAGATGGTGATTTGTGACCGCTTCACCGACTCGAGCGAGGCCTACCAAGGGGGCGGACGAAGGCTGGGCAAGATGCTCGTGCTCGAACTGCATCGTCTTCTCTGCGGCGACCTGCAGCCTGATTTGACCATCCTCATGGATTCAGACATAACTGCCAGCGTCGGACGCGCTCGGCGGCGCAATCAGGCGCGTACCGCAAACCAGGACTCGGATGAGAACCGTTTCGAGCTCGAAAATCGCGCCTTCTTCGCGCGGGTGCAGGCGGCGTATCTGGAAATCGCAAAGCGCGAGCCGCAAAGAGTTTTCCTGGTTGATGCCCGGGGAACCGCCGACCAGACCCACACGAAAATCCTCGAGGTCGTCTCGAGCAAGCTGGGCTTGAACATCTTTTCAAAGAAAGCTCAGAATAGGTGCTAATCGCCGGCAGGTTGGTCTTTCGCGCCTGAGGCTGCTCTGGCATGGGATTTTCCGAATTTCACGGCAATCTCGAGACGATCGGGAAAATCCGCGAGATGCTCACGCGCGAGCGTTTCCCGCATGCGGTGATGCTCACCGGGCCGCCGGGATCGGGCAAGTACACGCTGGCTACGATGATCGCTCAGGCGATGAACTGTTCCAGGCAGCCGACAAGCGATGGCCTGCTGGATTTCTGCGGGGAGTGCCCGAACTGCCTGCGCATTGCCCTGGCGAAAGACCTGGAGGCCCGCTGTACAGAGGCGGTCGAGGCTCGCGAAGCCATGAAGGACAGCGAGAGAAAAGAAACCCGGCTGTTCGTGCAGACCCATCCCGATGTTCTGGTAATTCCTCCCGACCCGCCTCAGATGATGATCAAGGTGGACCAGGTCAGGCGGGTGATCGAGACCATTTATTTTCGCCCCGCGGAAGGCCGGGAGCGTGTATTCATATTCACCGACGGGGCATTTATAAAGGAAGCTGCCAATGCCCTCCTCAAGGTACTTGAGGAGCCGCCGCCGTTTGCCACCATCTTCCTGCTGGCGAGAAGTCCCAGCGACCTGCTTTCCACGATCCGTTCCCGATCGATGGTCGTGTCCCTTAAAAGACTTTCGGGAGAGGAAATCGCAGGCTACCTTGCCAGCCATCGTCCACAATGGAGCGAGCCCGAGCGGGCCCTGGTGGCGCGACTTTCCGAGGGCGCCCTGGGCCGGGCGCTCAGCTTCGACCTGGCGGGCCACTCTGCCGCCCGCGCCGACGCTCTCACCATCCTCAGGACGGCGCTGTTGAGCGGTCAGCACACGGAACTCTTTAAGGTGACAGAAACCTATCACGCCGGTGCCGACGGCCGGGAAAAGACCGAACGCCTGTTGCGCTGCCTCTACTCTCTTCTCGAAGATCTGCTCTTCGTCCACTCAGGCTTTCCGGAATTGGTTCGGAATCGCGACCTGATTGGGGAGTTACGTAGGCTGGGCGCGAGCGTGGATTTCGAATGGCTTTCCTCGGCTTCTGAGCGCCTGGTCGAGGTCGAGCGGGGACTTCGCCGCAATCTGCTGCGTTCGCTCTCGATCGATGGCTTTGCCACGGCTCTCGAGAGGAACTAAAAAGTCCCTGGCAGCGACTTGTTCACAGGGCTTCTGGGGTATACTGCGCTCAAGACTCCAACTCAGCCTATCCGGGGAACGGCAATCATGAGTTTAAGAACTCTCGAAGAGGTATCCACGCAGGTTCCGACCGACGATTTTCAAGCGCTCGAAGACAAGGTCTACCGCACTATTGAACTGTACAAGGCTGCCCGCGAGGCACGTTCCATTGCCGAGCGGGATGTTCAGCGCCTCCGCGAACAGCTTGAAGAGCGCGAGGAGGAAGCAGAAACCCTACGTCGTGAGCTGGTGGCGCTGCGCAAGGAACGGGAAGAGGTTCGTGCACGGATCGAGAAGATGATGAACGACATCGATCGCATGGCGGAAGAACCGGCCGCAAGCTGAACCGGAAGACCAGCCGACAGGGGAACAACTATGGCGACAGCCACCAAACAGCCGAACGTGCAGGGAGCAAGTAATGGCAGCGTGCGGGTGGAGATTTTCGATCAGGGCTATAACCTGCGAGGCACGGATCCCGAGTACATTCTCAAGCTGGCAGAGTACGTGGATTCCAAGATGCGCGCCGTAGCCGAACAGACCCACACGGTCGATACCGCGCGGCTGGCGGTACTGGCAGCATTAAACATCGCCGACGAATACCATCTCCTCAAGCGGAAAGTGGAGGGCGGCGATGGTTCGGACCGTTCGAACCGGGCCCGGCAGCTGCTCGACGCTCTCGATGAGGTTCTTGCCGACGGGCGGCGCGCCGGACAACGCTAGCCGACCCGCCTGAGGAAGGAAGCTTCCGCGCCCCGACGGGCAATGGCCGTTGGCACCAGTTCCGCCCGCAAGCCGCGCTTTTTCAGCTTTGCTTCTATTCTCCCCCTGCGTTTTGCGGGCGGCAGCCGCGGATCAAGGAAAATCAGCACTGAAGGTCCCGCGCCACTCAAAGCGACTCCCAATACGCCGTCGTCAACCCCCAGTTCCGCTAAGGCAGGTAGCAGGGGGCAGAGTTTGCCGCGCCAGGGCTGGTGCAGCCGATCGTCGAGCGATGACGCCAGCAGATCATGATTGCCCTGAAACAGGGCAGCAACTAGCAGCATAGAATTTTGAATGTTCGCAACCGTGTCCGCACGCGAATATTGGTTCGGAAGCACGGCCCGCGCGGTCTCGGTCGCCAAAGTGTTGTCTGGAATTGCCAACATCAGCGGCCATTCCCCTTTCGGCACAAAACGCGCAACCTGCGCTTCTAAGTGGCCGCGCATGCGTGCGACCGTTACTCCCCCTAACCAGCACGCGGCCGCGTTGTCCGGGTGATGCTCCCTGGCGGAAGCCTCGCCGATGATGCGGGCACTCGTCCACCGCAGCCGACCGAAATGAACTGCGAGCGCGATTCCCGCCAGCCGTGCGGCTGCGGAAGAGCCACAGCCCTTCGCGACCGGAAACCCGTTCTCGATTTGTAAGGCGAGAGCAGGCACCGGCCTGCGCTCCGCAGCCAGAACCTCCTGATAGGTGGAGATTATGAGGTGGTTGTCGAGGCGCCCGCAGATTTCCTGGTCCCGGCCCGTCGCCGTGATGGAAAACTCTCGGGCACGGCGGGCACGGAGGCGCACGCTGAGCTTCAAAGCCATCGCAGCGGCATCGAATGCCGGACCGAGGTTGGCTGAGGTTGCCGGGAGCGTGATCGTAAATTCAGTCATTGGTCAGTCGCTCGAAGCGAGAACGCCATCCTGGCTGGCTGCGCGCAAGTTCCGCGGCCACACAATTTCCCGGACAGGATTGCCCCTTGAAGCGCGGATGGCTGGCAAGGCATCATTCCGCAGAGCTAAGCAGTTCGACCACTTTTTCAGCACTGGGGTCGAGCACCAGCGGCGAGCGCTGGTGCCTCCTCAGGTTCGTTCTCTCAGCTTCGGAGGCCGCTTCGTCGAACAAGTCTCCGCGATGAAATTTTAAGGTGAAATCCGCATCCTTCAGCACGTGGCCGGTTAGCACCAGTACAACGCATTCTCCGCGCGTGACGAAGCCCCTTCGTACCAGTTTCTTTAACCCTGCCAATGTCACCGCCGACGCCGGCTCGCAGCCAATTCCCTCGGCTCCGATTTCCGCTTTGGCCACCGCGATCTCTGTCTCGCTCACCTGCTCGACGGTTCCTCCGCTCTCGCCTATGACGCGCAGGGCTTTTTTCCAGGATGCAGGATTGCCGATCCGAATGGCGCTCGCCATGGTTTCCGCCTGCACGGCTACAAGCCTCTCACCCCCAGTTTCACGTATGGTGCGCACCAGCGGGTTTGCGCCCTGCGCTTGAACGACAGAAAGCTTGGGCACTCGGGCGAGAAATCCTAGTTGTTGCATCTCCCGCAGAGCCTTACCCAGTGCGGAAGAATTTGCCAGGTTGCCGCCGGGAACGATGATGTGATCGGGCGCCGTCCACTCCAGTTGCTCAAGCAATTCAAATGCGGCCGTTTTCTGCCCTTCGACGCGATAAGGATTCACCGAATTCAGCAGATACACCGACATGCGCTCGACCACTTCGTTCAGCACCCGCACGCAACCGTCAAAATCTGTGCGCAGCTGACAGGTGAGCGCCCCATAGTCGAGCGATTGCGAAAGTTTGCCCCAGGAGATTTTTCCCTCTGGAATCAGCACCAGGCTGTGCAGGCCGCCGCGCGCGGCGTAGGCCGCCATGGAAGCCGAAGTGTTACCGGTCGAGGCGCATGCCACCCAGCGGTATCCTGCCTGGCGGGCAAAGGAAGCGGCCACGGTCATGCCCGTGTCCTTGAACGAGCCAGTAGGATTCATCCCCTGATGCTTGGCGTAGAGATGGTCGATGCCGGCCGTACGGGCACAATGTGGAAGCTCGTAAAGCGGTGTGTTCCCCTCACGCAGGGAGATGACTTTTTCAGGCGCGATCTCAGGCAGGATTTCCCGGAAACGCCAGACGCCGCTCAGGTCCGCAGGGTGCGGTGATGCCCGGCGTTCGCGCCAGAGTTTCTTGAGCCCAGCCGCGTTCCGTCCTCCGGGCCCGCCTTCGGTCCAGGCGGGAAAAATGATCTCGAGCAGGTCGCGGCAGTATTCGCAGCGGAAGCGGTCGGGTAATGCGATTCGGCCGCAAGCGATGCAGCGCAGCTGCGGCGCGCTCCGATCCACTTTAATGACTTGGTTAGGCATTTTCGCCAGGTCAACGTCCCGACGGCAACCAGTAAGAATAACAGCAGGCTTCGCTAGCCAACTCCCACTGTGGCCGGCGCGCAGGGAAATGCCACCAGACCTCGTGCGATCATTGGGCGAGCTATTTGCTCCTGAGGTATTGATCTGTGCGGTTCAGCCAGTCGGCGCGCGGAGGGTGAAAGATATCAAGGTCGATTGTATCCTCGAGGGCTTCGGCTTTATGCGGCATATTGGGCGGGATCGTAAGCACTTCGCCGGCGCGCACGACGATCTCTCTTCCGGCAATGGAAAACTTTAGCGCACCTTCAAGAATGTAGCTCAGCTGCTCGTTCACATGACTGTGCAGCGGGATCAGACAGCCCTTTCGAAGTAGAATGCGGGCCAGCATCACGTCGTTGCCGACGACGAGCTGGCGCTCAAGCAGCGGATTCACGCTTTCCACCTCAACCTCGTTCCAGGCGCTGTGTTGCAGCGTGCCGGCCTTTTTCGGGGTCGCTGCGGCCGTGTGCTTCAGCTCGAATAGCTGACTCGATGCCGAAGGGTCATGGTTCACGGTGTTTTTCTGCTTTGCTTTTTTCATATGCTTCATAGTCCTTTGTAAGCGCCGCCGTCGACCAGAATGGTTTGTCCCGTGATGTAGGAGGCGCGCTCGGACGCCAGCCACACAATTGTATCCGCCACCTCCCGAGGATCGGCCACGCGCTTTAAAGCTGAGTCCCCCGCCCACGCCGAAAAGATCTCGTCTTCAGTCTTACCCAGCGCGCGCGACCGGGCCTGGGCAAGCTCCCTCAGTCGATCGGTAGCCGTATATCCGGGGGCGACATTATTGACCAGAATGCCGTCCTTGCCGAATTCATTGGCGAGGCTTTTCACCAGGCCGAGGACGGCGGACCGAACCGCATTCGACAGTACCAGGTCGGGAACCGGCTGCCTGGTGGTAATCGACGTCAAGGTAATGATCCGGCCCCAGCGTTTGTGCTGCATGTAGGGAATGACGGCACGGGCAAAATAAACTGTGCTCAGAAAATTTGCTTCAATGGCCTGGCGCCACTCTTCCAGGCTTGCGTCCAGAAATCCCTTCGCCGGAGGGCCGCCGGCATTGGTAATGCAAATATCCACCGTGCCGAAGCTCTGGACCACCGCTTCCACAAATCTGCCCACGGCCTCGGCATCGGTCACGTCCAACACTTGCGTAAAGCAGTCCGAACCAGAGTTTCCCCGAATCTTCTCGGCTGCCGCCCGGAGCGCCTCGCCATTGCGGGCGCACATGGCAACGCGACATCCCTCAGCCGCCAATGCCTCGGCCGTCGCCCGTCCAATACCGCGGCTGGCAGCGGCCACAATCGCGATGCGACCTCGAATGCCCGTCTCCATCCGCGCGGCATTATACCTCTCAGCAGTTTCGCCTTTTCCCTAACAATCGAGTACGCTTACAGCTGCGACCATTGTCAGCTGCGGGGATTTGCGCCCGAACGATACTGGTATCGCGCGCCTGTTTCTGCCCCGGTACTCGGCCGATGCGGAACCAACTGTCTCGAGCGTTGTTGCCGGCGAAACCATGGTTCCGCGAATGAGCAAACCAGTGAACGGAGGATGTGACTTATGAAAGGGCATCGGTTTCGTCCTGAGACGGAAGCGGTGCGGGGCGGCGATCATCTCGAAAAACGCAATGCTGCCCTGGCCCAACCTATCTATCAAACATCCACTTTTCAGGTAACTGACTCGGATGAGCAGCTGCGTGCCACGAGCACGGACATGTTCTACACCCGCTACGGCAATCCCACCCACACGGCGGTCGAACGCGCCCTTGCCGAGCTTGAGGGCACCGATGCCGCGCTCCTGTTCGCCTCCGGCATGTGTGCCATCACCACGACGGTGCTGGCGGTGGTCAAAACCGGAGACCATATCGTCGCGCAGCGGGATGTCTATGGTGGAGTTACCAAGTTTCTTTCGGCGTGGCTGGTCCAACGAGGGATTGAAACCACCTTTGTCGATACGACGGAATACGATCAGCACGCGCGCGCCATCCGCCCGAATACCAGGCTCCTCTACCTGGAGTCGCCTACCAACCCAACTCTGCGTGTCGTGGATCTGGCGAAGACCGTTGCCATTGCCCGCGACCATGACCTGATAACTCTGATCGACAGCACCTTCGCTACCCCCATCAACCAACGCCCTGCGGAATTTGGCGTCGATATCGTCGTGCACTCCGGCACCAAGTATCTGGCCGGACACACTGATCTGATTTGCGGGGCCGCCTGCGGTCGCCGCGACCTGATCGACAGGATCCGTGAGACCCGCACCACCCTGGGCGGGGTCATGGATCCGCACGCCGCCTTTCTTCTGCGGCGGGGAATGAAGACGCTGGCGCTCCGGGTCGCCCGCCAGAATCAAACCGCCCTTCAGATTGCCGAACATCTGGCGCATCATCGGAAAGTGCGCGCGGTCAATTACCCCTTCCTGGAGGCTCACCCGCAACGCGCGCTGGCCCTCAAGCAAATGACGGGCGGAGGCGGAGTGCTGAGTTTTGAAATCGACGGCACGGGAGAAGATGCCCGGCGACTCAGCGAATCTTTGCATTTGTTCAGCCTTGCTCCCAGCCTCGGAGGTGTAGAATCACTGGTTTCAATTCCGGTGCTCACCTCACATGCCATGATTTCTCCCGAGCACCGGCAGAAGATGGGCGTCAGCGAACAGCTCATCCGGCTCTCGGTCGGCATTGAAAACGCCGATGACCTACTCGCGGATTTGGACCAGGCGCTCGCTGTCGTGACACGCTCGCAGCAGCAGGTGGCGGTCGGATAAGAGGAAAGGACGGTAGCGATGGCGATGGGCGCCGGCATTATTGGGCTCGGATTCGTGGGCCGAGCCCATCTTGAGGGCCTGCGCCGGCTGGGCATTTCAGTGCGCGGGATCCTGGGCAGCTCGCCCGAGCGGACCGCGGATGCCGTGCGCGAACTCAAGCTCGACCGCGGATATAGCTCCATCGAAGAGCTGCTGGGAGACGCTAGCGTCAGCGCCGTCCATATCTGCACGCCCAATAACCTCCACTACCAGCAAGCCAGGGCAGCACTCGAAGCCGGAAAACACGTCATGTGCGAGAAGCCGCTTGCCATGGACACGGAGGAAAGCGCCTCTCTCGTGGAACTCGCACGGCGTCTCAAGCTGGTGGGCGCGGTCACATACAACCTTCGCTATTATCCTCTCTGTCACGAAGCCCGCAGCATCGTCGCACGAGGCGCGATTGGCGAGCCGCGCCTGGTGCACGGAAGCTTCCTGCAAGACTGGTTGCTTTACCCGACCGACTGGAACTGGCGCCTGCAGCCTGAGCTTGGAGGCACGGTGCGGGCGGTAGCCGACATCGGCACCCACTGGGTCGATCTCGTGACCTGGATCACGGGCAGGCGAGCCAGGGCGGTTTGCGCCGATTTAGCTACCGTCATCCCCGTGCGTAAACGTCCTCGCGGCCGGGTACAAACGTTTCAGCAGGCCGTAGGCGACACCGACGAAATCAAAATTACCACCGAAGATTATGCCTCCATCCTCCTGCGCCTCGAAGGGGGAGCGCACGGTATTTGCACCGTCTCTCAGGTGAGTGCCGGCCGCAAGACACGTTTATGGTTCGAGGTGGACGGCTCAGAAGGCTCGCTGGCGTGGAACTCGGAAGATCCAAACCGGCTTTGGCTTGGCCGGCGGCGGGAGCCCAACCAGGAGATCATCAAAGACCCTTCATTGCTCAGCCCCGCAGCGCGAGGATACGCAGCCTATCCCGGAGGCCACGCCGAGGGCTATCCCGACACTTTCGTACAGCTCTTCAAAGACTTTTACAGGTACCTCGAGGGCGCTGATTTCGTCCAACCTCGCACCTTTCCAACCTTTGAAACCGGGCATGAGGAGATGCGGCTGTGCGAAGCCGTGGTTGAAAGCGCTCAGGAGCAGCGCTGGGTAGCTCTGGCCTGAGGCCCCTTTTTGTTGTTTTGCCGGGTTGGCCGGCCCACTTCCGGCACACCCCAGTCATCCAACCTGAGGCAGGAGGAGGTTTACAGCCATGAAACGCATCCTGAAATGGATTGCTATTCTGATAGCGATTCTCATTGTCTTAATTCTGGTCTTGCCTTTCATCATTAGTGTCAATATTTTCCGGCCGAGGATCGAATCCGAGCTGACGAATGCTCTCGGACGCAAGGTAAGCGTCGGGAATTTGAGCCTCTCCCTCTGGTCCGGTAGCCTGGCAGCGGACAATATTTCCATTGCGGATGACCCCTCCTTCAGCAGCACGCCCTTTGTGCGCGCCGACGCGCTCAATGTGGGGGTAAACCTTATTCCGTTGATCCTTTCAAAGACTCTGCAGGTGCGAAATATTACCCTGACCAAGCCTCAGGTGTCCCTGCTGCGTACACCCGCCGGCAAGTGGAACTTCTCGAGCTTAGGCAGCAAACCGTCAGAGGCAGGGGGCGGCCCCGCCGCACCGTCGCAACCTGCGGCGGGCCCAGGAGAAAGAGCGGGCAAAGGCTCCGAGGCTAAACCTTCGCCAAGCGAAAAACAGAGCGCGCCCTCGGGCGCGCCTGAAGCAGGCAAAAGTGAGTCGGAGCAATCGCTTGAACAAAACCTTTCGGTCGGAGAGCTCAACATCCGCAGTGGCCAGATCTCTATAGCGGACACGAATGCTCCGGGAAAAGCCCACGTTTATCGCAACGTTGATCTCACTGTCCAGAATTTCTCCTTTACGTCGCAGTTTCCATTCACCCTGGCGGCGGAGTTGCCCGGCGGCGGAAATGCCAAACTCGACGGGCGAGGAGGTCCAATCAATCGGGGAGATACCTCGCTCACGCCACTTGAGGCCAAAATCTCGGTGAACCAACTCGATCTCGCAAAGTCGGGTTTCATCGATCCTACGTCAGGCATTGCCGGACTGGCGAATTTCGCCGGCACAATTGCTTCCGACGGCACCCGCGCCCGCAGCAGCGGCGATGCCACGGCGGAGAAGTTGAAGCTCTCTCCCAAGGGAACTCCCGCGCCACGAACCATCAACCTCAAGTACTCGACCAATTACGAGCTCGAAAAACAGGTCGGCGAGCTCACCGGCGACGTGTCGGTTGTCAAAGCGGTGGCTAAGCTGAGCGGAAGCTACGACTTGCGTCCGCAAACGGCAGTCTTGCACTTCAAGCTGAATGCCGACAATATGCCGGTCGACGACCTGACCACGTTGTTGCCCGCCCTGGGCGTCACCCTGCCCCGAGGTTCTTCGCTCCAAGGGGGAACATTGTCGGCAGACCTCAGTATTAATGGCCCGGTGAATCAGATGCTGATCGACGGTCCGGTAAAGCTCGCGGACACGAAACTTGCAGGCTTTGACATTGGCTCAAAACTTGCGGCAATCTCGGCGCTGGGCGGCGCCAAAAGCGGGCCAGATACCACCATTCAGAACTTCAGCTCCAATGTGCGCTATTCCCCGAGCGGCATTCAGACCAGCAATGTCAACCTGGTCATCCCAGCTCTTGGGACGCTCAGCGGCAACGGCAGCGTCAGCCCGCAAAACACGTTGGATTACAAAATGACCGCCACGCTTAACGGCAGCGTTGTCGGAGGTCTCTCGAAAATGGCTGGATTGGGCGGTAACGGTGCGAGCATCCCGTTCTTTATTCAAGGTAACGCTTCGGATCCAAAATTCGTTCCCGATGTGAAAGGAGTCTTGAGTGGCCAGCTCAAGCAGCGTCTAGGCGCACAGGTTCCAGGCGGCCAAAACGGCCAGGGAGTGGTTGATGCCATTACCGGCCTACTGGGAAAGAAAAAACAATAGTTAGCGTGTTGGCAACAATTCGAAGAGCCGTAATGCTAAGCGAAAAAGAGGGGCAGCTTTCTCAGGAATTTCATCGCTCGAAACTCTGCGAGGAAATTTACGCTGCCCTAATGGCTGGGCCTTTCCATCGCATCCGGGTGATCACCGTCTTTTTAAATTAAAGGAACCGGCCACCCAACACGTAGAGCCAGCTGGTCCAGAAGTCGGCGGGGCCAAGTTCGGTCTATGGCCAGTCTTAGGACGGCGCACTTCGCGGGGGGCCCTCGCCGTAGGATTATGGACTGCGTGCAGGCATTACCGCCGCATCACCCGATGAATCTCCTCGGTTTCCTGCCGGCCTATCCCGTCATACCTATCACGGGCAACCCTAACAAAGGACCCGTTGTCACTTTTTCGGTTGCAGACGAGCCATGATCCGCACCTCTAAGCCAGGTTAGAGCTACTCGTTACGGGAATTCTCCCTCAAGGTTCGAATCTGGCCCGATCACGCCGAGTCGCTGATTGAGAACCGTACCTGCCGCCACTCGGACGCTGTTCGTGTCGTGATTCTCTTTGAGAACGAGTCAGGAGCAGAAAACACCAAGCTGGCAGACCAGTTGCAAAACCTGGCGTCACTGCACGGTCAATGTCACCGTGTTACTGTTCACGCCGCCGAAGCTGGCGGCCACGTTAATGGCCGTGCTCGCGGCCGCACTGGCAGAAACCGTTCCCGTACCGCTTCCGTTAGTCAGCGTCAGGTCGGTAGTGTCGGAGTTTATCCAGGTAACTGAGCTGGTGATGTCTTGCTGCGTACTGCTATTCGGGAAAGTCGCGAGCGCCTTGAACGTAACCGAGCTATTGGGCGCGGGAGTTGTGGTCGAAGCCGTAAGGGTGATCGATGTAGGTGTACCCGCGCTGACGGACACGGTGGTTGTGGCCGGGGTTATGGTTCCAAAAGCAGCGCTGACGGTCGTATTGCACACCCCGGATACGGTCGCAGCCGGCGTGAGCAGACCCGTGCTGTTAATCGTGGCGCAAGTCGGGGTACCTGAACTCCAAATGACCTTGCTGGTGAGGTCTTTCGTCGAGCCGTCGCTGAAGGTGCCGGTTGCGGTCAACTGTAAAGTTCGCGAGTTGGTAATGGTTTGGTTCTGCGGACCTATGGCCAAAGACGATAATGTAGGGTTCACAAAAAAGCCCGTGCAACCGGCCGCCAAGCCGAGGATAAGAAGTGTTGCCGACAGCGCGAGCTTCTGCTTGGAACTGCACATAACTCCGAAACCTCTACGACGAAGGACCTTGGAAACGTTGCTGAAGCGGTGTTGAAATTGTAGCAGAGAGATTTGCAGCTGCACCCTACCTTTGGGTACCTGTACCATCGTGTTACACGGCCTGTCTCCTGACACGTGAACGAAGCCGGGCCCAGAGTTTGCAGAAGATTAATTGCTGGTTGAGAATGCCATCGCCGCCAGCGATGACGCGGAACGCCTCAGGGTTGAGCCAGTCCCCGGTGCCGGCGCAAGGGGTTTTGGGAAGTGTCTAATTCGGCCTTTTAGCCCCTTTGATGCGCTCATCTATTCGCTTGCGGCCCGCGAAGCCTTCGCTCACACCGTGCCAGTGCGTGATCGACTTCTCCCCGAGTTTCCAGCATAGCAGCACTGTATTCCCATCCACTTCACAGGGAAAATCCAGCAGTCCCGTATCCAGGTCCTTGACCTGAACTCCGATCGCGTCGATTTCAGCAACCGCGTCCTTGACCCGCTGCACGGTTCGCTCTCGTTCCGCCTTACGCCGCGCGAGATGAACGACGTTTAAAGACATGCCACCTCGGACCAGCACGTTATGGGCGGTCTGCTCGAGTTCGCTGTCGACCGACTCGATGACTTTCTTGCCGTCGATAGCCGTGCGCAGCAACGACTCGAGAACCGGCAGAAGATCCTGGGCTTCGGCAAGCGTGAAAGTACGGGAAGACATGAGTACTTACTTTATTTTAACATCCATTCCCCATGGCCCGGCGAAAACAAAGATCCACGAGGCGGGCTAACGTGCACCGCGGCAACCACTTGATGGTCGTGCGGGGCAGCCGAATTTGACTAAATCACCAGGGTCAGCAGACTGGAGCCATGATCATCTTCCTCGCGAGGGATCGGCAGCAGTTGATGTATTCACATCCACATCCACATGCAAATGCGGCGCGCGCTCAACTCCAGGCGGGTAGCAGTTCCCGTCCCGGTCGTAATTCGCCACGCACTGCGAGGTAAAAGTCTTCCTCCGGGGTGATTGCGCGAACTGCCACAGGTCAGCGAAGGGAACCCCGCTTCTGGAGGGACGGGGTGGGTGCTCGGGAAAGGCGCATCCCGGAGATGGGGGGCAGGCGTCGTTCGTGACCCAGTACACGATCTTCCGCCCCTGAGCGTTTGCCCGGATGTCTTCGGCGGTCACGATCGTGGCCCTGCCTTCGCTCGCAGGCATGCCTGAGCAGTAAACCCCTGCGTGGTAAGCGCCCGCGGCCAGCCCATCCACCCACGCGTAAATGTAGGCCTTCTGTTCAGCGAGCATGCGGCCGCCTTCTTCTATATCGAGGAAGATAACCGTAGCGTGGGGGAAACCCTCGCGTTGCGCGCTGGCGATCGCGCTCTGGGCATCTGCCTGGCCCAGGATTTGAGGATTGCGCTTCAGCTCCTGGTAAAGCCGCCCGTTGAAGATGACCAGGAATCCATACCCTGCAGCTCGAAGGGTGGCTCGCTTGCCTATCCAGCTGTTGCCTCTCTCACCCGGCGGATTGTTCAGCCAGTAACCGGCATAGGCAAAAGTGCGCCGCAACGCTCTGAGGTTCTCGTCCCCAGGATACTGATTCCGGTCAAAACCGAGGTAAGTCCCGTCGGCTGCTGATTGTGCCCGGAGCAGTCCGGCTCCGAGCGCAACAGCCGCAAGGACGCAGGCTCGGAGAGGGTGCGACATGATTGGCAAGCTTGTCAGAACAGGTTGACCGACTCGGGAGCCGCGGGCTGCAAAAGCCTCGATCCCCGGGCAATTATAAAGCTATAGACGTAGCTACAACCGCCGAGGGATGAGTCCGAGATGGAAGCGAATCGCCGGTGTTCAAAGCGGGCTTGCGGCGCGACTCACCCGCCAATGTGCACCATTGTTCTTGACGCGGGGACAAAGTCAGGCTCGCCGATATGATGACGCTCCTCCTTTCGGCTCACCACTCCACGGACAAAGTCCGCCAGCTCAGAGTCAGAAGCGCCGCGGCGCATAAGCTCATGCAGATCGTGCTCCCAGACAGAAAACAAGCAGGTGCGAATCTTGCCGTCCGAAGTGATGCGGATGCGGCTGCAATGGCCGCAGAAAGGAT
>JAFAWX010000209.1 GCA_019241535.1 Acidobacteriota bacterium | reverse complement strand
CTGATGAGCGCTGGGCACTCCTCTTGCCGCCAGCATGGCGCCGCACAAGGCGAAAGGCAGGGCGAAGATCGAGTGCTCCCACTTGATCATCTCGAGAGTGGCGCCCAGGTTCTTCAGCAGCAACACGGCCCTATTTTACGGCAAGGCCAGAACTTCCGGCCTCGATCCGACCAATACCGAGAGTTACTCTACCCCATGTTTAATGCCCTCGGGGTACGGGTTGAAAACGGGGTGGTGACCATCGGCGGAGACGTTCGCGATTATCCCTCACGCGACTCCGCACTGGCGATCGTGGAGACCACACCGGGGGTCAAGGAGATCATCGACAAGCGACATCCGCACCCGCGTCGCACGGGCAGTTTACGGCAACAGCGCGCTTTCAAAATATCGTCGTCCATGGCCGAGACCGGCAGCACGTTGATGATTCCGTAGCCCACGCGGTCGTAACGCAGGCGGTCCGCAAGCTGCTCCCCGAGCTGCTGATCGGAAACACTGCTGTCGACCTCCACGTGGTTGCGCACCCCTTGGACATGCTCGACTTTGTCAACCTTCTTTCCGGCATCTAGCTTGTCAATGAGCAGTTTCGCTCTGCCTTGAAGCGTGACAATCCCGTCATCGGTTGAGCCGGTAATCCCCTCCCATTTGTCCTTCGAGCCCAGCAGGCGCGTAACCGCCTGCTCGATCTGCGCATCGTAACGTCCGCTGCCCGCCTGCCCGCTTTGCGCCTGCGCGAGAATCGCGGCAAGCATCGCTATGGCGACACTCAGAACGAAGATTCCTTTTATCTTCTTCATGTCCTTTCTTTGTGCGAGGTGCCGCAGGCAAGCGCGAACATTGTGCAAGCAGATCGCTGGTCTCAGTAGCCTTCACCACCGATTAAGGGAACAAACCTGCAGCCCTCGAGCACCTTAATGACGGGCTCGCCCTGCTGCTTGCGCACCAGCTCGAGCTCTTGCGCATGTGGCGGACCAATTGGAATCACCATTCTTCCGCTGTCGGCGAGCTGGTCGAAGAGGCTCCTGGGCAGGCTGGGAGCGGCCGCTGAAACCACAATGGCCTCATACGGCGCGTGCTCACGCAGCCCGAGACTTCCATCACCAACCGCAACCCTGACATTCGCGAAACCCAGGCGGGCCAGAATTTGCTCGGCGTTTTCGGCCAGCCGGGAGTAGCGCTCGATGGTATAGACAAGGCCTGCGAGCTCGGCAACAACCGCCGTCTGATAGCCGGAGCCGGTGCCTACTTCGAGCACCATCTCGGTCCCCGCAAGATCAAGCGCCTGAAGCGACAGAGCGATGATGAACGGCTGCGAGATCGTCTGATTTTCGCCGATCGGGACAGGATGGTCCTGATAAGCCTGGCTGCGGAACTCCTCAGGCACAAACTCGTGACGAGGAATCCGGGACATGGCATCGAGCACTCGCTGATCGCGAATGCCCCGGGCGCGCAGCTGCCGTTCCACCATCTCGGCACGCTCCCGGGCGTAGCGATCCGAATCGCTGTCTAGCATGACCATGGCACAAAGGTGCGCGCCGACCAGAATCAGCGCTTCCGGCGCCGGATCTTCACGTCGAAGCTGACCACCCCGTTCTGGTCGCGAATGGCGACGATCGCGAGATTCCTCGAGACGTTGTACTCGGCGCGTATTATCTGCTGTGAGGTCTGGGAAACGTTGGTCGTATAGCTGAGCGTAAGGTTATCCTTCACCTGCTGCTCAATAGTAACCGCGGGGCCGCTCTGGGTGGGCGAAGTATAAGTCTCGAGTCCCTGGGGATCGATCTTGATGCGGCTGTTCCCGAACAGGCGTTGCGCGCGGTTATTGAGAGTCGCGTTCAAGGCGGCCGCCAGCATGGCGTTTGAGGCCTGCTGGCTGAAGGCCGACTGGCTGCTCTGCTGCAGCTGTGCCGAGGTTTCTGTCGTCTGCCCAAAGGCCAGCAAAGTGATGATGTCGGAGGTTGGAAGCGGCGGCTCCGAGCGATAATTCACCTTGAGGCCATTTGGCTTGCTTACGTCCCCGTTCAGCGAAAGCGTAATGTCATAGTCGCGGACGTGGGTTACGGCTTCGAGGTCGAGAAAGGGAGTAGTGATGGCGGGATTGGTAAAGGTCACGCCCCCTCGCTCCAGGCGATACTTGGTGCCGTTGAAATAGGCTTGGCCCTCAAAGATGTCGCCCCGGCCAAGCAGCACAGGTTTGGCGGCGCTGCCCCGAACCCTGAGGTCGGCCTCGCCGCGCAGGCGCAAGACGCTGGTTTGCATCTCAAGCTCGGGCGCAGTCACCACGTGCAAGTCCAGTCGGATCCGGTTGAGTACAGGGTCGGTTTGAGGCAGGCTGGACTGCTGAATGCTCCGCTCCAGATACGCTCCGAAATCGAATCCCGGAGTGACGCCTACCTTGATCACGGTTATGTCTCCGGAAAGCAGAGACCCGGAGGAGCTCCCGCTCCAGTGCAAAGCGGCATCGGCCGTCGAGCTCACCCCGGGCGGGTAGCGCAGGCGCACCCCGTCGGCCGTGACGTTGAGATCGAAGTTCACCTGCCGACGAACGAGCTCCGCGTGGCCGGCGACGCCAAGAGTTCCGCCGCCACTGCGTGCTGTGAGGCTTTCAATCGTGATCTGGTTTTGACTGAAACGAAGCACTCCGTTCATGTCGCTGAGAGCGCTCGGCAGGTTGGCGTCGGCGAGGCCGACGTTTTCCACCTGCAGCTTGCCGGTCACCAGCGGCGCCTCGAGGGTACCGCTGACTCGGGCATCTCCGCTGACGGTTCCCGATCCGCTGAAGTCGGGATCATAGTTCTGGACGAGGCCGACGCCCAGCTTTCCATGGGCGTCAAAATCCAGAGCCCTTCCGCCGGCGAGAGCAATCCAGCCCTTTGCCGAGAAATCGGCATTGTCCCCGACCAGATGGAGAGCATCTACCTTCAATGTCTCTTGCGCAAACATGAAACGAGTGGGGCCCTCGTTTTTAACCTTCAGCTTTTCGATTTCGGCCGAGAAATCCGTCAGCTCCCCGGTCCAGGTCAATTCGCGGGGATTGCGCAGCGGACCTTCCATCCGTAAGTTCCCGGCAACGCGCGAATGCTCGCTGACGTGGGCACGCATATAGCTGGCGAGAAACGAATCTACGTCGAGGCTCTTGAAATGGAAATCAATGCGCGCCGGCCAGCCCTCCCCAAGGTGGATATCGCCTGAAATCAGAAGCTCGGCGTTTTTGAAATCGGAATGCCCCGTCAGCGCCAAGTTCTCCCCATGGGGAACGGTTTCGAGCCAGTAGTCGCCCGCGAGTTCCTGGTTCAGGCTCAGGCTGCGCAGGTGCAGCTCGGCGGCCAGTTGCGGTTGCTCTTCGGTCCCTGAAAGCTGCGCGGAAAAATCCAGGGTTCCCGCGATGGCCACTTGCGAATGTTGCAGCCCGGGAACGCGCGCCAAATTGAAATCGTGGCCGGCGAGTTTCAGCTGGAACCTCCGCGTCCGGAGGTCATAGCTCCCGCTACCAGAAACCCGGCTGCTGCCCGAGATAGCGTCGAACTCCTTGAACTCTGCCTCGGCACCGCGCACCGAAACCAGGGCCGTGGCGGAGTCGACTGCGTATCCCCCAATTGCGCCGCCCGAGAGCCGCATCGTGCCCAGCCCCTGGAGATTCGACCACGATCCGTACAGCCGGAAAGCGGAGTTCAGGCGCCCGCTGATTGGGAGGTCCCCGTGCACCATTTGCGCGAGCTGCGAGGGGTCGCCATTTGTAATCGACCCGTGCAATTGGAGAGGACTGTCAGCAAAGAGTCTCCACTGCGAGAGTCCGGCCGTGCCCTGAAGTTTTACCGTGGTAGCACCGTTCCGCAGCAAGGCGTTTGCCAGCAGCAGGGCGCGAGAGGAGAGCCGGAAATCGGCGGTCACTGCGTCCCAGTGGGTGGGGGCGCGCGCACCGCTCGCACCTTTGGGCAGGAAAATGTTTGCGTCACGAATATCCGCGGTCGCCGCGATGGACAAATTCGGCAACCCCCCGGAAACGGTCCCATTCACCATGGCACGCTGGTTCACCGTAAGCGGCAGTCCGGCGGGAAAAAACGCCGTTATCAGCGGCTGCCACTCCTCTAAATGCGATGTGCTGAAGGAGAATCGGACGACGCCTGAAGGCGACAGGCTTCCCTTCGCGTGCAACTCGCTTGCCGGAGTCGAGGCGGCGAGATCCTGTATGTCGAGCTGGTGCGTGCGGGCATCGTAGCTGGCAATGGAGCTCGCCTTCAGCGGAACCTCGCCGGGCGAGAGGCGCGCGGGATAGCTTACAGCGGCTGTCACTTTCAGCTGCGCGTTGCGAAGGGAATTTTTCCAGCGGATCTCGGAGTCGCCGGAGATATTGCCCTGCCATCTCAGATTGCTGAAAGGGCCAAGGTGCGGCCCCAGGCCGGCGCGCAGCCCGGACACGGATATGTCCTTCGCCTTCAGTCTGACAATTCCCGAGATTCCGTTCTTTCTGGTTACGAGCAGCGCCGGCCAGCCGCTAATTTCCCCCTCGGAGCTGAAGCTGCCGGCAAGTAGTTGTCCTCCGACCTCGAACAATCTGAGGTGGTCGGAATCAAGCGAGAACCGTCCGCTGGCCGAGGCATTGTCAAGGCGAATGGAGCTCTCGCGCCAGGAAAACCCGGCAACCTCGAATCGCCCGGAAGCGCGCAGATCGTCGCGCGACCATTGACCACTTCCCCGAACCCCTAGCTTGCCCGACCTGATTCCCGGCTGGCGGAAAATGGAGGCGGCCTGAGGGAGGTTAAGCAGGAGATCGTAATCTGCCTTGACCAAAGGCTTCGAAAAATTGCTCAGGGTTCCGCTCGCCTGAAGCCTCGAGCCTTCGGATTCAACCCTCAGGAGCGAGAAGTCAATCTGATTTCTTTGCACGCTGAAAACGGTTTGCCCGTTGAGCAAAACCGGACGAGAACCGTCTGCATGGAGCTCGGCATTGCCGACCGCCAAGTGGCCGGAATAGGCGCGGTGCAGGTAGGAGTAATCGACAATCGCAGAAAGCTCATTGAGGGTAAAATCGAGCGGCCAGCGCGCGTCCTGGCACACGAACTCCCCCTGCTTGACCGCCAGTTTGTCGATCGAGAGTGAAAACAGCTCTTCGAAACTGGCCGGCGTGCGCCGCTCGGGAGCCGGTTGGTTGGTGGTTCCATCGGCATAGAAAACTAAGTGCACTACCGGACGCTCGAGCGTCAGGGAATGAAAGCCGATCCGCGCCCCGAGCACCGAAGAGAGATTTACGGTGGCGCTCAGGCGGTCGACATGCAACAGGGGAAGCTCGTCGCCGCGCTCCCGTCCATGGATTGTCAGCTGGTCGACGTCAACCCGCAAACGAAACGGGGTGACGTGAAAGCGGCCGAGCTCGGCGCGGCCTCCGGTGGCGTGCTCGATCGCGGCAGTTATGCGTCCCCGCACCTTCCGCTGAAATGATTCGCTGCGCAAATACCAGAGCCCCGCGGCCAGGACAGCGAGCAGCAGGAACGAGCCGAGGACGACATATCTGGTACCGGTACGCAATAAGCGGCGAACGCCTGTCATTGTCCCTCGCCCGGGGCGGGTAAGAATTCCGGGATAAGCACCCGGATCTGCGCCTGCGAGCGCAGATTTTGCAGCCATGAATCGAGCGACTGATTGATCTTTTTCTCGATCAGCAGTTCACGGATGGTAGGCGCAGCCGCGGCAAGCGGTGGCGGTGGTGCCGGGGCAATCTTCGGAACCAGCTCCTCCCGGTAATAGCTCTCGATGGCCGCGCCGTCGACCTCGATTGCCGGGCGCAGGCGGGCTTCGACCAGACGCCACTGGTTCAATTCGAGCTCAATATGGCGGCAAACCTCCGCTTCGCTGATGCCGTAATTGCGAAGTCCGCTTGACCAGCTGTCCTCGCCATACAGGTTTCGCCGCGCCACAAGCTGGCGCTCGATCTCTTCCCCAGTGGCGGTTTTGAACTCGGCCGAGTGCATCTGCTCGACGACCAGCTCCTGATCAATCAGGTGGTCGAGAGCACGGCTGCGGTCTTCGGCGGTGAGGTTCTCGAGCGGGCGCTTAGCCATGAAGCTTTCATAGCGCAGCTCTTCTTCCCAATCGCTCGCCAGCACAGCATGTCCATTCACGGTTGCGACCAGCCGGTCGAGCACCTCACCGGCGCGCACCAAGGGCACGCCGAAGAAAAACAAGACCGCAATGAGCGCACGGTGCAGCATCAGAAAGTCTGTCCGATACTAAAGTAAATGTTGAATGGGCTGGCCTGTTTGGTTCCAACGAATTGATAGCTCACCGGGCTGGAGCTGACTTGAATGACCCCGGGATAAACCGTGGGATTCAAGTTATAGCCGAAATCAAAGCGCACCGGTCCGACCGGGGTCTTGTAACGTACCCCCAGTCCAATGGCGTGGGAGATGTAATTGTAATTGCAAAGCGCAGCACTCGCGCCCAGCTGAAATGCGGAATTCAGGGTCTGCGCGCACAGCGGTTTATTCTGGTGCCAGCGCAGCAGGCTCTCAAGCATATGACTGCCGTCGCTGAAGACATTGCCCATGTCGTGAAAAACCGCGAACGTCATATTGTCCTGGAAGAAGGGCAGATTGGGGGGAGGAAAACGAACTTCGAGATTGTTCAGGAACAGGGCCGAGCCCCCGGTGGGAAAACCGGTGATGGGATCGCGGGGCCCGGCCTGATTCAGACCGAAACCCCGGTGCGAGTTCCCGCCCCCCATAAAAAAGCGCTCGGGCAGGGGAATCAACGTGAGGTAACCGGGCACGCTTTCCCCGGGCTGGATGCTGACCGTATTGGCGAAGGTATTTTCGAGGCCCACGCGGGTTGAGCGCGCAAATACAAACTGCTTGGTGCTCTTGGTCTGTTTGCCGAAGGGATGGTAGGTGGAATTCAGCACCAGCAGGCGGCTGAAGTCCGCCTGCGAGCCAAAATAGCTGGCAGCCACCCCGGCATCAACCGTGTAGTAGCTGCCCCGGGTGGTGTCCAGATCGTTGTCACGATGATTGCGAATGTAGCCGATGGCCGGCTCGCCGACGCGCACCGGCTGGGAGAGCAGGGGAATCTCCTGGGGAACGATTTCGAGGTTGCTGGCCTTCACCAGACGGTAATTGAAGCGGTAATCGATCACCGCCGAAGATGAACCGTCGGCTTTGCGGCTGATGACCTGCTCGGCCTGGGAGGATCCTTCGAGCCGCTGGGAGGTGAAGGTGGCGACGTCGAGCGTGTGATCGAAAAAGGCGGTGAAGGTGAGCTTCCAGTTGGGGTTATTGAACCAGCGCGGCGCCTCGTAGCTGAGCAGGCCGCGCTGCTGCAAGCGGCCTACCCGCGAGGTAAAGGTGATGGTGTGATCCCGGCCGCGAAAATTGAGCCGGGTCACATCGAATGAAACCAGCGGGCTAAGACCGGCCGAGCCCAGCGGTTGTTTGCCGTTGATCGAAGGCTGGCCGGTTTGAAACTCGAAGCCGAGACCGTAGTTGAAGGTATAGCGCTTGCTTTCCTCAAGCTGTACCAGCACATTCTTGCGCTGTTCGACTCCCTCGGGGTTCTGCACGGCGGTGTCGACCTGGCTGAAGATTCCGAGATCATAAAGTTTTTGCTGGGTCCCCAGAAGGTCGCCCTGGCTCAGCGGATCGCCGCGCTTCATCTCCAGTTCTCGGTCGATCACGTAGGCGCGGGTATACTCGCGTCCGGCCACCAGCACCCGGTCCACGTAGCGGCGTTGCCCCTCGTGAATGTGGAAAACGACATCCATGCGGTTATTGGGAGCTGGCTGCGCCGAAGCCTCGAAGGTTGCCTCGGGAAAGCCGCTATTGAAGTAGTAGTTCAGCAGAATGTCCCGGTCCTGGGCGATATTGAAATCCGAAAATGGCTGGTTTGGCTGGGTATTCAACGGGGGAAACGACTCCGTCGGCTGGGTCTCGTTGCCCATGATCGACAGCGAGCCGACGAGCGTCTGCGGCCCCTCTTCGACGTGCATCCGGACCGCCAGCTGATTCTTCACCCCGCGATAATCGTCTGTAACCTCGCTGTCGATCTTCACATTGGTGAAGCCGTTGGCGTGGTACTTGTTCTCAATATCACGAACGTCGCTGCGCAGAAGCGCCTGACTGAAGCGCCCATGGGGAAGGACCAAACTCGCTTCCTGCACCTGCATGCCGGGGCGCAGTTCTTCGTCCCGGAAGTATTTATTGCCGCTGATCTCGACCTTTGCCACTTTGTGTTTCTCGCCGGGAGCAATCTGGTAAATGACCCGCAGCAGGCTGCGTGGGGTATCGGACTCCCGCCGGAGGTCGACGCTGGCATCGAAATAGCCGCGCGATTCCATGTAGCTCAGCAGGTTGCGCCGGCCCTCATTGAGCAGGTCGTCATCGAGCGCATTTTCTTCGTACACGGGAACATTTCGCCGCACCACCCCTTTGGTCAGGCGAAATCCTTCGACGCGAATCTCAACCAATGGCCCGGTTTCTATGTCGAGCGTGTAATCCACGCTGTTGCGGGCGGGCACATAGTCGGCTCGAACGATGCTTACCTCGGCCAGCCAGCGGTTCTGTTTCTGGTATTTTTTCCGGATCCGCTCAATGGCGTCGGAAGAGGTTTGTGCGGTTACCGCGCGCCCCGGATGCAGGTGGGCAATATCCTCGATCTGCCCGCGGGAAAACAGGCTGCTGCCTTGGAGGCTCACTTTGCCCACCCGGGCGGGATCTCCCGCACGAAGCTGGAAAGCGACTTCCACCTGGTGGGTTTCCTCATGCTGGCGCTCGTAATGAGCAAGCGATGCGTGGTAATAACCGTTTTCCCGCATCAGGCGTGCGATGTTGGCGAGGGCGCGGTCGACGCGTTCCCGGGTAAAGAGCTCGCCGAGCTGCAGCTTCGAGGCATTGACGATTTGCGATTGGGTCGGGCGGCCTGGGGCGCCTTCGACGCTGACTCGCCCGATGAAAAAATTCGGTCGACTCACAAATGAAAGCAGCGCCCTACCCTGGTTCGAGCGCTCGCACTCGACCGAGAGCTCGGCGAAGCGTCCGGTGGCGGCCAGCGCACGCTCGGCCTGCTGTAGCCCGTCAAGCTCGAGACGCTCTCCCGGGCGCAGACCGGCCAGCTCTGCAAGCAGGTTTTGATCCTCCGGGGTCATATCGGGGAAATTAACGGCTTCGATAACCTGGCCGTAGGAACAGGCCGATCTTTTCCCCGCCACCAGGCCGGGAGGGAGCGGGCTGGCGCCGTCCGATGTCTGCGAATGCGACCACAGACACTCGGATCCTGGCCAGCAGGCGACCACGAGCGCCAGCAAGACGCGGGCGAGTCCTGTCTTCGGCAAAAAGGCTCCTGCGCGGTTTATTCGGGAATGTCTGGGGAGAGCGGCGTTATCTCCTCGCGGCTGCCGAACCATTCCTCCATCGCCACTTATAATAATTCTAATAAATCGCGGGCCGCAGCCGGCAGGACAATGGCCTTCCGCCCGCATTTTGGGATCGAAAAGCAACACTCGGATGAAACCCGAAATCGAGGAAAGATATTCGCGCCAGATCCTCTTTGCCGGGATCGGGCGGGAGGGGCAACGGCGACTCGCAGAATCGCGTGTGGCCATTGTAGGCTGCGGAGCCACCGGCTCGGCGCTGGCCTCGCTTCTCGGACGCGCCGGAGTCGGCAAGCTGCGGATCATCGATCGGGACTATGTTGAAGCCAGCAACCTTCAGCGCCAGAACCTGTTTGACGAGAGCGATGCCTCGGAGTCACTGCCCAAGGCGGTGGCCGCGGCCCGGAAGATCTCAGGCTTCAACTCCCACATTAAGGTCGAGGCCGAGGCTTCTGACCTTACTCCGGACAATATCGAAGAACTTCTGGTTCAAGTCGACCTTATGCTCGACGGGACCGACAACTTTGAAACCCGCTATCTGCTTAACGACTACGCGGTAAAGAATTCCCTGCCCTGGATTTACACCGCCGCGCTGGGAAGCTCCGCCGTCACCATGAACATAGTCCCCGGCGAGGGAGCATGCCTGACATGCCTTTTCCCCGAGACACCCGCTGGACCACTGGCGACCTGCGAGACCGATGGCATTTTGAATTCGGCCGTGAACCTGGCAGCGTCCATGGCTGCCACGGAGGCTTTGAAGCTGCTTACCGGACAAAAGCAGCAACTGAGGCGGACGCTCGTCTCCGAGGACCTGTGGCGCAATGAGCGGGCGGAAGTCTCTTCCGCCAGGTCGCGATCGGACTGCCGCACCTGCGGCAGCCGGGAGTTCATTCACCTTTCAGGTCAGCGACGCCCCCACATCACCCTGTGCGGCAGGAATGCCGTGCAGATTCATGAATACCGCCGTCCTATCGACTTGCGCCGCATGGGCGAGCGCTTGCAGGCGCACGGCAGCGTGCGCCACAACGAATATGTCCTCAAGTTCTGGAAGGAGCCGTTTGAAATGACGCTCTTCCCCGACGGACGGGCCATCATCAAAGGCACGAACGATGCCGCCGTGGCCCGGAGCCTGTACTCGAGATTCGTGGGGAACTGAGCCGCAGTTCATGCCTTTTGTCGCTGCCTGGACCGCCCCCTGTCTACCTACACTCGACTGCGGCTTTTGCGCAAGCGTTTGCAGCAAAGTTGCCGCAAAATGCCCGCCAGGCAGGCATACTCGGGTTAATTCCCCCAACAACCCGGCTTCGGCGGCAGACTGGCCCCTGACCTGCACACTCCTTCGTCAAGCTACGTCGTCCCAGGAGGTTACGAAATGCGTCTTCTAATCCTTACATGCGCAGTTTTGGCGATTTCAGCAGTGGCCCTGGGCCAGAACCCGGCCGTTCGTCACAACACCGGACCTTATGGCTATCAGCCTTTTGTGCCCCTCGTCACCACTCCCGAAGTTTCCCTTCAGACTATTTCGCCCACGCCCGCAGGAGCCTCAAATGCCACCTACGGACTGGTTGCCGGCGCGAGAAACTCGACGCTCTCGATGGTGAACGGAAATACCAGCTCGGTGTATACCGTGCCCGTGTGGTATTCGGGAGGGGGAGCGCCGCTGGTTTCCTCGCCCGAGGTATCGCTTCACACGCAGGAACTCGCGTCCGAACAGGCGCGGCTCGCCTACCGGCGGGGTGAACGCCCAACGGCTAGGAGAGCCTGGACCTACTTTGCTTCACTTCAGGAAATTTCAAGCCCGGCAGAAGTCGCCCAATCAGCTAAGGGCGCGAAACACGCCGCGCGTACGATTACCAATCAGGACGTGGAACAGGAAAATCAGAAAAACGGCATGGTAAAGTACGACGGCAAAACGGAACAGATCAAATAAACTGCCCCTGGCGCTTCAGCGCTCGACCAGGGTCTCGAGCACGCGAAAAAAATCCGGATAGGAAATCACCGCCGCATCGGCGCCCCGGATCTCGGTTTCTCCGCGTGCTCGAAGAGCGGCAACGGCAAAGGCCATGGCTATGCGGTGATCGCCAAAAGAATCAACGGAAGCCCCGCGCAGGGGCTGGCCGCCGCGGATCCGCAGCCCATCGGGGAATTCTTCCGCTTCGGCGCCCATTACTGCCAAGTTCTTAGTCAGGCTGGCGATGCGATCGGATTCTTTCACCCGGAGCTCGCGGGCATCGCGGATCTCGATGCCCTCGCTCGTATAAGGAGCGATGGCCGCCAGCACGGGAATTTCATCGATCAGAGCGGCGCTAGCCGCGCCCGAGATTCGCGCGCCATTCAAGGCTCCACCCTGAGCCCGCAGGGTGCCGACCAGCTCTCCCTGGCGCTCCTCGACCTGCTCCAGGGTGATGCGCAAGCCCATAAACGTCAGGGTATCGAGCAAACGTGCCCGCGTGGGATTTAGAAGCACCGCGGGCAGGGAGATTTCCGACTCAGGAAAAAGCGCGGCCGCGCACAGGAAAAAAGCCGCACTTGAGATGTCACCCGGCACTGCGGCATTGATCGCGTGAAGCTGCTGCCCTCCCCTGATTGTTGCCTGTCGCGTCGAGCGATCGAGTTCGGCCCCGAAGGCCGCGAGAGCGAGCTCGCCATGATCGCGGGTTTGAACCGGTTCTTCGACGCGGGTCGTCCCTTGGGCGAACAGGCCTGCGAAAAGCAGCGCTGTCTTCACCTGCGCGCTCGCAACCGGCAGACAGTAATCGATCGAGCGCAGCCGCCCGCCCGTGACCCGGAGCGGGGGACGGCCTGCATCGCTTGATTCAATCCGTGCCCCCATCTGCTCGAGCGGCTGAATGATCCTGGCCATCGGCCGTCTAGAAAGTGAGGCGTCCCCGGTCAGCTCGCTGATGAACTCCTGGCCGGCCAGAATTCCGCTCAACATGCGAATGGTCGAACCCGAGTTGCCGCAGTCAAGAGGAGCCGCGGGCGGCTGAAGCTTCCCGCCCCGCCCGTGGATGACCAGGAAATCCTCCTGCCGCTCCCAGTCGACCCCGAGGGAGCGCAAGCAGCCGAGCGTGCTCGCACAGTCCGCGCCGGTTGAAAAATTCTCGAGCCGGGTCGACCCGTGGGCGATGGCTGCAAGCATTGCATAGCGGTGGGAAATGGATTTATCTCCGGGAAGCGCGACCGCCCCGGACAGGCTTTTCGCCGGACGAATGACGACTGAATTTGTGCCCGACATGAATCCTTTCACTATAGCGGAGCTGCCGGACAGGCGCCTGCCTGCCGCAACGAGGGGGCAAATTCGCGCGATCGCTTGCGGCGTTGACAAACAGCCGACAGGTGACCAATACTGGCCGGCTCGTTGGCCGAATTATTCTTCGAGGAGATGTTTCAACATGAAATGGGCCTGGGTTGCAGCCTTCCTCCTGTCGTCGCTGCCGTTGCCAGCGCAGGAGGCCGCGGGAAATACGCAAGAGCCACCGGTTCTGGGACCGCACTGGGAACGTGGACTTTCCGAGCTCAGTAAACCGGCCTCCGGCAGTCCCGACATGAGCTACCACGCTGGTCCGATCCTGCCCAGCGTCACCATAAAAGCAATTTTCTGGGGCCCGGGCTGGAGCAGTCCGGCCGATAAGATCACCGGTCTGGATAAGTGGTACAAGTACGTTGGAACCACGAGTGGAGGAAATGGGTCAAAGTACGACGCGACCGTAAATGAATATAACGATACGAGCGGGCATAACGTGACCACGGCCACCACCTACCAGGGGCATGTGATCGATACCAGCGCACTGCCCGCGCGCCTGAGCCCCACGGCGGTCCTCGCCGAGGTATGCAAAGAAATACCCAAGCCCGTGACTAATGGCTACTACCCGGTTTACGTGAGCAGTAAGCGTGGCAATGCAGGTTACTGCGCTTATCACAGCGCTGCATCTTGCCACGGGACCTCGATCGAGTTCGGCTTTTTCTTCAATCTCGACGGAGATCCCGGCTGCGACCCGGGAAGCACGGTTGGCGGGGAGTCGCAGGGCCTGCAGGCGCTTGCCAATGTGACCGGCCACGAACTGTCCGAGACCCGCTCCGATCCACGGGGAAACGCCTGGTTTGACAGTTCCGGGAATGAGAACGGCGACAAATGCGCCTGGACCTTTGGTGGGCCGTACGTGACTTTCATGGACGGCACTCACTGGAAAATTCAGGGCAACTGGTCAAATTACGCGTTTGACCACAACACCGGATACCGGAATTCAAGCGGGGAGAAGGGTTGCGTCGACGGCACGAACTATCCCGGCCCCTACATAAGATGAGCGGGTGCGGGCCTGGCACGCTCCCTACGAGCGGGCCTACTTACGAACGCCACCCGAGCGAATCAAGGAAGTTCCGCAGGAGTCTGCCTACACCTTCCGGCTGTTCCCAGGGCGAGTAATGGCCAGCTTTGGCTACAATCCTCATCTGGCTGCCGGGGATGTGCGTTTTCATCAACTCCGCCTCCGGAACCCCGGTCAGAAGGTCCTCGTCTCCGGTGACGATCATGACGGGCACGGAAATGGTCTGGAGGGTGGCGGTTGAATCGGCTCGTTCGGCCATTCCGCGCTGCACGCCGGCTACATCTTCGGCCGACATTTTACCCATCATACGGAGGGCGCCGTCGACCAGGTCCGGGCGGGAACGGCGCGTGGTCTCGCCCAGCACTTTCGTCAACATGCTCTCAAAAAAAACCTCAGTGCCGCGTTCGAGCACGTCGCGCGCCGCTTCGAGCCTCACGCTGCGGGCCTCGGGCGTATCCCGCGAGGCTTTGGTGTTGGCGAGGACCAAACCGGTCAAGCGCTCGCGGAAGCGACGCCAGAACTCAAAAGCGATGTAGCCGCCGATCGAGACGCCCACCAGGGGAGCCTGCCCAATCCCCTCCGCGTCCATCACCCGCGCCAGATCAAGTGCGTGCTTTTCCATCGTTGCCGGTCCCTGCCCGAGCGACGATTCCCCGTGGCCCCGCAGGTCGGGCATGAGCAGCCGATATCGCGAGGCCAGGTGCGAGAGAGCGGGCACCCAGAACTCATGATGTACGGGAAACGGGTGCAGCAGTATGACTACCGGACCGCTCCCGGAGACGTCGTAGAAAATTTCGGCGTCGTCACTGAAAATTTTCTTCATTCCGAGAATTGCCGGCTTCAAAGGCGAGGCGATTCGATGATCGCCCACCCCATCGAGATGCTAAGGCCGCGGGGGGACACGGTTTCAGACTTGCTCACGGATTGCGAACCGGCTGCCCGCTTGGGGCCTGGGCCGGCAGCAGATAGGGTTCATCCGGGATGACGATCCAGGCAACCACATAGGCAATAAACCCGATACCGGTCATGAAGGCGGTAATGAGCCAAACCACGCGCACGACGGTCACGTCGATGTCAAAATACTCCGCCATGCCCATACAGACACCGGCAATCTTGCGGTTCTCTCTCGGCCGGACGAGCCGCTTTCTTGCGATCACCCCGGCCACCCGAGTACCGCAGTACGCGCAGACATTGGCATCGTCCTGAATGGATTTTCCGCAGTAGTTGCAGTACATACGGCACCTCCTGCCGAGTCTAGGATACGCTCAAAGCTGGCAGGAAGTTCCTGCAGATTCGGTGACGGACGGCCTCTAAAAGGTCTGGAAGCGGCCAGAAGTGAGTTGCGGAGCGAGTCGTGAGACGGCCAGAGAAAAATTAAAAGGGCCGTGACCTTGGTTATGCTCTAGCCACCGCTCTTGCGAGAGAGCTGATGACGTAGAAGCATGTACCGTCACGACCCCTGATGCAATCACTGCTTTCGCAGTTCCAAACCCCGACTCCTCCTCGCAGAAGCGGTCGGTTTTTTCGGGTCTGGATGCTTGCTGAGTTGCCTCAGCCTGCAAATCGCCCAGCCTACTTCGGAGTTGGCAATTTTTGGTGTTGCCAATCCTTTCGACCGTCGACGCATGCCAACTTAACACAGCGACTGGTGTTGTCAACGCCCGGCATTAGTGCAATCAAAATTTTCACGCGGTGGATTTCTTGAATTCTAATTTCCTCAAATGCAGTACCTTATAAACTCGCAATTCATTGGGGCGCGATTTTCCACAAGCGTTTCCACAACAAACCTTTCGCCGCTTCGGTTGACTTTCAAGAGCTGACACAGGAAACACAAGGCAATAAGTCGCGCCCTCTAGGTTATCGGTAATGCCGAACTCGTTCTGGGGACGACTACACGATCATCTTTTTGAGGCGATCGATCTGAACCGGTTGTTCTAACTCCTCTGATGGGATCGGCATTGCCGATGTTTTTGAACTGCGAAAGACTCTCAG
>JAFAWX010000329.1 GCA_019241535.1 Acidobacteriota bacterium | reverse complement strand
GAGGAGACCCACCCTGTCCAATTCAACAGCCGCAGAACAAGCCGAGCAGTTGCTTTACAACCATCATCTGCAGGAGTTGGCTGACCTCTCTCAGACAAGAGAGCCGTGATTACGCAACCCGAAATCTGCTTCCGCTCTCTCAACCTTTGCGGCAGTTTCGGCCCTATCTCTACTCCCTGGAACAAGTGCAGAAGATGATGCGGGTTGTAGACAATCGGAATCGTGGGAACTGGCACCCTGAACCATACACCATCAGGATTCTTTGCTCGTCGGCAGTCTGGGTGCCGGTGCTTCCCGTTCCGAGCCGGAAATTAAGCCGGTTTGGGCCTCATTCGGAGCTGGTGGCGGGGTTGCCGTCTTGTTGGTAGAGGGTGATGCTCACGGCGTCCCCAAAATTGCCCAGTTTGCGCGCCTGGAAATCAGGCAGCCGACCGAGCAGCCAATTCACATAGGGTTGCTCGGAACCTTCCGGCCCCTCCCATCCGCCCCCCACCGTGACTAGCAGGAAGCGCCCGGCTTGCTCGGCCACGGGAATAACCTTCGCATTCATGTAGCCGATGGAGCGCTGGTTGAAAGCCAAGGGAACCGGTATGACGCGGGTCTGGACCGGGTACATGACCACCGGAGCTATAAGAAATTCGGGTGGGTCGTCGCCGCTACTTTGAAGCAGCGTCGTTGATTCAATGTAGGGACTCTGGAAGATGACCGGCAAGCCCGTGGGGGCGGCATTTTGTTTGACCAGCGCCAGCGCCCCGCGCCAGTCCTGATTATGGTGCAGCGGCCAGAGGCGGCCGACGGCACCATATGCGGCCAGGGAACACAGAAGGACGCAACTGGTGACTATGTTGCGCGCCCACGCCGGCTGTAGACGTCCGATGGCGCCACCCGCGAGAAGAGCCAGACCAATGTTTGAGACGATGATGTAGCGGAGGTGGAAGGTCTTGACCGGAGTGAAAACGGAGACAGCGAAGAACAAACCCGCTGGCACCATCAAAAGTGCAAACAGCAAAACCTGTGAGGATGGCGGTATGGGTTCAAATCGCGGCGACAGGCTCAACCGCCCGTTATGCCGCGTCAGGCTGAGGCGCCAGGCAATGAACAGGCCTAGCCCGACACCCATGATCAGCACATCGGGCACCAGGGTTTCTGCAAAATGGGCAAAATAAGGGCGCCTCAGAAAGATGTGACTCCCGGCCCCGCGTCCGTAGCCGAGCAGGATGGGCAATTGGGGAAACATCAGGATGCCGATCGCGAGCGCCGCCCCCGCCAATTGTTTGCCCTGAACCGGGGTGCCTTCCCGAAGCCGCATGAGCGCGTACAGCGCGTGGCTCAAAATCAGAGGAAAGGTCAGCGGGTGAGTGTAGAGAAGAAGAACCCCGGCTGCGACATAGGCGGCCGCATACCCTGCCGAGCCGCTGTCGAGCCAGCGCACGATTGCCAAAGTGGCTCCGATCCCGAGCGCAAGAACCATGGCGTAGGGACGGGCTTCGGTGGCCGCGACCACAACCGGTTGCAAGCAGATAAAAACCGCAACCGTAGGTAAAACCGAGGCTGAATCGAGGAGGCGCGCAGTCAGACGGCTAAGCAGCCAGCATCCGATTCCCATGGCCACGACCGAGGGCAACCGTAGTGCGTACTCGTGCGCACCTCCGATTTTATACGCAGCCCACGAGATGATCCCAAATAACGGCGGAGTGTTCGGCCAAAGCTGCATGCGTTCAAGCATCGAGCGCAGCCCGTCTTTGACCGTCCAAAACGTCCCCGCCTCATCGACCCAGAAGCTTGAACCGAGCGGCATCAGCCAAAAACGAACTATGGCAATGGCCATGATCGCATAGAGCGCCTTCTGCGCCGCGGGAGAGACGTGCGCCTGTGGCTGCGCGGTGTGTTGTTGATGATCGATCTGCATTATGGTTGCCATGAGGCTTCCGTCGACAGTTTCCTCCCCGAACTGGCGTCACAGGAGCGCTTGGACTGGCTGACCGCCGTGAGGCGATTGGCAGTGACTCTGGTCCGGCGCGTTAAGCGTAGGGTATTCCAACGATACACTAATCGCTCGAGCCATGCGATGGCCGATCCAAAGCATTCAACCCAAGCATTCGACGGAAGCTGTCACGCTCAGAAGCGTGCGCCTGATGGCACCGCGGCCAGACTAACGCCGAAGAATGAAATTCACCGTAATCTCAGTTTCGACCTCAACCGCGCGCCCATTCAAGTAGTACGGCCGATACTTCCATCGCCTGACTGCCTCAAGGGCAGCGCTTCGAAGTAGTTCCGGCCCGCTCGAGACTTCCGCGTGTTCTATTGTGCCCTCTCGGCTGATGACGGCTCGGATCACTACGCCGCCTTGGATTCCGAGCTGCCTGGCAAGTGCCGGATATAACGGCTCAACCCGGCGGATTAGGTTCCCTTGCATGACGACCGACCGAGGCAGAGAGGGACTGAGCGGCACTGCCGGTATGAGCGGGCGGACGGTCCCATCAACCGGGAAATGAAGGTTGCGCCCGTTTCCGAGTACCGAAGTCTCGCTGGGCGCCACGGCCTCTTCCGTCGTCCTGCTGACAAGGTGATTCCCGAAGCTGAAGCTTCTGCTCGTCAAAACCAGCGGCGCGATGATGCGCGTGGCACGGTGCAGCCGAGAGCCGCCGTGAACAGGTTCGGCCTCGATTGAAGGAGCATCTGACAATCGCACCAAGACGCGCGGCGAGGCGCTCGGCAAGCTTCGCGGGTAAAGCAGGGGAAAAACCAAAGCGGCAGCGCAAGCCGCGACTTCGAAGCTGAAGGCGACGAGCGTCGTCGTGCGGCGCACGGGAGATGCGTCTGAAACTCCGATTTCGGAAAACATGGCGTCTTTGTCCTTTGTCGAGTAAAGACACCGACGGGAGACGCAATGCTCCAAAGTCGCGAGGCCGTGATCGGTCACGGCCTCGGGATCAGCTTGTGGTCTTAGTGTTGTCGCCTTACTTCGGGGGAGGGGTTGTTGCCGGGGTGGTGGCCGGCCGGGTCGTGCCTGGGGGCTTCAGGCCGGTCGCGGGCCGGGTCGTGCCCGGGACTTTTGTGCCACCGGCGGGAGCGGCGGATCTGGGCGGCGCGGCAACCCCTGACTGCGTGTTATAGGCATCTACCACCGGCTTAGTGATGTCCACGTCGACATCATCGGTTTTCGCCCAGAGCACGGGACCTTGCGGCCACGGATTTGAGGTATCCAGAATCATGCGGAAGCCGTGGTCGCTGGCGTATTTCACCACGATTGGCGCCATCTTCTGCAAAATGCGCTGCGCGATTTCGTTCTCCTGGCCCGATACCTCCTCCTGAAAGTCCTGCTGGCCGCGCTCGAGCGCTTTCTGTTTCTGCTCAATCTGCCGCTGCAGGTTAGCCTTAGCATCGTCGTTGAGGGTATTGCCCTGGGTATTCAACTGCTTCTTGAGCTCTTCGACCTGGTCACTCTGGCTCTTGAGCTCATTCTGCTTGGGCTCGAGCTTCTTACGCATGGCCTCGAAGTCGCGTTGACCTTCGTTGCTGTACAAAATCGCATTTTGAATGTTAATGGTGCCGATTTTTGAGCCGCCGACCGTGGTGCTGGGCGCTGGATCACTGGCCGCGCCAGGCGCTGGTGGCAATGGGGACGAGGCCGTGTTCGTGGTCTGGGCGCAAACTGGCGCCGCGACCAGGATAGCCATTGCCGCAAAGGAACATACAAGCTTGAGTTTCATGGGATTACTGGACTCCTTAGAGAACGCTCCTGTTCAGATTTCAGACTTTGACCACTCCGCTACCTGCTTTCGGATGAGACAAGAGCCGATTCAGAATGTTTCACTGAGCCCGGCGGTGGCACATACGACAAGCGCAACCGGCTCTCCTGGCGTGTGGATAGCATTTTTATTATAGAAATAGCCTCCACCAGCGTCAATTATCAGAAGGTGGTCCCTACCGAGAAGCGAAACGTCTTACGCGGCTCGCGCAATTGATATTGCGGTGAGAACGTGTTCCGCGTCAGCTGGAACGTATAGTCGCCGGCGCCGCACAGCGGCCCCGGGCAAGGGGGGAACATACTGCGGCTGATCGGCACCGGCGTCTGCGAGAGTTGGTCTAGCCGCAGAGGGTTATACGCCCAGTAGATGCGGAACGGCGCATTGACCACCGGAAGCAGCACCTGCAACTCGATACCGGTCGAAGCCCGCGGCCGCCAGTTGGTGCTGCCCAGAATCGCGAGATTCTGGCTGAATTGAAAATTTTGCCCGCCGGCGCAGTTGAAGGTGATCGGATCCTGCTGCGGACAACCAAAAAGCGTGCTGTTGATACTCGTGAACTGGCCGTTATTGATGCGCAGTTGTGAACGCCGCAGAATGGGATCAAATCCGAAATCAAAAAAGGGCACAAGCCCGACCGGGGACGCGATCGTGATGCGGTATTCGAGATTGCCGAGCAGGCTCAGGTCGCCCCCGGGAAACGTGATCTGGTCGATCGGTATCGGCACCGTGTACTGGTTCCCGGCAAGCGGGGGAAGAAGGGGATTTTTGGGAACTATTGAGCCGTCGGGATTGCGCAGCGCAACCGAGCTTGCCGTAGGTAGGAAGGCCACGGGGGAAATCGAGCGTATATCAAAACCCCGCAGATCCTGTTCCCCGCCCATGTAAAAGCGCTGGAAGGGGGGAGCCACCAGGCTGCCGTAACCGGTGAGGTATGAGCCCAGAAAATGCAACCCCAGCGAGTTGCGTTTATTCTGCACCGGGATGTAATGCTTGAACTCCGCGATGGGGCGTACGGTTCGCACCGTTCCCCCCAGGCCGGAGACTTCCGCGCCGAGGAAGGTCGAAGTGCCGGAGTGGGGATATAAGGCAGCGTCCCGGGTATCTCTCGTATAGTCCAAAAGCACCTTGCTGGTGACAATGCCGTTCAGAGCATTGGGCCCGCTGACGCCGCTGAAGGCGAGGAAGTTGAACAGGTTCTTCGAGGCCGTAGTGAGGGCCACAAGCGAAGAGATATCGTAGGAGTAGGTAATGCCCACGCGCTTCCCCAGCCCGTAACGGCGGGGAAGAGGATAGGAGGCGTTCAGGGAGAATCCTTTGCTCGCCTGGGTGTAGTTCTGCAGGCTCTGCAGCTGCGCCTCGGAGATGTTCAGCACCTGGCCGGTGATCAAGGCGCTGGTGCGTGCCTGGTCGTAGCTCAGCTTCCTGCCGTAGACAGTAAAGCCGGCGGTCAGGGGGCGGTCGAAGAGGTAAGGCTCGGTGAATCCGAACACGATGTCACGCTCGAGGCTGCCTATATTAGCCTGAACCGTGAGGGTTTCTCCCAGGCCGAGAAAATTGTTGGTCGTATAACTGAGGCCGATAAACGAGCCCGCCAGACCGCTGACTCCCCCGGAGAGCCCGATCTGGTTCTTGCCCTTTTCTTTCAGCTTGAGCGTCAGGTCCACCGTGCCTTGCTTCTCGTCGAGATGGCGCTCGGTCACCGAGGGATCGTCGGGCTTGATCTGGTCGAAAAAGCCAAGCTGATTCAGCCGCTGAATGCTGTATTTCCAAAACTGCTCGTTATAAAGCTGGCCTTCCTCCAAAAGCAGTTCGCGGCGGATCACCTTGTCGCGGGTGGTGGTGTTGCCCTGGAACTCGATACGCCGCACAAAGAACTGCTTGCCCTCATCCACCTCGATCTCGAAGGAGACGAGCTTCTTCTGTTCATCAAGCGCCGGCTGGGGAATGGAGGTGAAGTTTATGTACCCCTGGGTTCCATAGGCATTCTTGAGGTTATCGAGACCCTTGGCGATTTTCTGGCGATTGAAAACATCGCCGTCCTTAATGGGAAAGAGGCTGCGCAGGGCTGCGGTATTAGCAATGGCCTTGTTGCCCTTGAAGGTGATCGAGCCCAGCCGGTATTGATCGCCTTCTTCGATGGGCACGGTTATGTCCATGGCCTTGCCCTGCCCGTGCTGCACCAGCGGGATGTGAAAGCCGCCATGCCCGGTGTCGCGAATCTTGGTCTGCGGCTGCCCCACATTTGCCTTGAAGTAGCCGCGATTCTGCACCGCCTCGCGCACCAGCTCCATGTCATCCTCGAGCTTGGTGGCATCGTAGGTCTTGGCCAGGATGTTTTCGAGAAAGATAGAATGGGGAACCCCGATCGGACGCAGGAAATGCATGGCGTGGCGCAGTTCGCGGCTGTTCACGTGGCGATTGCCTTCAAAGCGGATCCTCCCTACCTTGACCTTGGGGCCTTCCCGAACCACGAAGGTGAGGTTCACCGAGGCGGGAGGAAGGGGACGAACTTCAGTTCGAATGGTGGCAAACTGGTGGCCGTGTTCCGACTCCAGTTGCTTGATGGTCACCTCGGCTTTTTTAACCTTGGTGGGATCGTACTGCGACTCGGGTGAAAGTCCGACTTTGTCGGCCTTGAAGCGGTCGAGGATATCGCTTTTCGAGATGGCATTGATTCCGACATAATCGATGGTCTTGATCCGCGGCTTCTCCTTCACGTAGATGTGCAGTATCCAGCCTTTCGGCGTCGCCTCGCGTTCAAAGCGTATGTCTTCAAAGAAGCCGGTATTCCAGAGGGAATTAAAGTCGCGCTCGATCGCTGCCTGGTCGTAAATATCACCCTTGTGAGTGAAAACGTGGGCCAGAATGACGTCGCGCGGAACGCTGCGATTGCCGTGCGGTACAATGTC
>JAFAWX010000306.1 GCA_019241535.1 Acidobacteriota bacterium | reverse complement strand
CAGCTACTACCGGGAACAGGGAATGAGGTGCTTATACCCCATCGTGCTTGTAACTTTCATCGTGCAGGAAGGAGAGACGGATTTTCACATTCCGCTCCTGCTTAGTCCGCATAGCTACACAACATACCGGGGCAGCTGAGCCGGATGATCGAGCTGGGCGAAAACCGATACGGAAAATCACGGGTTCGACTGCTGCGCGTGCGCCGCGACGCCGATCGCCACTACTTGCGTGAGTGGACGCTCGACATACTGCTCGAGGGCGATTTTGCGACCTGCTATCGCGACGGCGACAATAGCAAAATCCTACCCACCGACACCCTGAAAAATACTGTCTACTCGATGGCTCGACGATCGGCCGCTCCTACTATGGAGGATTTCGGGAAAGAGCTGATTGATTTTCTGCTCCAGCGTAATCCGCAAGTCTCGCATGCCGAGGTCGCTCTGGCGGAGAAGATCTGGGAGCGCCTGGTCACTCAGGGAAAACCCCACCCCACAAGCTTTGTGCAATCGACAGGGGAGCATCAAACGGCGAGAGTCGATCGCAGTCAGAACGGCAGCTTCTCGGTTTGCTCAGGCCTTAAAAACCTGACGATCATGAAGACCGCAAGGTCAGGCTTTGAAGGATTCATCGAGGACCCGCTCACGACCCTGCCACCCACCGCAGATCGCCTGCTCGGCACCTGTCTCGCCGCGAGCTGGCTATACAGCTCGCCCGATGCTGAGTTCGACAGACTTCGCACGAGCGTCCGCGAAGTTCTCCTCGCCGCCTTTGCGCAGCACAACAGCAAGTCCGTGCAGCATACTCTTTACGCAATGGGGGAATGTGTTCTGAACAGTGTGGCAGAGGTAGGCGAAATTGAACTCAAGATGCCAAACCTCCACTGCCTGCCAGTTGATCTCTCGCGCTTTGGCCAGGACAATCCTAACGAAATCTTTCTGCCGATCGATGAGCCACAGGGCTACATCGAGGCCTGCATCCGCCGTCGAAAGTAAAGGAACAAGCCTCTTTGCCGAGAATCGATGCTCATTAGAGACCAGGCGAGAATGGCAATTGAGCGCTGCCGTAAGCTTGCGAGCTTCAGCGAGCAGGCCGGCCGCACGACCCGTACCTTCCTTTCTTCACCCATGCGCGATTGCCACCGTGAGATTGCCGCATGGGTCGAGCCGCTAGGGGCTCGGGTAAGAATCGATGCAGCCGGCAATTTTCGGGCACTTTATCCGGCGGCCGACGCTAATGCCCCGCGCCTGCTCGTGGGCTCGCATCTCGACACAGTACCCGATGGAGGTGCTTTTGATGGCGCCCTGGGAGTGGTTCTGGGGGCAACTCTCATGGAGAACCTCGAAGGCAAGCGTCTTCCCTTCTCGATTGAGCTTCTAGGCTTTTCAGAAGAAGAAGGAGTCCGCTTCGGGGTTCCCTTTATTGGCAGCCGCGCTCTCGTCGGGCGTGTGGACGAAGACCTGCTCCGCAGACCAGATGAACATGGAATCAGTGTTCGCACTGCGATCGAACGGTTTGGATTGCACCCCAGCGAACTGCCCGAGGCACGCATTGAAAGTAACGTTCTCGGATATGTCGAGTTTCACATCGAACAGGGGCCGGTTCTGGAGGAACTCGGGCTGCCTTTAGCGGTGGTAGACGCGATAGCCGGGCAGAGCAGGCTTGAGTTTACGTTTTTCGGATGCGCCAACCATGCCGGCACCACGCCAATGAATCTGCGCCGGGATGCATTGGCAGGTGCGGCAGAGTGGATCGCCACTGTCGAACAGGAAGGCCGGCGCGTGCCCGAGCTGGTGGCGACCGTTGGTGCTGTTGAGGCGAAACCAGGCGTCAGCAACGTGATCGCCGCAGAGGTCCGGCTGACGCTTGACGTCCGCCATCGTACAGACGACGTTCGCAAGGCGAGCGTTGAAATTCTGATCCGTCGCGCCGAGCAGATTGCGGCCTACCGCCGCTTGTCGCTACGCCATGAGGAGCGGCTCAACCAGACATCAGTGGCCATGGACTCACTTCTTATTTCCCACGCCGAGGAAGCACTCCGGAGGGCGCAATGCCTACCGCACCGTATGGTAAGTGGCGCAGGTCACGATGCCATGATCCTGGCCGAAGCTGTTGCCTCTGTAATGATTCTGTTGCGGACTCCTGGCGGGATCAGCCACAGTCCCGAAGAAAGCGTCCAGCCGAGTGATGTGGCAAAAGCCATCGAAG
The DNA here is from genome assembly GCA_019241535.1 of Acidobacteriota bacterium. Classification (GTDB taxonomy): domain Bacteria; phylum Acidobacteriota; class Terriglobia; order Terriglobales; family Acidobacteriaceae; genus Gp1-AA145. The sequence goes on along the minus strand of JAFAWX010000306.1, from coordinate 1,653 downwards.
CAGGCGCTCACCTGCTGGATGTGCTCGCTTCCTCACCGGCATTCGAACACAAGGAAACCCAAAATGCATACACTCGGCCAGACTCGTAGTCGCCGGCGACCTGATCACGTGCTGCTCACCCCCGACACCTTCGTGCGTGCGCCCCTGCCGGGTATGAAGCGATGCACGGCCATTATTCACGCCGCACCGGCTCTGGGCGCTGCTTTCAGCGAGTACACTGCCGAGTTCCAAGGCGGCGGCGAATTGGGTGCGGCGCACCACCAGCGCTTCCTTTATGTGCTCGAAGGAACCATCACACTTGAGGCCGACAGCAAGACGGCCAGTCTCGGCCCGCGTGGTTACGCGTTTTTGCCCGAGGGCCTGAGCCATCGAATAACGGCCGCGCGCGACAGCCGTGCTGTAGTGATTGAAAAGGCCTATTCCCGGGATCAATCGGTCGGAATGCCTGACGTGGTTGTCTCCTCCGAAGATAACGTCGCCTCGAGGCCGCTCGAAGAGGATACCGACTTACAGGTGCGCTGCCTGCTGCCCGAAGAACCAAGCTTCGATTTCGCCGTAAACACTATGATTTATCAGCCGGGAGCCGCGCTCGGCATGGTTGAAATGCATGTAATGGAACATGGGCTGGTCATGCTCGAAGGCGGAGGCATTTACCGGCTTGGCGACTCCTGGTACGGGGTAAAGGCGGGAGACTTCATTTGGATGGCCCCCTGGTGCCCCCAGTGGTTCGGCGCAATCGGCAAAGCACCTGCCAAGTATCTAATCTATAAGGACTGGAACCGGCATCCCCTGTCGGCTAGAGCGCAATGAAGCTCGAAATCGACGGTTCGCGCCTGCAATCAGAAATCGAAGCGCTCGCGTTGATTTCCGAGGCGAAACCGCCTGCGGTGACAAGGATTGTCTTCACCCCTGAGGATATGCGTGCGCGTCGCTGGGTGATTGAGCGTTGCACGGCCATCGGGCTTGCGGTACGTCAGGATGCAATCGGCAATACCTTCGCTCGCTGGGAAGGCTCCGATCCTGCCGCTTCGGCCGTGGGCACCGGCTCGCATATCGACGCCATTCCCAACGCCGGCAGATATGACGGCGTGGTGGGAGTTTTGGGCGGACTTGAGGCTATCCGAGCCTTGCAACAAGCGGGATTCAGTCCGCAAAATTCAATCGAGCTGCTGCTCTTTACCTCCGAAGAGCCGACGCGATTCGGAATCGGTTGTCTTGGCAGCCGGCTGCTTTCGGGCACGCTCACGCCTGAGGCAGCAAGAAAGCTGACTGACAAAGATGGTCAGTCTCTCGAAGACGTGCGGCACGCTCAAGGATTCAGGGGCGAACTCGAAGAGGTACTCTTGCCGGCCGATTATTACAAGGCCTTTGTGGAACTGCACATCGAGCAGGGACCTGTACTCGAACGCGACCGGGTACCCGTCGGCATTGTAACGAGGATTGCCGCGCCCGCAAGCGCACGCATTTCGATCGAAGGCGCGGGCGGGCATGCCGGGGCTGTGCTGATGCCGGAGCGGCGGGATGCGCTGTGCGCCGCAGCCGAGCTCATTCTTGCCGTCGAAGATGCTGCGCGCAACAGCGGCTCAATTGACAGTGTCGCCACCGTGGGTATATGCGACACCTTTCCGGGTGCCGTCAACAGCATTCCAAGCC
>JAFAWX010000075.1 GCA_019241535.1 Acidobacteriota bacterium | reverse complement strand
GGTTGTCGACTATTTCCGATCAAGCAACTACCGCCGGGGCCGTGGTTTGCCCGCGCGACGCGCACGCGCGCGCTCAGAGTGTGGGAGGTTGCAACCTGCTGTCGCGCACACGGTAGTATTCGACACACTCCAGCCACTGCCCACATTTTCCCCAAGAGGTCAAACCATGAATCCTGGCAAGCGGGGCAGCCGGAGCTGCGCACGGTCGGGGCACGACAACTTAAGTTCTGACGCTTGCAGACAATGAGCATGCGGAGTCTACGAAGCGCCGCTGATCACCCCAGCGCGCCACGAAAAGAGGTTTGCATCGTTCCAGTGAGTGAGTTTTCTGTACGAGCCCGTCGAAGGCTTCCTCGCAGGGCCGAGCGAAATTATTTGGTTAATGGCAAGAACTGCCACCGGCGCGGTCAGGGGAGTGGCGGTCTCTAGCAACTCTCAGCTGGTAGAACCTGGTTGCCGCAGACGGCGTCTCGTGAATAAATATCTCCCGCCGTTGCTTTCGGCTGCTCGGATTCAGATACTCCCCGTAACTCATTCCGGCTTCCGAGCGCAATGGTCTGAACGGCTGCAAACCAGGCACCCCAAAGGGCTTTCCTCTACGGGAGTAGAAGAGATCATATAATCGGAAACAAGGAACCAGTCCTCCGGCAAACCCTGGGCAGCAGGATCCGGCGAAAATGAGGAGATCCCGATCCGACTCGGGCGAGCTTTGGTGTTTTGTCATTGATGACGACCTTACGCGAACAAATCGCGACTAACGTGCTCACGGTGACGAAGTTCCGCGAACTGCTGCGGCGCATGCGGGAGGATCGCCCGGGCGACGATCCCGAGCTGGTGCGCAAGGCCTACGAATTCTCTCAAAGAATCCATTCCGGGCAACAGCGGGCATCGGGGGAGCCGTACTTGGTGCATCCTCTGGAAGTCGCCCTGGTCCTCGCGGAAATGAAGATGGACGCCGTGGCCGTGGCCGCCGGGCTGCTGCACGACTCGGTCGAAGATACATCGGTCACGATCGTTGACATCCGCAAAGAATTCGGCGAGCAGGTGGCGCACATTGTCGAAGGGGTCACCAAAATCAGCAAAATCGACTTTTCCTCCCATGAAGAGCAGCAGGCGGAGAACCTGCGCAAGATGATGCTTGCCATGGTGGATGACATTCGCGTGGTCTTGATCAAGCTCGCCGACCGCCTGCACAACATGCGCACCCTCGAGCATTTACCCCCGGAACGCCAGCAGAAAATCGCCCGCGAGACTCTGGATATCTACGGGCCGATTGCCCACCGTCTGGGTATGGGGAAGATTCGCGGAGAACTGGAGGATCTGGGGTTCCGCTACCTGGATCCGATTGGCTACCAGCAGGCGCACGATACCGTCGAAGCGCGGCGAAAAAAGGGCGAGCAGTTCCTGGCGGGAGTCGAGCACGTGCTGCGGGACAAGCTGAAGGAAGCCGGGATCACGGCTCGCGTAGAGAGCCGCATCAAGCGTCTGTACAGCATTCATAAGAAGCTTTTGAAGCAACACATCTCGGTCGACCAGGTTTATGACCTCTACGCCATGCGGGTGATCACGCGCTCGGTGCAGGATTGCTACGCCGTTCTGGGTATCGTGCACAACCTGTGGCGTCCCGTGCCCGGGCGTATCAAGGACTTCATCGCCATGCCCCGACCGAACCTCTATCAATCGCTGCACACCTCGGTAATCACCGAGGACGGCACGAGCTTCGAGGTCCAGATTCGTACCGAAGAAATGCACCGCATGGCCGAGGAAGGAATCGCGGCGCACTGGAAATATAAAGATGGGCCGGTTTCCGCCCAGGACGAACAGCGGCTTGCATGGTTGCGGCAGGTAGTCGAATGGCAGCGCGAGGTCTCAGACCCGAACGAGTTCCTCTCGACCCTGAAAATCGACCTGTACCCGGAGGAGGTGTACACGTTTACGCCCAAGGGGAAGGTGGTCGTCTTACCGCGGGAAGCGACCCCAATAGACTTTGCCTATACGATTCACACCGAAGTCGGGCACATGTGCGTAGGGGCGAAAGTCAACGGACGCATGGTTCCCCTGCGCCACAAGCTGCACAGCGGCGATATCGTTGAAATCATCACCCAGGCGGGGCATAAGCCCAGCCGGGACTGGCTGAGCGTGGTGCGATCGTCGCGGGCGCGCAACAAAATCAAGCACTGGCTGAACGTCCACCAGCGGGAGCGGGCGATTGAAATTGGCAAGAAGCTGATCGAGAAGGAGGCGCGTAAGTACCGCATTTCCCTGAAGGACATGAAGGATGGCGACCTGCAGCGGATTGCTTCGGACTACGGCCTCGGCCAGCCTGACGACCTGATGGCAGCCATCGGCTACGGCAAATACTCGGCAAGGCAGGTCCTGGGAAGATTGATGCCGGCCGAGGCCGCGGCAACCCCCGAGGAAGACTCCGGGATCGGCAGCGTGGTCCGGCGCGTCTTCGGCGGTGATCACAGCAACGCCATTCGCGTGAAGGGACATGGCGACCTACTGGTGTTTCGCGCCCGTTGCTGCAATCCAATTCGGGGTGAGGCGGTTGTGGGCTATGTAACCCGGGGACGGGGGGTGGCGGTCCATTCAGTAAATTGCCCGAACGTGGTCAACTTGATGTATGAGCCGGAGCGGCGCATCGAAGTCGAATGGGGCAAAGAGGATGGTTCTCCACAGTCTTTTCCCGTCAAGCTGACCGTCTTCTGCGAGGATCGCTTTGGCATGCTTAAGCAGATCACCGCTGTCATCAGCGACACCAAGACCAATATCCGCAACATTGGTGCACGCACCGAGAATGGGCATGCCAACGTGGATATCGTCATTGAGATTGAAGATCTGAAGCATTTGGAAAATATCATCCAGGGTGTCCGTAAGATTCCCGGCGTGCACGACGTGCAGCGCTTGCAACGTGTCTGAGTGCAAGTCGGTTGCAACTCAAGAGCATTCGATCATGGCTCGAGCTCGCCGGGCGAGCCGTAGGAGGCAAATGCGCGAAGCTATTTCAACCCCTGCCGCACCCCAGGCTATCGGACCCTATGCCCAGGCAGTCCGCGCCAACGGTTTTGTCTTTGTCTCCGGGCAGGTCGCCATCGACCCCGCCACCCAGCAGGTAATAACCGGTGATGTAGCCGCACAGACCGAGCAGGTGATCAAGAATCTGCAGGCAATTTTGGCAGCCGCCGGGAGCGCACTCTCGAGTGTGGTCCGGGCAACCGTCTTCCTCAAAAACATGAGCGATTTCAATGCTATGAACGAGGTTTACGGCAAATACTTCAGCTCTGCTCCCCCGGCACGCTCGACGGTTGAGGTGGCGCGCCTGCCTAGGGAGGTGCTGGTCGAAATTGATGTGATCGCGCTTGCGAGCGACTGAAGCAAAACCGGGAGAAAAAAATGCTAAAGTTCGGCCCCTTAATGGCAGCGGCAATCCTTGCCCTATTAACTGCGAACATCGCCCAGCCGCAAGCTACAAGAAAGAAAACCCCCACGGCCGCGCGGGCCAATACGAGTTCGCCGACGAAAGTCATCGGGCCGGGCACGAAAACCCCCGCCGGACTCGAGTACTGGGACATCCGCCCGGGGACTGGCGCGACGGCTAAAAATGGGCAGAAGGTCACCGTTCATTACACCGGCTGGCTGACCACAGGTAAAAAATTCGACAGCTCGGTTGATGCCCGCAAGCCCTTTTCTTTTACGATTGGGACCGGCGAAGTGATCAAAGGATGGGACGAAGGGGTTACGGGAATGAAGGTCGGAGGCAAACGTCAGCTGCGAGTACCGCCGCAGCTTGCTTATGGCGAACGTGGCTATCCGGGGGTGATTCCTCCCAATTCCACATTAATTTTCGATATTCGCCTGCTCAGCGTGCAATAACGGCTGGCAGTGCCAGGGCAGGGATCGCGGCAGTGTAGGCCCCAGAACCGAGCCGGCAAGAGCGAGAGTGGTCAAGCTTTGACGACTTTACCCCTACGCAGGCACGAGGTACAAACGCGAATGCGCTTGGTCGCCCCTTTGATACGGGCATGCACCGGGCGCAAGTTAACGTTCCAGCGCCGCTTGGTAACGTTATGGGCGTGGCTGATGTTGTTACCGAATTGCGGACCCTTGCCGCAGATTTCACAAACCTGTGCCATTACTTCTCCAAATTCTTTAACTTTTAGATTTTATAAGAGTTTGCGAGTACTGCCAACTTCACTCTGAAATTCCCAGGAGTGTTTTTTCAAGCTTCTCAAGTCGCTATGATCCCTCTGAATTTAGTGCTTTTCGAAACAACATAGGTCGGTCGGGCGTCAATTTCTGGTCAGTGTTGCCAGCTCGCGCTTAGCTTGCTGCGAGGGCAGGAAATCGCCGTCGGCATTTTTCCAGATTTCAAGCAGCTGCTGATAGCTGCGAGTCGCGGCGCCTGGATCAAAATGCGCCTGCGCACGGGCAGTTCCGAGCAGGCACAGCACGTAGTCCGGGGCCTGTGCGTTCCCCACCATTCCCTCCTCCAACCCGGGTCCGTGGTAATGGATGCCCGGTGCGAAGTCTTTCGCCGCCTGCTGCCAGTCGCCGGTCTCGAGCGAAGCGCGGCCAAGAAGTTGAGGGGCCTTACTCGCCAGGGAGTAAGGCGAAGTCGAACTCAGTGCTCGGGCGACCTGCTGAGGGTGGCGCTCGCTTAAAGCGATTGCACCCTTTATCTCGGGCACATAAATCTCATTCACCAGCGTATTGGTCGGAAACGACGTCGAGAGGCGTTGCGCCTCCTGTAACGCCGGCCCCGTATCTCCGCAGAGAGCCTGGGCGAGGGCAGCGTCCGGAATGGTACCAACTGACTGGTCCAGAGCCACCGCCCGGCGGGCGCCGTCCCGCGCCGCAGTGCAATTCGAGACGAGTGCGTCGTGTACGGCCTTGAGGGCATAGATGCCGGCGGCCGCATCCGGAAGGTGCTGCTGAATGGCGCGCTGGGCTGCATGCAACCACTGATCATCGGCCAATCTGGCTCTGCCTAAGAAAAAATTGATGGCCGCCGCCGTGGCCTCCACGGCGAAACCGTCGGGTCGGGGAGCTGCCCGCTGAAGTTCCTTTTCCCAGTCAGATCTGCCGGCCATAAATTCCTCGATCATGGCATTACTTTGGTAGAAGACATCATCGCCTCCGCCTTGCGCCAGCGCTTCTTTCAGGTAGCGTTCTGCTTCCGGAATCCTGTCCATCTGCAGCAGGGTGCCGGCGACGTTATTGGCGGCCACATTGTCCCACTTGGCAATGTCCCAGGTCCGCTTGTAACCCTCTGCCGCCCTGTCGAAGTCGCCTAAGTAGGTGTAGGTCTGTGCCAGGTTATTGAGGGCCTGGGCATCGCGCGGGTAGCTTGCCACATACAGCTTGTAGGATTCGAGAGCCTTGGGCAGATCAAATTGGGTGAGGGCATATTGAGATTCAATGTACATGCGCTCACGTTCTGTGACCCGCTCGCGAAGTTCGTAGGCCTTCCGCATATTGGGCAGGGCCTTGGCGTACGCGCCCTGGTTGCCGTAAGCGACAGCTAGACGTGCGTAGGCCATAGCGAAGGTAGGATCCAGTTGAATCGCCTGCTGGTAGAAAGAGGACGCTTCCGGGAAGTCGCGGCCCATGCGGTGCGCGTCTTCGCCGAGGGAAAAGGCGTGGAAGGCTTGCAGCGACGCGGTGGTCACGTTGGTGTAAGGCGAGGACAGCTTCTGAATGGAAGCGAGCGATTCGCCCAGGCGTGCCCGCATGGAAGTAGCGGCGGTTGAGACCGCCGCGAGAACCCCGGCTTTGTCCGGAGCGGTCACCTGCTCGCGCCCGAAAACCTCCGCCGTAGCACAGTTCACGGCATTGATGGAAATCACGTACGAGGAGCCAAGCGAAGCGATGCTCCCGGCGAGATAGGCTTTTACCCCCATTCGTTGGCCGATCTGTTGTGCGAGTTCTGCCGTGATGTGCTGGTCTTTAGCTTGTCCAAGATACTGCAGGTTGTTGTGCAGTTCCGCATCGCCTACGATCTGAACGAGCGGCGACTGCTCGAGCTGGATGGCGAGAGCTTCCTTGAGCGTGGAATCAAAGACCGGATCACCGGTTCTGTTGTCAAAGTCGGCAAGAATCAGCTGATCTTTGTCGGTCAGCTTGGTTGAGCGCGTGCGGGCAAAGTAAAAATAAGCGGCGGCTGCAACTGCGGCCAGCAGAAGCGAGACGGCGCCCAGAATTCGCCAGCTTCTCGAACGAGCTCGAGACAGGGGTTCCCCGGGCCGCACGCGAGCTTCTGAAGATGGCCGGATCTCAGCGGATGAAGCGGCGTCGACAGCCGGGATATCCGGCACGGCTGGAGTAGGATTCTTGCCCGACGAGTCGGTGAGTCGAGCGGGAGACGGGGAAACTTCCGTCTGTATGTGTGGTTCTGCCACGCTCGTCTGCTTGCTTTCGAGGTCGCGCTTAAGGCGCAGCAACTCGGATTTCATATCCGACGCGTGCTGGTAGCGCAACTCCCGCGCCTTTTCGAGGGCGCGGTTGATGATGTCCTCGAGTTTCGGCGGGAGGTCAGGATTTAAACGTACCGGAGCGAGTGGTGCGCGGTTCAAGATGTTATCGAAGATTACTCCAGATGTGTCGCCACGGAATGGAAGGGCTCCGGTAGCCATCTCGTAGAGGACGACTCCAAAGGAAAACAGGTCGGTACGGGCGTCGAGCGGCTTGCCCCGAACCTGCTCGGGCGACATGTAAGCGACTGTCCCTAGGGCCGAGCCAGGGCTGGTGAGGTGTTCCTCACTGACGCCAACGGTAGCTTCGTCGGCGCCCGCGGCTGCGGGCGTCTTGTTGCTTCGCTCCATCTTGGCCAGGCCGAAATCAAGAACCTTGGCGTGTCCCCGCGCGGTAACGAAAATATTGGCCGGCTTGATATCGCGATGCACGATCCCGCGGGAATGAGCCGCGTCAAGCCCGTCGGCGACATCTATAGACACCGTCATGAGGAGGTCGAGGGCGAGCGGGCGCTCGCCGATCAGGTGCTTAAGGGTGCTGCCGTCCAGAAACTCCATGACAATAAAAGCCCGCCCATTGTCCTCGCCGATGTCATAAATCGTACAAATGTTCGGGTGATTAAGGCTTGAGGCCGCCTGGGCTTCGCGCAGGAAGCGGGCGAGCAGGTGCTGGTCACCGGCCACGTGGTCAGGAACAAACTTCAGGGCTACGAAACGCCCAAGCCTGGTGTCCTCGGCTTTGAAGACCACCCCCATCCCGCCCCCGCCGAGCTTCTCGCAGACTTTGTAATGGGAGACGGTTTCGCCGATCATGTTGGGGGTAGTTACTGCGACAAAGAAGCAATCTTAGGGAGCCGCGGCCCTGGATGTCAACGAAACGAGCGCCTGACTGTGATCTAGCGCCTGAGTTTGCCTGAGCTAGCTCGGGTGTCGAAAGCGGCCTCGGGCGGGAGGATAGCCAATGGGGAGCGCTTTTCGCTCTGGCTGGAGCCCCTACGACCAGCGGCGCTTTCTGCCATACTAGCTCAAGAATGTCGGCCGACCCCAAGTCCGTCAAAGTCAATCTTAGCTCCGGGACTGGAGTAGAAATCGCTTGGCGGGAGGGGCATCTCTCACACTATAGCTTTTCCTTTCTGCGCGATGCTTGTCCCTGTGCACTGTGCAATGACGAGCGGGAGAAGAGCGGCCGCGAGCCGGGACAGCCGCCACAACCGCGGCCCGGCGAATTGCCCATCTTCCGACAATCGCCCAAGCCGCTTTCAGCCGAAGGGGTCGGAAAGTATGCAATCAAATTCAAGTGGAGCGATGGTCACGAGCTCGGCATTTATTCCTGGCAGTGGCTGCGGGAGGTTTGTCCCTGCCAGGAGTGCAGGATGGAAAAAGGTGCAAACAGAGCCTAGGCCGATTTTTCCGAGCTATCCACCGCCTCTGAAGCCATACCAAGCTCCTGTAGAATTCAGCCAAGGGCTGCTTGTCATACTTTGTCTTTTCTCTCCCAACTGAACCCCCGGCAGCGTGAAGCAGTTGAAACCACGGAGGGGCCGCTGCTGATTCTCGCCGGCGCGGGCAGCGGGAAAACCCGCGTCATCACCTACCGGATTGCACATCTGGTCGAAAATCGGGGGGTGATGGCCGAGTCGATTCTTGCCGTGACCTTCACCAACAAAGCCGCGGCGGAGATGGCAGAGAGGGTCGAACGGCTCGTCGGGGGACTAACCATTGCAAAGCCCCACATATCGACATTTCATTCTTTCTGTGTGCGCGTCCTGCGGCGCGATATCGAAGCCCTGCGTATTCCTTCTTCCGCTCCCGGACGGCCAGCAACTGGCTACACCAGGAATTTCGTGATCTATGACGAGGCCGACCAGGAGCACGTGGTCAAGGCCATCCTGAAGCGCCTGGGAATCGATGACAAGCAGCTCACGCCGCGGGCTGTGCTGGCCCATGTTTCCTGGGCCAAGAACCATATGCTCGGTCCCCAGGAGCTTTACCTGCATTCCAAAAACCCGAGAATAGAGCAAATCGCGCACATCTACGAAGCTTACGGCAAGGACCTGCGGCGCGCGAACGCCCTCGATTTCGACGACCTGCTGCTCGAGACGGTGCGATTGCTCCGCTCCTCGGCCGACCTTCGGGAGCATTACACAGAACGCTATCAATACGTACTGATTGACGAGTACCAGGATACGAACCGTCCGCAGTACGAGCTGATGCGTCTGCTCGCCGGCACGCGCCACAACCTGTGTGCCGTCGGAGACGAGGATCAGTCGATTTACTCCTGGCGGGGAGCCGATATCCGCAACATCCTTGAGTTCGAGATAGACTTTCCGGAAGCCAAAACCATCCGCCTGGAACAGAACTACCGCTCGACCCAGAACATCCTCGAAGCGGCATCGGCGGTCGTGGCGAAAAACGTTCGTCGCAAAGGTAAGAACCTGTGGACCGCACGGAAGGGAGGGCCAAAGATCGGCTACTATGAAGCCCCGGATGGAGAAAACGAGGCTCTCTTCGTGGCCGATACTATCTTCCGGCATGGGAGAAAACAGGGAGGTGCCGCCGGCCGAGCTGCAGTTCTCTACCGTACCAACTTCCAGTCGCGCTTGTTTGAAGAGGCGATGCGACGCTACCAGCTGAAATATCATGTCCTCGGCGGCTTTTCCTTCTACCAGCGGGCGGAGATAAAAGATCTCATCTGCTATTTGAAAGTCATTCACAATCCCGAAGACTCGGTATCGCTGTTGCGCGTCATCAACACTCCCCCTAGAGGCATTGGCAAGACGACGCTCGAGATAGTGGAGCGGGTGGCGCTTGAGACTGGATTGTCGCTGTGGGGAGCGGTCGGCGAGTGCGTGCGCCGGGCCCTGGTGCCCGAGCGGGCCACCTCATCGCTGAGGTCCTTTTCCGAGCTGATTGAGGACGCACGAGCAATGGCGTCGGGAACATACGTTGACAGGCTGTCGGCTAGCGCTTTAGCAGAATCAAATCCTGCCCCGAGCGAGGACAGCTTTGATGAATCGGCCGGCGACGTCGAGTTTGATCCGGCATGCTTCGATTTTCTCGGCCGGGAGAAGGCAGAGCCGGAAGCCAGCCCGGTGGGAGGGGAAAGCGCCGGCGAAACACCGCATCCCGGTTTTCGAACCCCGGGCGAGCCGGCCACGACCGCCGAGATCCTCAAATTTTTGATCGACCGCACCCGTTACATAAAGCTGCTCGAGGAGGAAGACACGCCCGAAGCCTTCTCCCGTATCGAAAACCTGAATGAGTTGGTCAACGCGGCCGTAGACTCACATGGGCGCGGCGAGACGCTCGAGCAGTTTCTCGATCACGCAGCCCTGGTGAGCGAGGTTGATGTTTACGATCCGGAGGCGCAGATCACCTTGATGACCCTACATGCGGCGAAGGGGCTGGAGTTTCCTTTGGTATTTCTCTGCGGGCTCGAAGAAGGGCTCTTTCCCCATGCCCGTACATTGCTCAACCCCGACGATATCGAGGAGGAGCGGCGTCTATGCTATGTCGGAATGACCCGGGCCATGGATCAGCTGGTGCTCACGCGCGCCGCGTATCGCCGCCGGTATGGAACCGACTCGCCGGAGCGAACCGAAGCCTGCCGGTTTCTGAACGAAATTCCCGCCCAGCTCCTTGAGGATCTCGGTCGACGGCACGCCGGACGTCAAAACCCGCGGAGGCGGAGCGGAATTTCTATAGACGCTGACGACCGGTTGCCACGACAGGTTCACCCAAGCCACTACGCTTACGAGGATGAGGATCAAACGGTCGAGGTAGAAAAATTCGCGCGGATGAAAGGCAATACTGCTTCGAGACCAAGACATACCTCGATCGACAATATTGCCGAGTTCTTTGCCTCAAAAGGCAGGAAATATTCTTTTCCCAAGCTGCCGGTCGAGGAAGCAAAAGGGAGCCGCGGCTTCCGCCCGGGCCAGAAGGTCTGGCATCCCAAATACGGCGAGGGAACGGTTCATCGGCGTGAAGGCCAGGGCGAGGAAGCCAAGATTACGGTACAATTCCCTCGCTTCGGGTTGAAGAAGCTGGTGGAAAAATATGCCCAGCTGGAAAAGGCGTGAGCCGGCCGACTCACCCGTAGGGGAATAATGCTTTATGGCGAATACCGCGACCCTTAGCACGGAAGAGCGCAAGAAGGCGAAACGCCTGGCCCGAAAGAAGCGCAAAGTGGAGCACCCGCTGAAGCCCCGAGAATACGCTCGCGGCTCGCGAAAGCGCAAAGTGAAGAAGCTGGCCCGCGGCCAGGCCAAGCGCTAGCTGGGCCGTTTACGCCCTGCAGCTCGGGTGCGGGATGACGGCGCCGGGGCGCGGACCGCATAAAGGAGCCCTTTGGCACAGTCATCCAACAAGGACCAGACTGCCCGGCCCGCTACCCGGGCCCGCAACCAGCTTCTCTGCTGCAAATCGATCGACAAGCTCATTGCCGAGGCCGAACAGCCCGAGCACCGGCTGCGCAAGACGCTCGGCCCCTGGTCGCTGACCGCGCTCGGCATCGGCGCCATTATCGGCGCAGGCATATTCGTTCTCACCGGCACGGCCGCGGCCGGCGAGCATTATGAGGTCTCATCCATCCTGCACGCGCAGGTACTGGATCTGGTCATCAACGTTTTGCGCACGGGAACAACCGCTGGAGCACTGATGCACGGCCGCCCTCCGGCCGGCCCCTCCATCGCCATTTCCTTTCTGATCGTGGCTGTGGCCTGCGGCTTTGCCGGCCTCTGTTATGCCGAGCTGGCTTCGATGATTCCGGTAGCCGGCAGCGCTTACACCTACTCCTACGCCACCCTAGGCGAGATCTTCGCCTGGATCATCGGATGGGATCTGATTTTGGAATACGCGGTGAGCAACGTGGTGGTGGCGGTTGGCTTCAGCGGCTACTCAAAGGCGCAGCTTGCCGCCTTTGGACTCAACCTGCCGGATAAATGGTCAACTCCGGTCTGGGCCGCGGGCAGCTGGACGGGAGCATATTTCAACGTTCCCGGTTTCCTCATCGTCTTCTTCTTAAGCCTGCTGCTGGTGCGTGGCGTGCGGGAGTCGGCTGAAGCGAACAATGTCATGGTGGCGATCAAGATTGCGGCGATCCTCATCTTCCTGGTTGTCGGGGGCATGCTGGTCAATCGGGGAAACTGGGTCCCCTTTGCGCCTTCCGGGCTTTCCGGAATCCTGACCGGGGGTGCGATCGTGTTCTTCACCTACATCGGCTTCGATTCGGTCTCAACTGCGGCCGAAGAATGCTACCAGCCGCAGCGCGATCTGCCCTTCGGAATCATAACGTCTTTGATCGTTTGCACGGTGCTCTACATCGGCGTGGCCGTAGTGCTGCTGGGCATGATGAAATACACGACGTTCATCACCGGGCGGGCTGCGGACGCCCCTGTGGCTTACGCCCTGAGAACTCTCGGAGCGCGTCCCGTCTTCCAGGCAGTGATTGTTATCGGAGCCCTGATGGGGATGATCTCCTCGATCCTCGTCTACCAGTACGCGCAAGCCAGGATCTGGTATGCGATGTCGCGCGACCGGCTGCTGCCAAAGCTGTTCTCCGCCGTGCATCCCAAGTTCAAGACGCCGCACTGGTCCACCTGGATCGCATGCTTTGCCGTGGGAATTCCGGCCGGCCTGGTGGACATTTCCGATGCCGCAGACCTGTCAAACATCGGCACATTGTTCGCTTTTGTGCTGGTCTCGCTTGGAGTTATCCTGCTCCGGCGCCGCCAGCCGGAGCGGCCACGGGCCTTTCGCGTCCCCCTTGTTCCCTGGTTCCCGATCATTTCCGTCGTGCTCTGCGGCGGCCTCATGACCGGGCTGACGGTAATAACCTGGCTACGCTTCGTTGGATGGTTGGGAATTGGGCTGGCGATCTATTTCCTCTACAGCCGCCGGCGCAGCGAGTTCGCAAGCGCCGGTTGAAGTCGGCGTCCCAGCCCACGACTCCTTCCGTGCATCGGGCGCCCACGTCGCCAAGTCGGCAGCGAAAATCTACAATCGGAAATGATGCCGACGAGCGCCTTCATCCGGGGGCTGGCTAAGGCCGAATTGCACCTTCACCTCGAAGGTTCTGTGGCCCCGGCTACTTTGCTCGAGTTACGCCAGCGCCACGGTAAGGCGGGCACGGCGCAGCAGGTCGAAGCCCTTTACCGCTATGCCGATTTCGCCGGATTTCTCACCGCCTTCAAGATTCTCACCGAGGATCTTCAGGATGGCGACGACTACGAACTGATTACCTATCGGCTCATGGAGCAGCTCAAACCGGAGAACGTGCTTCATGCGGAAGTATTCGTGTCGGTCGGTATCTGCCTGTGGCGAAAGCAGGACTTTGCCGACATTTTCGAAGGTCTGGAGCGTGGACGGGAGCGGGGGCAGCGGGACTTTGGAGTTTCAGTTCTCTGGATCTTCGATGCCGTCCGGCAATTCGGGCCCGGCGCCGCTCGGGAAGTTTTTGACCTCGCCGCCAGCTTCCGCCATCGCAACGTGGTCGGCATTGGTATCGGTGGAGACGAAGTAAAGTCTCCCCCTGAACTGTTTCGCGAGTCTTACCAGCTGGCCGCCAAGCAGGGTCTCAGGCTGACGGCGCATGCGGGAGAAAGCGCCGGGCCGGAATCTGTCTGGGGAGCGCTGAACATCGGGGCAGAGCGAATCGGCCACGGACTCACCGCAGGTCAAGACCCGGAACTGGTCGAGGAGCTGGCGAAACGTCAGGTACCGGTCGAAGCCTGCCTGAGCAGTAACTTGCGTACCGGATGCTGCGCGGCCATTTCCGACCACCCGCTACGCCGCTACTTCGATCAGGGGCTTATGCTGACCCTGAACACCGATGATCCGGCCATGTTTCAGACCTCGCTCAACCAGGAATACGCGCTGGCACAGCGGGAATTCGACTTTTCCGACGAACATCTGCGCGAACTGGCGCGCAACTCCTTCGAGGCCTCCTTCCTTCCGCCAGAAAAGAAACTGACTTTTCTGAACTTTCTTGACGCCCTCCCCGAGCGTGCCGAGACCTAGGGTTCTAGGGCCTGGTACTCGCGCGACTTCTATCTGTCCTCGCCCAGCGAATATTGCCGCAGCCAGCTGGACAGGAAACTCCGCCTTTAACTCTGCCTTGACGCGCCGCACTGGAGCCCAATCCGACGACCACCCCGAGGCGCAATTCGCGGGTGAATATTCTCCGTACACTGTTGAGAATGATGCTCTTAATGCCCTGGTGTGTTTTAATAATACGAAACTCGAAGCATGCCCCAGGTCAGACGAAAATTGCGACGCTCGTTGAAGACTGCCGCGCGAAACCTGCGCGGTCTCGCCAAAGTTATATCCGCGCTCGTCTCGACCGATCACCCTCTGCTGGCGCACGTCATCCCCATTCGACGCTGCAATCTGGCCTGCAAGTACTGCAACGAATACGACGATTTCTCGAAACCTGTGCCCACGGAGGTGATGTTCCGGCGGGTGGACAAACTAGCTCAGCTGGGAACTTCGGTCATTACCATCAGCGGGGGCGAGCCACTGCTCCATCCCGCGCTCGACGAGATCATCGCACGTATTCGCCACCGCGGCATCGTCGCCGGGATGATCACCAACGGCTACCTGCTTGTCCCGGAACGCATCGAACGCTTGAACCGTGCAGGTCTGGAATGGTTGCAAATCTCGATCGACAATGTGGTTCCCGACGAGGTTTCTAAAAAAAGTCTCAAGGTCCTCGACAAAAAGTTGTCGATGCTTGCCGAGCATGCCGAGTTCCACGTGAACATCAACTCCGTCGTGGGTGGCGGAGTGCATAATCCGCAGGATGCTCTGGCGATCGGCAAGCGGGCACTAGAGCTCGGTTTCAGCTCAACCGTAGGAATCATCCACGACGGCCAGGGGCAGCTCGAACCCTTGGGAGAAGAGGAACGCCGCGTATATCACGAAATGAAGAGCCTCGAGAAACGCAGCTTCACGCGCATCAATGCCTTCCAGGAAAATATCGCCTTGGGACAACCCAATCAGTGGCGCTGCCGGGCGGGAGCCCGCTATCTGTATATATGCGAAGATGGCCTGGTGCATTATTGTTCGCAGCAGCGCGGGTATCCGGCGATTCCGCTCGACAAATATACAGTCGAGGACATTCGGCGCGAATATCTGACGGAAAAATCCTGCGCGCCGCACTGTACCGTCTCCTGTGTGCACCAGGTATCGATTTTTGATGCCTGGCGGGCGCCGCAGCGACCAGCGCCGCTGGCGTCAGAAGCGGACGGGTTGGTGCAGATCCGCTGACCCGCTGGCCTAACTTAACTAAGAGCGCCGTCCAGGCCCGTCTCCCGGGAAGCTTCGTCCCGACTCTCTGATCTTCCACGCCGCTATTTTTTTTGCGCGAAACACAGGCCCGACCAAGTCTGATTGATCGAACAGACCTTGTAGTCGACCAATCCGGCTCCCAGGCAAAACTCGCGAACAATGGTCTCTTTCAGATCCGTAGGAACTCCGGAGGTCTGCTTCGGCCAGGCAATCCAAAGCGCCGCTTTTGCCGGTAGCGCAGCTTTGAGCGGGCGCAGCTCGCGCGCGAGTTCCGCCTCGGAACTAACAAATAGCAGGGCCACGTCGGCGTGACCGGGCTCGGTGACGATTTCCACGCCGCGCGGCCTGGGCTCGAGCTGCCGCTCAAACTGCTCGGGGGCATGGAAGAGGCCTACGGCATGGTTTTCCCGTATGCCCAGTTTCTTTGGCAGAGGCGACAGGGAGTAAGCCGCCGTGGTGGAGGGAACCAGGGGGTTGGTAGGCGGGTTGCGCCTGGCCCGCTGAATGGCAGATCGAATGTCTTTCCATTCGGCAAAGTGCGCATCCGGCAGCAGCTTGCGGGCGATCTCGACCCGGTCGCGGTCACCGCCGGCAAACAGAATCGGCACCATGCGAGTCGCCTTTTGGCGGCGAAAATAAGCAGCCAGTTCGCGGCCGTGGGATGGAAGGCGGTTGAGATCGATAATAAATAGTTCGGGGGGAGAGGTGCGCACTCGACGAAGATACGTGCTCTCACTGCTCGAGCAGATCTTAACCTCGTGACCGTATCCCGAAAGCCGGCGGGCGCGTTCGCGAGCTTCATTCTCATTCCAGGCAATGAGAAGAATGCGGCTCATAGACTTAGCTGATCGCCTTATTTTCGAATTGCCGCAGGCCGATGACGAGCAGCAAAACGTCGAATGCGACAAGCGCGAGAAGCACGGCCGAAGCCGACAAGTGCGGGAACTGGGGAACCAGCGTGGCCCGTAAGCCCTCGCTTGCGTATACCAGCGGATTGATCAGAACGGCTTTCTGCAGCAGGGGAAAATTTGCAAGCGCGCTCCAGGGATAGTATGTGCAGCCGAAAAAGATCATGGGGGTAATCACCATGCCGAACATCAGGCCGATATGCTGCTGGTTGATGGTGCACCCCAGGGCCAATCCTCCGCAGGCGGAAAAAGCCGCCACCAACAGAACAATGGCGGCAAACTCCAGGGGAGAGGCGATGGTGATGTCGACACCCGGCCGGAGCACGAGCCATGCCAGCGGGATGACGATCAGGCCCGCAACCACGGCCTGCAGCATCCCCGCAATGACCTTCTCGATGGCGATCCAGGCGATGTCGATCGGCGCGAGCAGGCGATCCTCGATCTCGCGCGTCCACTGAAATTCAGCGATCAGGGGCATAGCCACCGCCCAGATGCCGGTGAAAACCATGCTGATGGCGATAATTCCGGGAAGCAGAAGGCTTTTGTAGTAGGCAGGCATGTAGCCGCTTCCCACCATGACCCGTCCGAAGATGAAGACAAAAAGCAGGGGCTGGAGAAAAGTCTGCATAAACAACTGAAGCGCGTTGCGGCGCGCCACGTGGGCGTCGCGTGCCAGCATGGCGCGAAAGGTCTTCCAGTTCAATCCCGCAGGCTCCTTCCCGTGTGGTGCAAGAACAGGTTTTCAAGACTAGGCTCAGAAATATGCACGTCTGATAATTCTGCGCCTGCTGATCCGGCGAGATTGGCAATCTCGGGAACTAGCGACCCGCCGCGGTCAGCATAGACGTCAGCCCCGTTCGAATCGGCGGGGCGCACTTCCCTGACTCCGGCGAGCAATCGCAGCCGCTCGGCCAGTTCCGGAGCATGCTTGGCGAAGCGCAGGCGCAGCAGGAACCCGCCGGGAATCGAGCCCTTCAGCTCTGCTGACGTTCCCAGGGCAATGACCCGGCCATGATCGATGATTGCCAGGCGTTGGCAGAGTGCGTCCGCCTCTTCCATGTTGTGCGTGGTCAGCAGAATGGTTTTTCCATCCTGGTTGTATTCCTGAATGATTTCCCAGAGCAGAATTCGGGTTTGCGGATCAAGGCCCGCACTGGGCTCGTCCAGGAATAACACCTGGGGGTTGTGCATCATGGCACGGGCAATGGAGAGCCGCTGCATCATCCCGCCAGAAAAGCCGCGCACCATCTGATTTCCGCGGTCGCTCAGCTTAAATTTTTCAAGCAGGCCATCGGAGCGTCGCTTGCGTTCCTCGCCGCTGATTCCAAAATAAGCCGCATGAAAGGTAAGGATCTCGCGCGCGGTCAGGGAAAAATCCAGATTGGGGCGCTGCGGCACCACCCCGATCAAATGCTTGACCGTAGCCTGCGCTTTCCATATTTCGTGTTCGCCGATCCATGCCTGCCCGCTTGTGGGCCGCACCCGGGTGGTCAGAACCCCGACGGTAGTGGATTTCCCGGCGCCATTCGGTCCGAGCAGTCCGAAAATCTCACCCGGATGGATGTCGAGCGAGAGCCCGTCCAGGGCCGCGATTTGCGTCTTTGCCGGTTTGCTGCCCTTCGCATCTGCGCGCGCGATGAAGCCGCCGCCCGCCCCTAACGGAGGCGGGGCAGTGTAGACTTTGCGCAGATTCTGAGTACGGACGCCAACGGCCATTGAAAACAAGTCAGGGTCTGGCAAGCAACGGCCCAAGTATAACGTATGGGATGCTGAGGTCCGGGACTGGACGACGCCATTGTTGGATCGGCTCGAAGCGGCGAATATGGAGGGCGCTCAGGCGGCAGATCGCCGGTTTGCCAGTTGCCGAATCGCTCTGGTCAAAGTCGCCAGATCGAACGGCTTTTCGAGAAAAATCGTGTTCTCTCGCTCCTCGGGATCGAGCTTCTGGTCGTTATATCCCGACATGTAAATGACGTTGAGCGATGGAAATCGCCGCCGTGCCACCTGTGCGACCTCTGAACCTCGTGCCCCGGGCATAATGACGTCGGTGATCAGCACATCGATGAGCTTCTCGCTGCTGCGGCAGATTTGCAATGCTTCCGCTCCGTCAGCCGCCACCATGACATCGTAGCCCTTCGAGGTCAGATATTCGACGATGACCTCTCGGAGAGGCTGTTGGTCTTCAACCACCAGGAGAGTTTCGCTCCCTTCCTCGGCCACCGGGCAAATGACCTCGGAAACGATCGGCTGGGCAGCGTCGACTGCTTCAGGCAGATAGAGCTTCATGGTCGTGCCCTTCCCGGTTTCGCTGTAAACCCAGATATGGCCTCCGTGCTGTTTCACGATGCCATAGGTGGTTGCCAGTCCGAGACCGGTGCCTTTGCCGACCGGCTTGGTGGTGAAAAAGGGCTCGAAGAGCCTCGCCTGCGTGCTCTCGTCCATTCCCGTTCCGGTGTCGCTGACGGCGATCATCTGATAACGCCCGGGTGGGATGGCGGCGCCATGGGCCCTCGCGTACGTTTCCGTGAGCTGAACGTCGGCCGTTTCTATCGTCAGGGTGCCCCCTTCGGGCATGGCATCGCGGGCGTTCAGGGCGAGGTTCATCAGGACCTGCTCAACCTGGCCTCTGTCGGCAAGCACTCTTCCGCCGGCGTTCAGGTTGACCGAAACCTGTATGTCTTCGGGCATGATGTGATTCAGCATGCCGCTCAGGCTGGAGACAATCGCGTTCACGTCCGAATGGCGTAGCTCCTGCGGGTGTTTTCGGCCAAAGGCAAGCAGCTGGCGAGTCAGGGCCGTGGCCCGCTCGAGCGCCTCCTGCATGAGATCGGCATAATGCCACACCCGCTCGGGGTCGCTCGCCTTCTGTTTGGCTAAATGGGCATAACTTTCCATGACCATGATCAGATTGTTGAAATCGTGGGCTACCCCTCCGGCGAGACGGCCGACGGCGTCCATTTTTTGTGCCTGGCGAAACTGATGTTCCATCTGCCGGGCTTCGGTTACGTCATTGATGATCGTCAGGAGGCAGCGGGTCTCGGCAAGTTGGATGGCCTCGGCCGAGATTTGGACGGTTCGGACCTCCCCGGAACGGGTGCTGAACTGAGTTTCAAGACCCAACATCCGTCCAGCTTGATGCAATTGCCCGATCAACTCCGCACGGTGTTCGGGATTTGTCCACAGTTTCAGGTCGTCAGTCGTGCCGTCAACCACTTCTTCCCTCTTCCAGCCGGTCATTCGCAGGAAAGCCTCGTTCGCGTCGAGATAACGCCCGTCTACCTCGGTGGTGATGGTGATGGCCAGCGGGCTGGAACGGAAAGCTTTGGAGAATCTCTCCTCGGACTGACGCAACCTCTCTTCATTGCGCCTTCGATCTGTAACGTCAACCGCAAGAACCAGCACGGCATTCCGCTCGCGAAAGGCCACGTCGTGACGCGTCATTTCCACATCTATGATCCGGCCGTCCCTCAGCCGGTGTCGCCAGGAGGTTGTATCTTTAAACTCACTCGTGCGGTATCTCCAGCTCGAGGTAAGCCAGTGCTCGAGTTCTTCGCCGGGGAGCAGGTCGAGAATCGTCAGGTTGAGGAATTCTTCACGCGAGTATCCGTAATGGCGTATGGCGGCTTGATTTACCGCCAGAAATGCGAGCGTGTCGCGGTCATGCACCCAGGTGGGCTGGGGATAACGGTCGAATAACATCTGATACTGCCGTTCCGACTCGCGCAATTCGCTCTCGATTCGCTTACGCTCGCGACGCAGGTCGTCTTCGCTGATGGCACGGCGCACGGCGTGGGGCAGTCGCTCCAGGTTGTTCTTGAGGACGTAATCGGTTGCTCCCTCCTTGATGCACTCGACTGCCAGGTCTTCCCCCAGGGTGCCGGAAACATAGATGAACGGGATCTCGGAGCCCGCGCGCCTTACCCATCGCAGGGCATCGAGACCATTCCATCCCTGCAGGCCGAAATCACACAGCACCAGGTCATAGCTGCCCGACTGGACATGGGCCATGAACTCCGCCGAATTCCCCGTGATATCGCCGTGGGCTACCAGTCCCGCTCGGGTTAACTTGCGCAAAACCAGCTCTGCGTCCATGGGATTGTCCTCGAGGAGCAGAACACGAAGCGGCCGGGGCTGACTCTGGATAGCCTCAGTCATAGTTCTCCTCGATCGCCCAAGAGATGCACTGCGGAGCGCAGTTGTTCGATAGGGTTTTCGACACGCGCGAAATTACGCAATCGCTGACTGCGTTTGAGACAGCTTATTCCTGCAGATTTCCGGTCGAAGCACGGCGAGCGGACTGCCGCCTGTCAGCTCACAAGGGGCCCCAAACCTACACTGTGCTTCACCTAAGGCATTGAGAGTAAGTAACAGTTGAGGCACCTCCCTCATTGGCCGTGCCGGGGATTCTGCCAAGAGCCAGGCCTAGTGGGCCTGGCTTTCAAGTTGCTGTCCTATTTGCTCCCATTCCGCAATCCGCTCAAGAAGGGCGGCGCGGTTCTGTTCGAGCTCCCGCGTGAGGCGACTGGTTTCGTCGGCGCTGATGAATTTTTGTAGACAATTTTCGCGCTCGGCGATGGCTGCTTCCAGACTGGAAATCTCTTGCTCAAGCTGCTCGGCGCGATCCTGCAGTTGCCGGCGCTTTAGCGGATTCAATCGCTTTGCCTTGCCCGCGCCTTCCTGCCGCGCCGCCGATCCGGCCTCCCTGGTCGTGGCCGGCCAGTCCGTGCCGCGCAGCTCCTGTTCGAGTTTCGACGCTCCTCCCTGTTTGCGCCAGATGAAGTCTTCATAGTTTCCCGGGTAGATCTCGACCCGTCGGTCCGCAATTTCAAAGACCCGGGTGGCGAGCTTGTCAATGAAGTAGCGGTCATGGGAGACAAACACAACCGTGCCGGTGTAAGCGCACAGAGCCTCGAGAAGAACATCCTTGGCCCGCATGTCGAGGTGGTTCGTGGGCTCATCGAGGAGAAGAAAGTTGGCGGGATAGAGCAGCATGCGCAAGAGTGCGTAACGATTGCGTTCGCCGCCCGAGAGGACGCCGATGCGCTTGAAAACGTCGTCTCCGGAAAACAGAAAGCAACCGAGCAGGCTGCGGAGTTCGCTCTCCCGCGAGGAGGGGGAGACCCGACCGAGATCGTCAAGAAGGCGCGCGTTGCCGTCCAGTTGTTTGTACTGATCCTGGGCGAAATAATCGGCTTGGGCATTGTGGCCAAGTCGGAACGTTCCCCCGGTCAGGGGCTCGGTTCCGGCTAGCAGTTTGATCAGGGTTGATTTGCCCGCCCCGTTCACTCCTACCAGGGCGATACGGTCGCCGCGCTCTACGATGAAGCTCACGTCTTCGAGCACCTTTTTCTCGCCATAGCATTTTGTAATCCCCGCGAACTCGGCCACGATTCTGCCGCTCGGGCTCGGCTGGGGAAAGGAAAAATGGATTGTCCTTTCTTCCTCCGGTAGCTCGATCGGTGTCATCCTTTCCAATTCTTTGATTCGGCTTTGGACCTGCTTGGCTTTGGTGGCCTGATAGCGGAAGCGGTTGATGAAGACTTCCAGCTGCTCAATCCGCTCCCGCTGGTTGCGATAAGCCGCTTCTAGTTGCTCGAGGCGCTGCTGCTTCGCGGCTAGGTATTTCTCGTAGTTGCCCTTGTAGCTCGAAATCTTGCGGTTCCAGATTTCGATAACGCGTTTTACCGTGACATCGAGGAAGTAGCGATCGTGGGAGATCAGCACGAATGCGTAGGGATAATCGGTCAGGTATTGCTCCAGCCAATTGCGGGACTCGAGATCCAAATGGTTCGTCGGCTCGTCGAGCAGTAGCAGGTTCGGCCGTTCGAGCAGGAGTTTCCCCAGGGCGATCCTCATCTGCCACCCACCGGAAAATTCCCGCGTGTCGCGCTGCCAATCTTCGGCGCGAAAACCCAGGCCCGCCAGAACCGTGCCCACTTGCGCTTCGCGGGCGTAACCGTCATGGGTGCGGAATTCGTGCTCGACCCGGTGATAGCGTTCGGCAACCTCCTGGTACTCCGCCGAGGTGGGATCGAACTCCGCCATGCTCGAGGTCAGCTTTTCGAGCTCCTGCTCCATGCTCTCGAGCCGGGCGAACACCGACATGCACTCAGCGAGAACGGTTCTCCCTGACAGTTGAAGACCCTCCTGGGGAAGATATCCCGCACTGATTCCCCGGGCGGCCGTGAATGTGCCGGAGTCGACGCTCTCGAGACCGACAAGGATTCTCAAAAGTGTCGATTTTCCGGTGCCGTTTGCCCCAACAAGACCGACCCGGTCCTGTGCGGTGATCAGCAGGTCCGCGTCTGCAAAAAGGAGCTTGTGCCCGTAGGCTTTCGCTGCCCGGCTGAGCTGAATCATGACTAGCTTTATCTTCTCACGCGCCCCGGCGGGGGCTGCCGGTAGCGATCCGAAGGACGGAAGCCCGGAGCCAGGAGTGTTGTTGGGTTCTGAATACGAAGCGGCGGGCGCCCGTTGTCCCACGGTGAGGCGGGGCTCCGCCAGGAGTCACACCTGGGCAGAAGACAGTTACACGGGGCGTCCTTCGAGCATACCCATGCTGTGAAGAATCACCGACACCACGTTCTCATCCCCGATCGCGGTATTTATCATGAGGTGATAGAGCGACCGCGTCGGCCAGTCGGCATGAAAGTAATGCTTGATGAAAAGCGAGCGCTCACGGTCGACGGTGTCGACCAGGTCTTCCGCATCCCCCAGGCTTTTTCCGAGCTTCTGGATGCGCCTGAGCTTCTCCGCCCGGGGAGCGTAAAGAAACACGTGGAATGTGTCGGAGCGTTCCCGCAGGAAATATGGAGCGCCCCGCCCGACGATGATACTTTTGCCCTGCTCGGCGATTGTGTGCATGACTTGTTCGCCGACTTTTACCATGCGGTCGGGGTCAAAGGTCAGGTGCTCGACCTGCATGCTTCGTTCGTAGCTACCCCGCCAAAAGACTTTGACCAGCCGCTGAAAAGTGCTGTCCACGCGTTCTTCGCAGAATGAGACGGCCGAAGGGGAGACATTCGCCATGCGGGCGATTTCCGCCGTCAGTTCCCGGTCCCAGAGTTTCCAGCCAAGGCGCGCGGCAAGCTGTCCAGCGATGGCTGCGGCTCCGCTTCCATATTCGCGCTCGACAGTAATGATTCGGTACATGGTCGATGCGCCGGCGGGAGAAAACTCTATCGTATCCATACCTTGGGTTCAACCGACATCCCCGGACGCAGAACATGTTCCCGGGTCTCGCCTCGGTCGAAGGTGATCTTCACCGGGATGCGCTGCACGATCTTGACAAAGTTCCCGGTGGCGTTTTCCGGGGGCAGCAGGCTGGTGATCGAGCCGCTGGCCGCAGCGATGCTATCGAGGTGACCTTTGTACTCCCTGCCGGTTGTGTCCACATGAATGGTAACAGGCTGATTGGCACGCATGTCGCGAAGTTGGGTCTCCTTGAAATTAGCCGTGACCCAGATGTCGTCCAGGTTGATGACGCGCATCAATTCCTGCCCAGGCTGGACATTTTGGCCGGCTTCAACCGTACGATTGGTCACCACTCCTTCGACCGGCGACACAATGGTCGTGTATTGCAGGTTGAGTTTCGCCTGATCGAGCGCTGCCTTTTTGCCTTCGACCAGCGCCTGCGCTGATTGAACTCGTGAACGCATGGCCTTGACCTGCTGGGGACCGGTACGAGCGGCCCGCATGTTGGCTTCGGCCTCGGTCACGCGGCTGCGGGCGGCCTTGATCTGCTGCTGTGCGGCCGCGGCCGCGGCTCGGCTGGCATCGACCGCGGCTGAACCTCCCTGCGCCGCCGCGTAAGCCTGATCGTACTGTTGCTGGGAGATCTCCTGCTTGGAGACGAGCTGTTTATAGCGGGCAAGGTCATTTTGTGCTTTGACGTTGTTGGCGTCGGCCTGCGCCAGCTGAGCATTGGCGGCCTCGTACTGCTGCTGCGCGCCCGCTAGAGCGGCCCGGGCCGCGGCCACTTCGGCGGCTGCCGCCGCGAGCTGGCTGGTGGTGCTGGTTGAAGTGATCGGGACATTGACTCCCGCGGCTTTCGCCTCTGCCAGCGCATTGTCATAGTCGGCCTGGGCGCGCGCTACCAGCACCTGATAGTCCCGGGCATCGATCTCGACCAGAGGCTGTCCGGCCTTAACGTATTGATTGTCTTTCACCAGCAATCTTTCGACATGCCCGCCGACGCGGGCGCTTACCGGGTTCAGGTGCCCATCGATCTGGGCATCGTCGGTAGATTCGTAGCTGTTGAAATAACGCCAAAGAAAAAACCCGGTAACCACCAGGACCACAACGGCAATGATCAGGAACATGCGAAGCCGGGGGCTGCGCGACTGGAACTGACGCCACCTGAGATCCCGCTCAGACAGAGTGGCCGGGCGATCGGCTCTATCGCTTTGCGTCCGTTCCTCGGTCCCGGTGGTTTCCTCTGGCATGGGTTATTTCTCTAAATATTGTTTTACGCCCTCTTCCGCAAAGCCGACAGCGCGCGCCAGCGAGAGCTTGGCTAGGTTATGGGCGTACACACCGGCGATAAAGTTCTCGTTTGCCGAGGCGACCGCCTCCTGCGCCTCGACGACTTCCAGATTGTCGGCGACTCCTGCGGTAAAACGGTCGCGGGCCTGCTCGAGGGTCTGGTTGGCAAGATCTAGATTCCTTCTTGAAACTTCCACCTCCTCGGCGGCGGCATTCAGGTCGAGCAGAGCGGCCCGGACCTCGTAGTCGATTTGGCCGCGCAAGTTGTCAAGCTGCTGACGAGTCTGCCTGAGCGTAGAATCGGCCTGCAGCTGGTCGGCGCGGGCGCGCCCGCCGGCAAAAACCGGTATCGCGAGCGTGGCGCCCATCTGAAAGACGCCGTGCGATTCGGCGGCGTTCACCCCGGCCACGCCGTAGTTCCCGGCAACATTCAGGCTGGGCAGGTGCTCAGCCACTGCGGCCTGACGGAAGCGCTCCGCCCCCCGGACCTCTTCGAGCGCCGCCTGGTAATCGGGACGCGACCGGTACGCGCGCTCGAGTGCCTGCTCGACGCTTATCGCGGTCAGCGGCGCGTAGGGAGCCTTGTCGGTAACATTGAACTCCTGCCCCGGGGCCAGGCCGATAATGCGTGCCAGTGTAAGCTTTTGCTTGGCGTAGTCGTTGCGGGCCACGATCAGCTGCTGCTGACGTGTCTGGGCTTCGACCTGCGCCCGAAGCACATCAATGGCAGGAATCACGCCCGCCGTCTGCTGATCGCGGGCTTTGCTGTAAAGCGCTTGCGCGGTTTCTACCTGTGCCTGGGCGGCGTCGACCCTGGCCCCGGCGGCTATGGTCAGTAGGTAGGCGTTGCCGGCGGCAAGGATCACCAGTTCGCGGGCATTTTTGAAGCTGTACTGTGCGGCTGTTTCGTTGGCCCGGGCGCCGCGCTCGCGCTGGATCAGGTGCCAGTCGAAAAGCGGCGCGCTCAGGTATGCGCGGGCGTCAAAGACGCCAACCGGACCAACCACGCTAGGAACGCCGGGGAACTTGAGCCTCAGACCAAGGGCAGCAAGGTCAATTTGGGTTACGCTCTGAGTGGCGGCGGCGCTAACGTTCGGCAGCAGGCTGCTCAGCTCCTTCCATTTTTCACCACGCGCGGTAAGAAGGTTGTCGCTTCCTAAAAGCAAGCCGAGGTTGTTGCGCAGGGCGCGCTCAATGGCCTGCTTCAAGGAAAGCGGCAATACCTCGTTCGTCCGCTTGCCCTCGGGAACACTGCCCGCGTATGGGCTCTGGGTGCCCGCGCCCGCCACTGACAAAGGAGCCTGCTGGGTCGTAGAAACCTGCTCTGGGCTGCCCGTCTGAGCAAACCCTCTAGCCAGGATCAGCAGTATCGTGAGCGCCGTTCCCGGCCCCGAACTCACCAGATGTCGTTTCCGCTCAGGCGGCTCTTTACTCCAGGCTTTCACTCGAGGAGGCAGGCAACCATATAGAAAGTTATTTGGATTCAAGCAGAAGGAATATAGATGCAAATCGGCCCATCTACAAGCCAAATGGGTCTTCCGGTGCCATTGCGGGAGAGAGTGAACGGCCGGGCAGCGCGCCGGTCATGGCGCGCCGGTTACTATTGTCCGGGCCCGGATTGCTGGAGCCTGTGCAGTTCCTCGGCCGATCCGTTCAGAAGATTACGGAGCACGGCTACCTCTGCCGTGATAGCGGTGTGCAAGGCCGGGTCGAGATCGGGAGCAAACAGAGGGGAATGATTTGATGGCAGGCTCGTTCCCGTCGCCGCCGCCTCGGCATACTTGGCCGGATCTGCGCCTCCCAAGCTGAAGTAGAAGCCGGGAATTCCTTGCTCCACAAAATAGGAAAAGTCTTCGGAGGCCGCATGCGGAGGTTCCATGATGACGTTGTCTTTGCCGAGCGCCGCCTCAAGCGGCTGCCTTAGGCGCTCGGCCAGAGCGGGATTGTTGTATACCGCGTCGGTCTTTTCGTAGGCTTCGATTGCCGGCTCGCGTGGTGCAGCCGCCGCTTCCGCCTCCGCCTTTGTCACCCTGGTGATGGCGGACAGCACCTGCTTGCGGATTTCGGCCTTGTAGGTGCGCACCGTTAGACCGAGTTCAGCCTGGTCGGGGATGATATTGTTCTTCGTACCTGCCCGAACGTAGCCCACGCTGATTACGGCCATTTCCCCGGGCTTTATCTCGCGGGAAGGAATGGTTTGCAGGGCGAGAATGGTTCTGGCCGCGATCACGACGGGATCGATCGTCGTCTGGGGCATCGCGCCATGCCCGCCCTTGCCGTAGATGATGATGCGCAGGGAGTCGGCATTGGTATCGAAGATGCCCGGGGTTATGCCCACCTTTCCCGCCGGAAGGAGATTCTCCACATGCAGGGCGACGGCCGCATCCGCTCGGGGAAAGCGTTTCAGCAATCCGTCGGCAATCATCCCCTGGGCTCCCGTGATGATTTCTTCCGCCGGCTGGCCGATAAGCATCAGCGTGCCGTGCCAGCTCTGGCGGCTATGGGCCATGATCGCTCCGGTTCCAACGATTGCCGCCATGTGCAGGTCGTGGCCGCAAGCATGGGCAACCGGCACGTCGTGTCCGGTCGCGTCCTGGGTGTGTACTTTGCTGGCGTAGGGTAGGCCGGTTTTTTCCTCTACCGGCAGGGCATCAAGTTCTGTGCGGAGCATGACCGTCGGGCCGGGTCCGTTCTTGAGTATGGCAACAATACCGGTTCCACCGACATGCTCCGTGACTTCATAGCCGAGGCGGCGCAGTTCGGCGGCGAGCTTTGCCGAGGTTCGCGTCTCTTGTGCCGAGAGTTCCGGATTCTGATGGAAATCCCGGTAGAGTGATGCCGCCTGAGAGTACACGGCCTCCAGTTCGGCGGAAGTCGGCTGAGTCTGCGCCCGGGCGGAACCGGTCAGCGAAGCAATGAGGAGAAGCCATGCCGCGCGCAATAGGTATCTTCCCAATTCCATGGCATCGCAGATGATAGTGATCGTTCGCGCCACCTGCAAGCACCGCCCTGCGGTCGACACAAAGATGGAAATCTAACCAAGCCGTAGAAAATCCCGGATGTATTTTCATCCCGAAATTTGGGCTTCAAACTCGGGCCTGGGCACTGGAGGCTCACGACCCATTCAGCTGGGTACCCGTATGCAGTGAAAAGTGGGTGAATTATTGAGCTGCTGACAGCGGATGATTACAGACCGGCTTGAGCTTTCCAGGTTTTTATCAGGCTTACAAGCCGCTCGAGATCTTCTCGCGAACTATCCTCGATGATCGCCATTCGATAATCGGCGTGTGCCGCAGTTTGGCAGGAGAGCCCAGAGAGAAACTCAACCGTAAGGAGAAGCTGGCGAACCGAAGCTAGTAAAGAGACCCGTTCGCCTGGGTGGAATCAATCTTGCCGCCAATCACCGACAGCTCGTAGCTGACTCCGCCGTATCCATCCCAGGTACGTAGACGGAAATGTGAACCTGAGGCGCACCGATGTACCGAGATGTGACGAAAAGTGAGCGGCTTGTTTCGTCTGCATACGTCCGGTGCCCGCGAAGGCCGTATAGAGTAAGCCCCCCGGCCGGGGCCCACAACTGTCGCCCCACCATCGGGTTCGACTAACACCGCGGATTTCTCGTCGATTGCGACCTCCGTCGGGTGCGCGGACAGCCGTCTTGGATGATGGGCGGGAGAAAGCCCAAGCTCCTGCCCATGCGATCGCGTTTTGCAAAGTGGCTGTCAGTAATCAGGTTCTTCAAGAACGGAATTTCCAGGAAGTTTCGCGCCAGGGTTACGCGTTCAGAATACGGATGTGTAAGGACCTCAAGCGATGTCAGGTGGTTATCTTCCGGCTTGTCTCCGAGAGCTCCGTATGCGAACTCACCGAGCACGGCCAATCCGGCACTGGTGCCGCCAATCGGCTCGCCAGCCCGAACATTCGCATTGATCGCATCTTCGGCAGGCGTTCCCTTCCAGAAGTCGATGTAATTTCCCTGATCCCCGCCTGCAATGAAAACCGCTTCCGCGTCGCCGATGGTATCGGCCACAAAGCGGTCTTTGGCATAAGCACGGTCGGGAATAATTAGGGTCGCCACGGAGTTCAACCGGCACAGGCCGCTGACGTACGCGTTGTAGGAGTCGCCACCTCTGGCTCTCAGGATGAGAAAGTCTCCACCGTTGGTTTTGAGGCAGAGCCAGCGAAAGGCTGCATCCACATCGGCGCCCCTACCCATCATTGCGATTCCAGATTGTGGAACAGCGTGGCCAGCATTTTTTGGCCGCTACGAAAGTATTGAGAGGGCGAGGCGGAGGCCGCTAGGTGACAGCCGAGATTCAGTAGTAGACAACGCAAATAGCGGTTGCCCTGTTGCGCATGGCAGGAAAGCTTACCTTAATTAAGTTCGGGGTTTCGGTTTCTGACGTGACGATAATTGCCGAATGAGGGTTGAGCCCGGCGACACTCATCGCACAGTAGAGTCTTCGCTGCCGGCGTGCGTGAGGATTATAATGGCGTGCTCGCTCAAATGCTGCACTTGTCCGCAGCCGTGTTGAGGGGGTGGAACTCATGGCGGGGCGATTGCGCGCATAGTCTCGTTTGCGGATGCGAACGCAAGCAATTGAAGGTAAGTTGGCCGAGTTTTCTCAAAAAACAGACCGGTTTGGCACACGATCTTATTGCTTCGGCCCCAAATCAGCCAGTCGACTCGACGGGAGTCAGAAAAGATATGGAAGCTTTGTTTTCTGAGTCATCCGACACATTCCCGCAGGTCATGCCAAAGCCCTTCTTCTAAGCAATTGAAACGGGTCGAAATCCGCCTGCGGGCACCAGATTCTCGTTTGCACGACCGAACGCAGCCCCAAGGAGCGCTGTAGGTTTTTTAATAGCGTCCGAATTCTTAGTTCGTGTCCGCTGGGCAGGTGGCACCAATCCACTTGCTCGTGTAGGAGGCATGGCCCTGCACGGGTTGTTCGAGTCCCGTCATCGTATAGTCGATGGATCCCGTCATGTGTTCCGAGTCCGCGAGGTGGATGTTGCCATGTCCGGCGGCCATTAAGCCGTGACCCATGTCGCAGCCGCTGGCCTGTGCCTCGATGTCGCTTGCTGTTGACTTCAGCACATTCCAGGAAGAACACTTTAGTCCAGCCTTCTCCTTCACCCGTTCACTGGTGCTCAAATCCTCTGGCTTGAAGCAACTCTGATATGTCATTGTTGGGTTTACGCCCGCAGCCACTTCTGGTGGAAGCCCGGTTAACTTCACCGTCTGTGTCGTTTGCCAAAGGCCGGTCTTCGCGTTCAGCGGCTGAATTTTCTCCGTGGCCGCAAAAACTAGACAGGCCGCCAAACAGATCCCTGCGACTGCCATTGCCTTTCTCATTTCATTCCTCCTGGTGCTGTCTTATTGCACAACCCAGCCGCGACCATTGCAGCGCGGAACTGTTCAGATTTCAGAAAGTGCAGGTTTGGCAGGCCCAATGTTCGGCGGCCAAGGTCAACCCCATCTCGATACAAGATAGTAAAAGAGATAACCGTTCCCGTAAACCATCCTCGCGCGGGGCCGCTCGCATGTGCACGGCAGTTCACCAAAGCAAGCGACAATCCCCAGTGCGCCATCATCAAACAATCAGTGCGCGGTAGTCGCACTTTGGAGAAAAGTCAGGTTTCGTGTGGTGCCGGTTTGGTAACGATCTTCGGAAGTCTTTAGAATCAATTTTGCCACGCATGTCGGGGCGTAGCGCGGCCTGGTAGCGCACCTGTCTTGGGCGCATTTTCGGCCGGTTCCAGAGCTTTCTTAGATTCCTAGCCGCCTTCAAATCTTTTCAACAACATGGGGAATGTGCTTTTCGCTTAAGCCAAGGGCAACGGATTCAACACGCAAGGGTTTTGTCATGGTCCGGGTTAGCCTCATAAAGAAGAGGCAGTCACTTCTGGACCAACTCCGCCGTATGGCGAACTCGCAGATTCAGAACACGCGCGATTTTAAGAAGACGGGCGAAGCTTGCGGACGCGATAATTGGTGGCTTTGTGTCGTTGGACGGTTGCGGCTTCACGCCTAGGCGTGCGGCCAAGTCCTCGTGAGTCAATCCGGCAGCAATGCGCGCCTGGATGAGGACTTTCGACAGTGCGTGGAGCGGATCTGGCTTCGTGTATTCTACCGGGAACCCATTTCAAATGAAGATCCAGTTGCTCTTGCTTGCGCTGTGCGCCATTGTTATCGGAGGCTGTTCCACATCGCACTCTGGAATCCTGTCCACCAATAAATCAGTGGTTCTCCGCTCAGAAGCGGAACTATGGAGCAAGGGCAATTTGGCCGTCGCCGATGAGCTGTATTCTCCGACATTTGTCTGCCATTTTGTCGTGGGTCCGGAATGGCAGGGTGTTCAAGGTATCAAGGAAGTCGTCGCCCAACATCGCCGCTCATTCCCTGATTGGAACGAGAAAGTGGAGGACATAATCGCGGAAGGCGATCGGGTCGTAATTCGTTTTACCTCGACCGGCACGCAGGAAGGGGAGTTTCAGGGGATCGCACCCACCAGGAAGAAGGTGAATATCCGCGAGGTTGCCATCTTTCGTTTGGCGGACGGCAAAATTATCGAGCAGTGGGGCTTGCCAGATCTTCATGGCCTGCTGGAGCAACTCAAGCATAGCGACACAAATGGACAGCGACCTAAGTGATTTCGTTTCGAGCCACTTGCTGACTTAGCACGGGAATTTCATTCGGCTGAGCAGGTCCTGAAGAGCGTGGGTCAGAGCGGAGCGGATCCATGACCGGATCGACTTTAAGTCAAACCATCCAGCCGAAATCGTCAACGTAAGCCTTCTGAAGCCCGCGAGTGCTTGTTCTTTGTCGCCTAGCGAAAGGTAGGCAGCCGCGATGCAGTCATCGCCGATTTGGCAGGCCGGGCCGGTATCGGAGGTCATGGAAGTGATTTAGAATCAATAGAGCTAGAATTGTCGGGGCGTAGCGCAGCCTGGTAGCGCACCTGCCTTGGGCGCAGGGGGTCGGAGGTTCAAATCCTCTCGCCCCGACCAATTTCAAGGGGTCGCTCATGTTTTCGCGCGGCTTTCTGTCTGTGGACATTACGGTCATCACAACAGATGCCCGCAGATTCCATCGTTAGGCCGCGTAGCAATGAAATGTGAACTCGCGTACTAGTTTACTGGGCCCAGGTACTGATCTAGCCAATTCAGCGTTTCCTTGATCAATTCGTTTCTCGGGATGTTGTGGCCAGTGTCGTAGACCAAATGTTTCTTCTGGTCCTTCCTTGACCCTAGCAGTCGATAAAGTTGCTCTTGCGATGCTTCCATTGGGAAAAAGAAATCGTAGCGTCCGTTCAGCATTAATACTGGCTGCTTCACACGGGAAACGAAGTTGATCGGATCCACTTCAGGAAGGGTTCTCGGAAAATCGAGGCCACCCAGAGCCAACACGCACACCTTTATTCGAGGCTCCACAGCCGGCACGATCGATCCCATGACCGCGCCCCAGCTGTAACCGTAGTAAGCAACCTTCCCATGATCGAGTTCGGGACGAGTTTCTGCGTAGTCGAGGGCGCGCGAAACATCTTTGGCCCACATGATAACGTGGTCTCGCCAGGCAGCCGACATGTTGGCGTTGTCGGACTCCAGGCCATCACCCCGTTCATAGGTTCCTTTGTACACAGGGAACAACACAGCTCTACCGCTCTTTAGGATGGCGTCGAGCGATGCCGTGGTGTAGAGCTCGAACTTCCGTAACAAGAGTGCATTCGATCCGGGAAAGAAAACGACGGTTTGTAAGGGAGGCTTACTTTTTCTAGGAATGAAGAGATAAGTGATCGCCTGCTCGCTACCATAGGCCGCCGCATAAGAGATCTTTTCTGTCGTCCAATCTTCATCGACGTTGTCGAAATTCTGAACAGTCGCGTGGAACGGACTCTTGTCAAACGAATACATGCTGCGATAGGCCCTGAACAACTCTTCCGAAGCGGGTTTTTCCTTACTGAAATCACGTCTCGGTGAAGCCATCGGAGAGGACGCGGCTCGCAAGTTGGGTTCCGGTTCGATGTACTTCACACACCGAAATCCGACATTTGCAGTTCGTGCAAATGGGGACTGCGCATCGGGATCGACAAACATGTAGTTAGGCTCGTCCCAAGCGCCGCCGAGAACATACCGCTTCCCAAAATCGGCTTCATTCCAAATCCATTCCTTGACGTTGCCTGCCATGTCATAGGTGCCGAATGGGCCTATGCTCTGCTTGCTTCCAACCGCGAGAACTCCTTGGCCGCCAAAGTTACTGGCGGGTACGATGAATGCGGCGGAGGTCGAGCCGGAGGCGCGATTCCAGTGGTAAATCGTGGGCAAACTCTTGCCTGCGAATTGCGTGTAAGCAGCCGCTTCGTACCAACTGATGCCCGTGACCGGAAAATCGTCTTGTCCTTTTGGGTATTCGCCTTGCATCCAATCTTTTGGCCCGAGGCGCCCCGTGGCATCTCGAAAAAGGGCCATGCCATCGTGCCATGACAGAGACTTTCCCGCTCGTTCGAAAGGTTCCCGCCAATAGTCTTTTTTCTGGTATCCACCTTGATCAACGAAGGCCTTGTACTGACGGTTGGTAACCTCGTACTGATCAATCCAATAGTCCACGAGTGTGAACGCTGGCATTCCTTCGTATCCCGGTATCCGCAGCTCCTGGGGAAGCTTCTCTTGCGAAACACGCACCATTCCGGGTGGAATCTTGCTGTCCTCATCGAGTGTGACGCTGCCCGATACGGGTTCCCCAACAGGTGGCGGAAACCCACCAAACAGAGGTGCGGTCATTTGCACGACGCTGGCAAACCCCGGCTTAACAAACTTCCACAGAAATGTCCCCCGCGGTTGACGGACATCCCTGAGTGGAGTGCGACCGACCAGTTCCCAGCGACCGCTGGTGTTCCCATACGCTTGGCGGTACACATCAGCACCGGGCGGTGTTGACTGCAATGAGACTTGATAGGAGATCACGGGCCAGAGCTTGGCCAAAGTTGGATCGTTGGGGAGCACTCTCTCGGCGCCTGTCGCCAGCGTGAAAGCTTCGCCAAACTCGCCGAATCTGCCCTGTTCGGATAAGCGAGAAACCCCGGGTATAGCCACTTCTCGTGCCCATCGTGCCTCGCGCGTCCTCTTCGCCGACAATAAACCACCTACTATTGAAGTAATGATCACGAGCGCAAACGTAAACAGAATCCAAGGGCGCCTCACTTCGCTGGCAATTCGTGCAGGAGTAAACAGTGCCCCCGATTCCGGCAAAAGCGCGTCACGGCAGGTCTTGAGTTCCTGGAATAATTCGGCTCCAGAGGCATAGCGAGCTTCAGGGTCTTTCTTGAGGCAGCGGGTTACGATTCGACGTATCTCCGCCGGAATATTGCGCCTGACTTCGCTCAATGGCTTGGGGTCATCGCGGATTACAGCCGACAGTAATGCACCGGTAGATGGCCCTTCGAAAGCCTTTTGGCCCGTCAGCATCTCGTAGAACACGGAACCGAATGAGAAAATATCGCTGCGCGCATCCAGGCGTTTGCCTTCAGCCTGTTCCGGCGACATGTATGCCACCGTGCCGAGGATCACTCCTGTGGTGGTAAGCAGCGTAGGCGCTTCGTTTTTCGCTTCCGGGGCAGGTTCCGCGAGCTTGGCCAAACCGAAATCGAGCACTTTCACGAGTCCATTGTTATCTATGATGATGTTCGAGGGTTTCAGATCGCGATGCACGATGCCTACGGAATGGGCGCAAACAAGCGCATCTACTACTTGCAGTGCATACTTCGTCGCCAGCTCTGTCGCCAAGCCTCCTGGAGGAATTATCTTGTCCAAAGTTTTCCCGCTTACATACTCCATCACCATGAAATCAACGCTGTCGTGCGAGCCGACATCGTGTAAAACACAGATGTTAGGGTGCTGCAAGGATGAGATAGACTTGGTTTCCTGCTCAAAACGCGCGCGAAATTCAGCATTCGCATGAAGATGAGCGGGAAGGATCTTGATGGCAACCATCCGTTCGAGGCGCGTATCGCGCGCTCGGTACACTTCCCCCATTCCACCGACCCCCAGCATGGACGTGATCTCATACGGACCGAGTCGAGTTCCGGCGAGGAGTGTCATGGATGTGCAGGATTATATGTCGGGGGGCCCGAACTTTCGAAGAATCGTTCAGAAGGAGAGTCCTTAGGTCTGAAATCCTCGTTGACTGCCAGCTTCGCAAAGTGGAAATCCTGCACTCTTCGGGTTAACGCTCGAAATATCCCTATGTCAGTGATTGAGGAGCTAAGGATGCTCAAGAAGTTCGGGAATCGTCCGCCAGAGTGTAACCGATGCGGCCACATTCCAGCCCTAAAGGCGCCTGAAAAAGCGAGTTCCACAACTCTCGCTATCTTGAAAGGTTCGAATCGGCTGCCAGGGGCAGGGCATATTCCTTCAACGACCTATGAGCTATTGAAATCGTGGGCGAGTACTGAACGGAAGGCAAATAAAACCGGTTCCCTCGGTGGCCCCGCTGGAACTAACCCGGATGGCCCCGCTTACAAAAATACGATCGTCTTGGAATAAGATGTGGAGCGTGTTTGGCGCGGGTTGTTGCCGTGGAATCCGGCCGGCGCCACGTTGTACGGAACTCCCGGTCGCAGGTCCATACCTTCAGGTCTTTGTTGCGTGCGCTGAGGATCGCGAGGCACGCACCCGCCCAATCCGGTTCATGGTCCGCGTACTTCGCAAGCCAATCGAGAACTTCCCGGAAGAAATCGCGATCGTACATGATCGGAATTGCCTGCACGCTGAGGTCGTGCAGCAAAGCCCGAAGCCGCTGCCGCTGGTTTCGATGCGGAAGGTGAAAGCAGGCTTCCGTCAGCACGGCATCACAGACCGCGAACTCCTCGGGAGCAAACGACTCAAGATGCTTCAATGCCATCCGGTGTTTCGAGTCGCGTGCGTCGCACAGGGACAGCAACGGGGTGGTGTCAATCAGAATCACCGTCGGACAGTCCGGAGTTTACGCCACACGGGCTGCGTGCCTATCCTCGACATCGTAGTCGCGGGGCGGCACGTCCGGGGGATCGGGATATTGATCGAATATTCGTCTTACGATTCTCCTGACATCCGCCGGGGACCCAGACCTACGCAGCGCCGCAAACCGTTCGTCAATCGCCTCGCGCACCACATCCGACAGCGCCATGCCACGCGCGCGAAGCGTCTGTACCTTCCGAAGTCGATCCGGATCGAGCCGCACATTGACTAGCCGGGAACCCATACTGTAAAGACAGCCTGTCTTTACACCACAGTGAAGACCATACGCTTACCTCGCGCCCGACCACATTTCTTGCGCTGCCGAATTGGGGGAGTATAGAGTCTGGCGCGGCGATTCTACGTCCGAACGCGGTACCCGTGCTGTGGGGGGTTGTCTGAGTTTGTCATAAGAGCACTCCCGCGCACGGGTTCGCCGGGTACAAGCCCATTCAGCTGCAGTGATAAGGAGGAAGGTATGAAAAGATCCTGTCTGGTTCTGTGCAGTTTGTGTGTGGTGTCGAACATCGCCTTGGCGCAGAGAAAATCAAACGTTCAGTGGAAGTGCGACAAACCGGCCGTGCAGCACGAAATCGACGTTGGCGACAACGCTGGCCATGCCTACGTCATCGAGAAGATCAACTGCACTGCCACCAAGGGCGAAATCGCGGGCGTGAAAATCAAGTCCGGGACTGGAACCGAGTTTGTCGACGTCAAGGGCGACAAGGCGACTGGGCATGGCGAATTCGTGGAGAACATGGAGAACGGCGACAAGGATTATTACAGGTACGAATTCACCGGCACGTCCAACAACGGCGCCTTTCAATCGGGAAGCAACAAGTGGTCCATGACAGAAGGCGGCGGAAAGATGAAAGGTGGCCAGGCCAGCGGCACCTGCAAGGCCAAGGGTAACGCCGACGGATCCACATCATTCGACTGCCTGGGTACCTACACGCCCGCCGCAATGTAGTCGATTCGGACGTTCGTACTCAACGCGAGGCGAAAGTGCAGTTCACATGCCCCTCCACGGTCAATTCCGCACTGGAGATCCCGACTCACGTCTACTGGCGCGGCTTTACTTCAGCAAGGGCTCGGTGCGCAATGTGTTTGACGGTGGAGCGGCACAAAGAGCCTGTGCCCCGGGTGGCATTTGTGGCCGGAGGGCGTGCCTCGAATCAGGGCCCGCGGTATCTGAAGTGAAGCGGCTCGTTGACTTCATCGGCGTCCACCGCCTACCATGCTCATCGCCTCGGAGGCGAGATTCCTTCTCATGATCGGCCAGGCTATTTCTCACTACCGCGTCCTGGAGAAGCTGGGCGGTGGCGGGATGGGGGTGGTGTACAAAGCCGAGGACACCCGACTGCACCGCTTCGTTGCCCTCAAGTTCCTGCCTGACGAAGTCGCCCGCGATCCCCAGGTCCTAACTCGTTTTGGTCGAGAGGCGCAGGCTGCTTCGGCGCTCAACCACCCAAACATCTGCACCGTTCACGATATCGGCGAAGAAGACGGCCAAGCTTTCATCGTGATGGAGCTTTTGGAAGGCGAGACTCTGAAGCATCGCATCGGCGGGAAGGCGCTGAAAGTGGAGCAGGTCGTTGAACTGGGAATTCAAACTGCGGATGCTCTGGATGCGGCACATGCCAAGGGCATCATCCATCGAGACATCAAGCCGGCAAACATTTTTCTCACCAAGCGAGGTCAGGCGAAAATTCTGGACTTCGGCCTGGCGAAGTTGTGGGGACAAGGCAAGGAGGGTATCGAAGCCACGGCCACGGTTGAAGAGCA
>JAFAWX010000395.1 GCA_019241535.1 Acidobacteriota bacterium | reverse complement strand
TTTCAGCATGTGCAGGGTCCGTTGTTCGTGCAGCTGATAACCGATCCCAAACGCCTCGCCAAAGACTACCCGGCGTTTGCGGCAAAGATTCTTGCCTTTGCCAATGTCGAGCCCGATGATCTGTGGCTGATCGCCGGGGGCGCCGACCGCCCGGACAATTCCTCCGTCAGCCATCAGAGCGTGCAGCACTTCTCGGAAAAATGTGGCTTCCTGCGGCTTGATCTGGCGCAAAAATATGCCTCTAAGCACAAAGCCTTCGAGAAAACTGGCGATCCCGGGACGGATTTTCGTTTTCTTTGGGTCTCTGACTTTCCCATGTTCGAGTGGGACAAGCAGGAGAAGCGCTGGAATCCGGCGCACCATCCTTTCACCACCCTGCACGAAGAAGACATGGCGAAGCTCGACGCCCACATCGATTCCGTACACGATCCCGATTCTCCCCTGGGAGATATCCGCGCGCTCGCCTACGACGTCGTCCTCAATGGAACCGAGTTAGGCTCGGGCTCGATCCGCATCCACCGCCAGGACGTGCAACGCAAAATCTTTCAGGCACTCGGCATGAACGACGATGAGGCTCGCGCCCGCTTCGGATTCTTCCTCGAGGCGCTTGACTACGGAACCCCTCCTCACGGCGGCATTGCTCTCGGCCTCGACCGCATCGTAATGATTCTGGCGGGTGCAGAAAGCCTGCGCGAAGTCATTCCTTTTCCGAAGACAGCGCGCGCGGTGGATTTAATGGTGGATGCCCCGACTCCGGTTAGTGAGGCGCAGCTGAAGGAACTGGGAATTGCCATCAGGAGAAGCTAAAGGCTGGATCTCTGGCGTTATGCCCCAGTCTGCTACGATTCCGCCGCCCGGCCCGGCCTCTTTCCAATGCATGCATTGACCACAGTCGTCGGCGCTGTCGTTATCTTTGCCGTTCTGCTGGATGCGTTCGAGACCGTCGTTCTTCCTCGCCGCGTGCGCCGCCACTTCCGGATCACCAGCTGGTTTTACCGCGCCAGCTGGCCGCCATTTGCCAGGCTTGCCAGTCTTATCCGGTCGCAAACCCGGCGGGAAACCGTGCTTGGTTATTTTGGGCCCCTTTCCCTTATTGCTCTGCTGGGCCTCTGGGCGGGCGGTCTGATCTTCGGGTTTGCGCTTTTGCAGCAAGCCGCTGGCGAACACTTCATCGCGGCAGCTCCTGGAGTGAAACTCAGTTTTCCGCTGCTCCTATATCAGAGTGGGGAGACGTTTTTTACCCTCGGATATGGGGATATCACTCCTAGCTCGGCGTTTTCCCGGACACTGTCGGTGGTCGAGTCAGGCATGGGTTTTGCTTTTCTGGGTGTGGTCATCGGATACCTCCCGACCATCTATTCGTCGTTTTCCCGGCGTGAAATCGAAATCTCGCTCCTCGACGCGCGCGCGGGTTCTCCTCCGAGCGCTGTAGAGCTCCTGACGCGGGCGGTTGGCAGCTTGGAGCAAGGCGGCCTCGACCGATTGTTTGCCGATTGGGAAAGGTGGGCGGCCGAAGTGCTCGAAAGCCACCTTTCCTATCCGGTGTTGAGCTTTTATCGTTCCCAGCACAGCAATCAATCCTGGCTGGGCGCGCTGACGGTTGTTCTGGATGCTACCGCGCTGGTGATCGCCGGAATCGAAAATGTCAGCAGCGAACAGGCGCGCCGGACGTTCAAGATGGCACGGCATGCGGTCGTTGATCTAGCACAGGTCGTGAATGCCCGCTATGACCGAAACGCGCCCGAACGCCTTAACTCCGCCGATCTCGCAAAAATCAGGGTACGGCTGGCGGAAAAGGGACTGCATTTGCGCTCGGGAATCGAGATCGAACGAAAACTCATAGAGACGCGTTCCCTCTATGAGCCTTACGCGCAGGCAGTCGCAAGAAACCTGTTCATCGTGCTGCCGCCCTGGATCTGCGATGAGCCTACACGGGATAACTGGCGAGGTGGTCCTTGGGACCGCATAATCCAGGCACGCGCATTGGGCGGTGTGGCGGTCGACCGCCGGCCGCCTGTAGACGATCATTTCTGAGGGCAGAGCCGCGGCGCTCGCGAGGCGGCAGCGCCGAAAAGCGACGCAGATGATCAGTCATTACTGGAGAAGCCTTTTCTGCGCTGCTCACTGTAACGGTGCAGGGCATCGCGGATGATGGGGTAGGCCTCGGCCGCCGGGCGGATCTCATCAACCTCGACGGCCTTACCCTCCAGCAGCTTGTAATCCTGGAAGAAGCGGCGGAGCATGAGCATGCGGTGCTGGGGCATTTCTGCGGCTTCGCGGTACGTGTTGAATTCCGGGTCTTTGGTTGCGACAGAAATTATTTTGTGGTCTTTCTTCCCGGAATCGATCATTGTCATCAGCCCGATGGCACGCGCATAAATGATTGTCAGAGGAACGACCGTTTCCTGGCACAGAACCAGCACGTCCAGGGGATCGCCATCTTCTGCAAGGGTTTGCGGGATGAAGCCGTAATTGGCCGGATAGTAGACGGCTGAATAGAGCACCCGATCGAGCTTGATCAGTCCGCTATTCTTGTCGAGTTCGTACTTGACACTCGAGCCGAACGGAATCTCCACGATCCCGTTGAACTCCTGCGGCAGTTTGCTGCCGGGAGTTACGTCGTGCCAGGGGTGAATCATAGGATCTCATTCTAAAGGAGACTCGTCAGACACGGCCGGGCATGCTGTGCGTGGCAGCCGAACGCTGGTTTCAAATTTGACTAACAGCCGGAGCCTTGGCAAAGCTGGCCGGGAGCGAACGCGTGGAGCTGTGCTTGACCGCGTTTTTCCCGACGAGTAAAGTCTGAAAGAGCAGTGATGTCGACCCAGACCCGCAAATTCCTCAAGTTTGGAGCTTCCATCGGGGTGATCCTCGCGGCGCTCGGGTATCTTGCATATACCGGCGTTCAGGAGAGTAAAAGCTATTATGTGACTATCAAGGAACTGCGCGCCATGGGCGACACCGCATATTCCAAGCGCCTGCGCGTTGCGGGTAATGTTCAGCCGGGTTCCATTCGACGCAGCGGTCTGAACGTAAGCTTCGTCCTGGTTGAAAACGATCAATTGCTGAACGTGGTGTACAAGGGTACCGAACCTCCG
This sequence comes from Acidobacteriota bacterium, assembly GCA_019241535.1. Taxonomy (GTDB): domain Bacteria; phylum Acidobacteriota; class Terriglobia; order Terriglobales; family Acidobacteriaceae; genus Gp1-AA145. The sequence goes on along the minus strand of JAFAWX010000395.1, from coordinate 14,147 downwards.
CCGGATACCTTCAAGGACAATGCCCAAGCCTTGGCGGACGGCAGCTTTAGCCGGGATGGCACGTTCTACGCTAAACAGATCCAGGCAAAGTGCGCCTCTAAGTATGCTCCCCAGGAAAACCAGGCACCTGCGAAAAATGTCACACGCCTAAGGACCCCATCTGCGAAAGTGAGCTAGGGCGCACAGCTCTGGCGACTTTCCATTTATCGCGGGTTGTAGCCGCATTAGCTGCTGACGCATCCACTCAGATGCCTTACCCGCTTTTTTCTCGGCACTGCACCCCTTCATAAGATCTAGACGGTGATTGGCTGCTGTCTTTAGGTGAAATGACGTGGCCATGAATGGGGAGTTGTCCTGGAGGCCCGCGTTGCGCTTCGCTCACCGGCTGCTCAGCGGCGGCGTAGACTGCGGTGGCTTGCGAACGTGTGTCGCCTGCTCGAAGCTGAAAGCAATCTTCAACAATTGCGGCTCGCTGAACGGCTGGCCAAGGAACTCAATCCCGACTGGTACACCGATGGGCGCGCTGGCAGTTGGAGTCGAGAATCCAGCTGGAACGGTGATCGCCGGGAATCCAGTAAGAGACGCCAAAATGCCGTTGCGCTCCGCCTGGTTCATGTCGCCGATCATCACCGGTAACCGCTTCTGGTGCGGGTAAACCAGCGCGACGAGATTGTTCTTCGCTAGCGCGTTCGCCAGTCGCACCCGCAGGTCATCAATCTTGACGCGCCGTTGTTTGTAGTCGCGCTCGTGAAGACCATTTGGCTGAGCCTCCGAGGAAGCCAGGAACTTCTCCAACGAAGGCTTATGATATTTGCCGGTCGCGATGAGCTCGGCCAGTGAGTGCACCGGAGGGTTGGGCTGGGCTTTGAGGTAGTTGTCGAGATCGTGTTTGTATTCCCACTTCTGTACGTCTAGATCGGAAGCCAGCATTCCGCTATCAAACGCCCGGTCGCTTGTCTCCTCTAGGATTGCACCTTGCGTGCGCAGCACGTCCAGCGCACTCGCAATAACTCGGTTGACCTCTTGGTTGTCGGGGCTGCTCCCAAATAGTGTGCGCAGCACGCCGATACGAGCTCCTTTCAAGCCATTTCTATCGAGAAAAGCGGTGTAGGAGCTGGAGATCTTGCCCACGCCGGATGCAGTCACGGGATCCTCCGGATCGTAGCCAGCCATCACGTCGAGCATGACCGCAGCATCGGCAACGGTTCGTGTGATCGGCCCGACCGCATCCTGCGTAAAGGAGACGGGAATCACCCCGCCACGGCTGATCAGCCCACGAGTTGGGCGAAGGCCGACCAGGCTATTGGCAGAGGATGGAGAACGAATCGAATTCACCGTGTCCGAGCCAGTGCCGACGGTCGCGAAGTTGGCCGCCACGGCGGCTCCCGTGCCCCCCGAAGAGCCGCCCGGGGTGCGTGTCAGCTCGTACGGATTCTTCGTCTGCCCGCCCAATGAACTCGCCGTCACTCCGGCCAGTGCCAGTTCATGCAGGTTCGTTTTCCCCAGAATTAGCGCTCCGGCCTGACGAAAGCGAGCGACTGTGAACGCATCCTTTGCCGGCTGCATGCCCTTCAAGGCCAGCGACCCGCCGGTGGTTGGCATGTCGGCGGTGTCGAAATTGTCTTTCAACACCAGTGGAATGCACTGTAATGGCTTTAGTTCAGCGCCGCGTTTGAACGCCCTATCCATAGCTTCGGCCTGCCCCAGAGCCTTGGGATTAACGTACAGCATGGCGTTGATGGCAGGGCCGTGCTGGTCATAGGCCTTGATCCGGTCCAAGTACTGCTGCACCAGACTGCGACAAGTCAGCTTGCCGCTCTGTATAGCGTTGTGAATATCGGTGATTGAAGCCTCCATGAGCTGAAATTGCTGGCCTGCAGCATCAGCAATCACAGCAAGTACTCCCGCTGCCAGCACGAGAATCTTTGTCTGTGAACACACGGAGATAGCCCCAATAGAGGCAGCATTCTACCAACTTGCTGAGCCTCGCAATGGAGCCCTCCGCATGGTTGACGTAACCTTTCCCATTTACACTCATGCCCTCTGTTTCGCAACGGACGGCTTCGGCAAGGAGACGCAGCTCCATGACGCCTTGCTATCAGGATTTTCGGCGTGCTAACCTGAGCGGCCGGTTGCGAATGCCGGAGTAAGCGATTCCGGGAACAGTTCGCGGATCGGATCAACTTGCATCCACAGCAGCGCACCCAGGCACAGCAATCCAATCATCGGAATGAAAGGTAGATTGTAGTTGCCCAACCGACCCACGATCGTGCCAAACACGACCGCGCAAAGGGCAGCGGCTGCATTGGCAGCTGTGTTCATGACTCCGAACACCGCGCCAGCGTTCTTGCGGCCTACGTCGAGACAAAGTGCGCAGAAGTTGGGCTGCTGAAACAAATAGCCACCATAGGCGAGCGAAATGAACAGGAGCGCCCACTTACCGCTGGGCGAAAGAACCGCCGCAGTGAAGAACAAGGCCGCCGAGCCCTGTCCGGCGACACCGATCGAGCGGCGTGCCTTGCGCAGCCCATGTTGTCTTGCCAGCCAATCGCCGGCGATACCACCAAGTGCGTTTGCTGCTGCTCGAATCAAATAAGTGAACGAGGAGAACAACAGGGCTGCCTCGGTGAATCCGCGGCCCCTCACCAGATACGTTTGCAGCCACGCCTGGAAGAATCCCTGCGCATACGCGTAACAGGCGCAGATAGCGGCCATGCGCCACATCGCTGGGAGGCGCAACGCCTTGCCCCACCGTACGGCATGCGGTTCTGACTCGCGAGCGATTCCAATCTCGCGCAGTTCTTGCTCTGTGACGCCGGCTTTTTCATGCGGCGAATCACGGAACCACAGATACCACGTCACACTCCACGCCAAACCGGTCGTACCAAAGACGAAGAAGGAAGCTCGCCATCCGTAACGAACCTGAATGGGCACAACCAGAAGCGGGGACAGCGCGGCGCCGATTTGACTGGTCATCCACACCGTGCCCCAGGCACGCGTGCGCTTCGCAGCCGGAATCCAGCGGCCAATTACCGCTGACGAATTGGGATAAGCACCTGCTTCGCCAACCCCGAAGCAGAAGCGCACCAGAAGCAAGATGTAATAGTTCGAAACGAACCCGGAAGGGTCGTGAAGGCCGACCACCAGGCCACGATGCAAGTGAGTACGCGCCGCGGGCCAATTCGGTCTCCCAGCACGCCTGTAGGTATCTCGAAGATTCCATAGGAAAGAAAGAAAACGGTGCCAACCCAGCCCCACGCTTGGGGGCTGATGTGAAGCGAGTCCTGCATGCGTGGACCAGCCACGGCGATGCAAACCCGGTCGAGGTATGTGATCGCCGAAAGCAGGGACAACATGCCCAGGACCCGATATTGATATTTCATGGGCGTTCAGTCTCCCCGGCACATTGGCGATTGTCAATCGATAGGAAATCGAGATGACGCTCAAAACCTAATCGTATGGGGCACGGTGCGGGTCATGCATGGTGCAAAACAGGGAACTGGGGACTGGGGACAGGGACGCTGCCTGTCCCCCGTAAACCGGAGCCGCACAGACTCTGTACGCCCGGTCAGCCCCAGATATCACCTCCACTCCTCCTTATTTCTTTGTTCTGGATTGTTTGCTGACCCACGGAATGCCCTTGCGTCACTGGTCGTGGCCTGGCTTTCTCCACGCCTTTGGCGCCGATTTGACAGTTCTTACTCCTGGGCTGCTTCCCGCGCACGCTGATGGCTTTCTGACCTCGCAGTCGGGCGCCAAAAAGGAGCGACAAACGGGAGAGGAGGAAGATCGATGAAGCCATGGGCATGTGATTTCGCGTGTTGCAGCACGTTAGAGAAAATAGAGCAGTCACTGAAGAATGCTATAAAGATGTGTTCCGCCACATGGCCGTGAGCGAGACCAAACCGATTGTTGTGGCCGACGGGCTGATAAAACAATTCGGTCGTTTCAGCGCCCTGCGCGGGGTCACCGAAGAATTTGCGCCAGGAAAGTTGTATGTCATTGTGGGCGACAACGGAGCCGGCAAGACCACCCTCTTACGAGCAGTCGCCGGGTTGATACATCCGACTCGCGGCACAATTACGGTTCTGGGCACAAGAAAGATAAAGGATGTCTGCCAGAAAATCGGCTACATGGCGCATTCCTCTTTGCTCTACGACGAGCTCAGCGGGATTGAAAACCTGAATTATTTCGGCGAACTCTATGGCATTCGAAGTGACACCTCGAGGGAAGTAATCGCCAGGCTGAAGCTGAATCCTGCCCTGGAGCGTCCTGTCGGTCAGTATTCCCAGGGCATGCGCCAGAGACTGTCATTAGCCCGAGCTGTGCTCAACAATCCTGAGCTGCTCCTGCTCGATGAGCCATTTTCAAACGTCGATTCCCGTTCGGCGCAGCAGATGACAGAACTGCTGTCTGAGCTGCGGCAGCTGCACAAAACCGTCCTGGTTGTAACTCACTACCCGGCGCACCTCAAGTCGGTTGCAGACGAATTTGTGTCGATGGTGGCGGGAACCGTGGTGAAGCGATCGGGGACTCTCGAGGCGGGTGTCTGATGAGCTACTTCTCCATTGCCCGCTCCAGCCTGGTCAAAGACATTCGCCTCGAGTGGCGCTCCAAGGATGCAATCAATGCCATGCTCTTTTTCGCCCTTCTGGTGGTTGTCATTTTCAGCTTCGCCTTCGATCCTACGGCGGAGGAGTCGCGCACTATCGCCGGCGGATTGGTTTGGGTCGCGGTTCTGTTTGCTGCCATTGTCGCTCTTAACCAGACCTGGAGCCGCGAGCTGCGCAACCAGGTACTCGATGCATATCGCGTCTCCCCGGCCACCGGTACTCCGTTGTTCCTTGCGAAGGCCGTGGGAAATTTTATCTTCGTCAGCGCTATTGAAGCGCTCATGACTCCTTTATTTGTTGTCTTTTATAAATTACGGGCACTCGGGCCAGTCGGGGAACTGCTGCCCACGGCCGTGCTCGGCACTTGGGCGCTGGTGGTGAACGGAACCTTCTTTGCTGCGATTTCACTCCGCACCAGGAGCCGGGAAGTGATGCTGCCGCTCCTGCTCTTTCCGCTTTCAATTCCCGCCCTGCTGGCAATGGTGAACGCTACTACCGCGATTCTTACCGGCGAAGAGTCGGCGCGGTTCTGGGTGGCCCTGCTACTGGCGTATGATGTCGTCTTTACCACTGCGTGCCTATTAATGTTTGACATTGTCCTCGAAGCGGAATGAAACGCGGTTTCACACTGCTGGCAACCGTCGCGGGGCTGTTATTGAGCTTCGGGCTTTATGAGGCTCTGATTGCGGCGCCCACGGAACGCACGATGGGTGACGTGCAGCGCATCTTTTACTATCACGTCCCTTCGGCATGGACCGCATTCCTGCTGTTTCTCATCAACTTTGCCGCGTCGGTGGTTTTCCTCGTTCGCCGCAACGCGGCCGCCGATATTCTTGCCTTGGTAACGGCTGAAGTTGGCGTCGTGTTTTGCACTGTCGTATTGGTCACGGGACCTCTTTGGGCTCGTCCCGTCTGGGGCATTTGGTGGGCGCCGGGAGATATCCGCTTAACCACGACCCTCGTGCTCTGGTTGATCTACATCAGTTATCTCATGCTGCGCCGGTTTTCTACCAGCAGCCAAACCCCGCTGGTTGCCGCCATAGTCGCAATCTTCGGAGCTCTCGACGTCCCCCTCGTCTACTTCTCCATCTGGTTCTTCCGGACGCAGCATCCTTCACCGGTTATTGGCGGTGGGGGCTCGCTTGATCCGCGCATGGCGCGGGTCCTGCTGATCAACTGGGCAGCGTTTCTCTGTCTCGCGGGATTGATCTGCTGGACTCGTTACCTCCTGGAAATTGCCCGGCGCCAGGTAGAAGAGGCGCAGGGAATGGAATCGCTGCTCGAGAGGTCGCCATGAACTCCATCCATTATCTGTACGCGGCCTACATTGCGACCTGGGCCATCCATGGCACCTACCTGCTGATTTTGCTCCGGAGGTATTCGCGTCTCCGGCGCGAGATGGACCGCCTCAAGACTTTTCGCCCCGGGGTTCAGAGGAATGTCTGATCAGCCGCGAAACCGCACTGCCTCTCATCGATTACTGTGTTCTAGTTCGGTAGAGCCATGCCCTTCACCGGCGGACCCGAGGAACTCGTATTCCTCAATCAAGGCCGCAACTCCCGCATACTCTGTGCGAGTTTGTGTTTCCACACGGAGCACCACGGCGAGGAACTTGACCTTGGCGGAGTCGGCGAGTGTCACCTGAGGCGGGAAATTCATCGTGACTTCGACACGCTTCCCAGCGCTCATCCAGCGCTCGATGTAGAAGAAGAGGCCGCGCGCGCTGATGTTCTGGATTTGTGCTGGAAAGTCGTACGGAACACCGCAAACCCGCACAGATACGGGCAGCTTTATCGAGAAGCGTCGCATAGCGCGCCGCTCCGGATGAGTGTTGAAATCAGGTACCGATCGCAGGAGCATTCCCGTTTGTAGCTCGCGAACGCCAGCTCAGGGATTCTGGCCTCAGGCTTACCGAAGTCGGCGGCGATTGCAAGCGGAAATCATAGGGAGGTACAGCGGCAGTTAACCTTTCTCAACTCACTTCAGCATCTCTTGCGAACCCATAGGTGAATGTTTAAGGGACGTGAACGCTCTTGTACGAGCGGGCCTGGTTCGGCCGTTAGCCGACACTCGCTCAGTGCTGCGGACGGCTCACACGGGTGACTTTTGCCCGGAGTTATTTGTGGGCCAGTTATAATCACGGCGTCCATGGCCCTCGCTCCGCATACAAAACTTGGGCCTTACGAGATAGTCTCGTCGCTCGGCGCCGGTGGCATGGGAGAAGTGTATCGCGCTCTCGACCAGATCCTCGGCCGCGAAGTTGCCATCAAGGTGCTACCCAAAGACCTGGCACCGGATCCTGAGCGACTCCGGCGGTTCGAGCAGGAAGCCCGTGCCGCGGCGGCGCTCAATCACCCGAATATAGTGGCGGTATATGGCTTCAGCACAACTGAGGAAAATGCGCCTTATCTGGTCACGGAACTTCTTCAGGGACAGACACTGCGTGAGCGGCTAGAACAAGGCGAAGTTCCCGTGCGCAAGGCCATCGAATTCGCTCTTCAGGCCGCGCGCGGGCTCGCGGCCGCCCACGAGCGAGGTATCGTCCACCGAGACCTGAAACCCGAAAATCTATTTCTGACCCGCGACGGTGTAGTCAAGATCCTCGATTTCGGCCTGGCCAAGCTGGCCGTTGCGGAGGTATCCGGGTCGCAAAGTTCGCTGGCGACGGTCAGCCAGACTGCCGTCGGCCTTGTCTTGGGAACTGTCGGCTACATGTCACCAGAGCAGGTACGCGGACTCGGCGCAGACCACCGCTCCGACATCTTCAGCCTGGGAGCCGTCCTTTACGAGATGCTTTCCGGAAAACGCGCATTTCAGGGATCTACCTCGGCGGATACGTTGAGTGCCATCCTGAAAGATGAGCCGGCGGAGCTCTCAGCTTCGGGGCGCCAGCTTCCACCCGCGATAGCTCGCATCGTGCATCGCTGTCTCGAAAAAGAGCCAGCAGAGCGGTTCCAGTCCGCCCGCGACCTTGCCTTCAATTTGGAGCTGATGAGCCGCAACGATACTGCGAGCGGCGCGGCTCTGCCCATTTCCACCAAGAAAACCCGCAGGTGGGTGCTGCCCGCTTTGTTGGGCTTCGCAGTGCTGGTTGCTGCCGGTCTGGGTTTCGTGGGGGCACGAGTTTTCGGCTCGCAGCCCCAGACTTCGTTGACTGAATTGAAGAGGCTTACCGACTTCATAGGCATGGAGGAATTCCCCGCATTATCGCCCGACGGCAAATCGGTAGTATTCACGGCCGACGTCAGCGGGCGAAGGCAGGTCTGGGTTCGTTTGCTGGCGGGAGGTGCGCCCCTGCAGGTAACCCATGACGATAATGACCACCAATATCCGCGATGGTCGGCGGATTCCTCGGCGCTAATCTATTTTTCTCCTTCCCGGGAACCCGACGGAGAAGGTGAGATCTGGCAAGTTCCTGCACTAGGAGGCCCGCCCCGTCCGCTGGTGACCAGCCTCACAGGTGCTGATCTCAGCCACGATGGAAAACACCTCGCTTATTTCCACTCCGGGCAGGGGAAACTTGAACTGGCCGTGGCCGATGCTGACGGGTCGAACTCTCGACGGCTGGCAGTCCTTCCGAGCGAATACAACTATTCCGACCTGCGCTGGTCTCCAAACGATCAAAAGCTGGGATTTCAACAGGGAAGAACATTCGATTACGACGTTTACTATGTGGCTGCGGACGGAGGGGAGCCCCGGCCTATCACCCGGGACGGCAATCCCATGAGCGGTTTTGCCTGGTGGCCAGACAGTTCCGGCGTCGTATACAGCTCTTCCCAAGGGGATACCGTCCTCTACTTGCGGACAATGAATCTATGGTCGGTAGGTATCGGAGGCCGCCACCTGCGACGGCTCACGTTCGGTGAAACCTCCTACATTTCGCCGGACCTGGACGCGGCCGGCAATCTGGTTGCGTCCCGAAGGCGGATACAGTTCGATATCTGGCGCTACCCGATCGACGGCAGCCCCGCGGAAAATGTTCGCAGAGGCACCAGGATCACCCACCAGACCGGCACGGTCGAAACGCCCTCCGCTGGTCCCGGAGATCATGAACTCGTTTACCTGAGCGATAGCGGAGGCCATGGCAATCTTTGGGTGCTGAATCTTGAGACCCAGGAAAATCGGCAGGTCACGTTTGAACACGATCCGCAAGTCACAATCGGCGTTCCCGTTTGGTCGCCGGATGGCAAGTACATCGCCTATGTGAAACGGGGCATTAATGCATGGAACGTCGATCTGTGGTTGATGAAGCCCGATGGTAGCAATGCTCGCAAGATCTCAGACGGGGGTGGTTGGGCTTGCTGGTCTCCGGACAGCCGCTGGATATATTTCTCGCCGTCCAGCAACAAGGGGTTTCGCATAGATAAAACCACTCCGAACGGCGGCTCTCAACAGGTGGTAAGGGAACAGGGGGAGCGCCCGGCGGTTGCTGCCTCAGGAAAACTGTTTTTTGTGCAGAGCTTGCCCGCGCTGAATGGGTTGTCTGACCTGGAAATCCTGGTCGCCAGCCCGGAGAACGCCGAGCCCGCCAAGCTGGCGCGGATTTCGGGATCGCATTTGTCAAGCTGGCTCCTGATGCAGCTCGTGCTCTCTCCGGACGGCAAGTGGCTGGCGGCGCCGCTGATGGATGGACCGACAACAGATATCTGGGCGCAGCCCACGACTGGTGGGCCGATGCGCCGCATTACCGATTTTGGCCACGAAGCCACGTTCATCACCCGCAGAGTCTCGTGGTCTTCGGATGGACACTCGATCTACGCCGCGGTGGGCAAAGGCGAGGCCGACATAGTCCTGTTGAGCAATGTGAAGCCTTAGGCGGGACTATATTTCCATGCTGGCAGGCAATGTAGCTGACGGCATTGAAATCGGACAACCAAGCCGAGCATCAACAATGCGGTTCAACGTTGCGAAAGGGCTTGAGGCTTAGCACTGGCATGACGAACCAAGCCCGCCGGCGGAATGGATCGCAACGATACCTGCATTCACTACTTTGCATAAGGAGGAGAGCCGGTGGGAATCTCTGACTTGTTATTCGGCAAAGCGTTGAAGACCAGCGATGAACGTGCGGAGCAGATCGGACCTATCGGCGGCATTCCGATTTTTGGTCTCGATGCACTGAGCTCAGCAGGTTACGGTCCAGAGGCGGCGCTGACTCTGCTAATTCCTCTGGGAGCACTCGGCCTCGAGTACATCTTTCCAATCACCGGCGCAATTATCGTCCTGCTTACGATTGTTTACTTCTCGTATCTACAGACGATCGGAGCATATCCGGGCGGAGGCGGGTCTTACACGGTCGCTCACGAGAATCTGGGCGAAACGGCTGGGTTGTTAGCCGCTGCGGCGCTCATGATTGATTACATACTGGTGGTGGCAGTTGGCATCTCTGCGGGTGTAGGCGCGCTAGTTTCCGCGTTACCCCGGTTACAGCCCCACACGCTGCCTTTGTGTCTGGTGATTCTGGTCATCATCGCAGTCGTTAATCTGCGCGGCGTACGCGAAGCCGGCAAGATCTTCATGATCCCCACCTACCTGTTCGTGGCAACCCTTGGCGCAACAATTATTTTGGGATTGATCCGTGCTGCGATGGGTGGGGGCCGGCCGGCTTCAATTGTCGCTCCTCACCCCTTACACGCGGTTGCGCTCACGGCCAGTTCGTGGATCGTGCTGCAGGCATTCGCCAACGGTTGCACCGCCATGACGGGAGTTGAGGCAGTCAGCAATGGCGTGCGCGCATTCCGCGAGCCTACGGTCAAGAACGCCCGCATCACTTTGAGCATCATCATCGGGCTGCTGATCCTGCTGCTCGGGGGAATCGCATACCTAGCCAAGGTCTACCAGATCGGCGCCACTGACCCCGGGCAGCCCGGTTACGAAAGCGTGCTTTCGCAGATGATCGGAGCGGTTGCCGGGAAAGGAGTCTTTTACTTCCTCTCGATAGCGTCGATTCTGTTGGTGCTTGCACTGTCGGCAAACACGGCCTTCTCCGACTTTCCCCGGTTGTGCCAGGTGATCGCACTCAATCGATATCTGCCGAATTCTTTTGCTTCGCGGGGAAGACGGCTGGTCTTTTCAAATGGCATCTATTCCCTCACGTTCCTTTCCGCAGTGCTGTTGATCATCTTCGGCGGGGTCACGGACCGTTTGATCCCACTATTTGCGATAGGAGCATTTCTCGCTTTCACTCTCTCGCAAGCAGGGATGGTGCAGCACTGGCGACGAGTGGGTGGACCGCGCGCAATCCAGAGCATGCTCGTCAATGGGCTCGGAGCGACAGCAACCATGATTACCGCCCTGGTCGTGCTGGTTGCGAAGTTCGTCGAGGGCGCTTGGATCACCCTGCTGCTCATACCGCTTTTCATGTTGCTAATGAAGGCGGTTCGTCGGGAGTACTTGCGCATCGGTGAAGAAATACATTGTGATACTCCACTCGACCTGACTAGCCTCAAGCATCCGATCGTAATCGTGCCGATTCGAGGCTGGAGCAGGGTTACCAAGAAGGCTTTGCGATTTGCCATGGAACTCTCTCCTGATGTAACCGCCGTGCAGGTTGAAGTCTCACCCGGAGACAGCGAGGATGTTCGCAGGATCTGGCCGCAATCGGTAGTGGAACCGGCTCAGAGAGCGGGCGAGCCGGTGCCCCGGCTCGAAATTATTTCGTCTGCGTACCGGCGTGTGCTGACACCTCTGATAGGCTTTGCGACACGAAAAGCCGAGGCTCATCCGGATCGGCAGATCGCGGTTGTTATTCCGGAAATGGTGGAAGACCGATGGTACAACTATCTGCTGCACAATCAACGTGCGGCCGCTTTGAAGGCCATGCTCTACTTCTTGGGCAACCGCCGAATCATGGTGGTTAATGTGCCGTGGTATTTGCGCGCCGATGAACGCGCCCGAAGGACGACGTCAGGCTCGGCGGGCTAGTCGACCGGGCGTATCGAGCGTTTGCAGATGTGGAATTCAGAATCCGGCTTTGATCAAATGCTGATCACGGGTTGTTATAATCGGAAGATCCGGTGGGAGTAGCTCAACTGGCAGAGCACCGGACTGTGGCTCCGGACGTTGCGGGTTCGATTCCCGTCTCCCACCCCATGTCTTCAATCAGTTGCAGGCTCTGAAATCCATTGAAATCCAATCAAGCCCCAGGAAGCACCAGCCGCACTACTTTTTGGTGTGCTTCCTGCATGTCCGAAGTGAACGCATCACCGCAGATGTTCATGGTCGTCCTGATGTCCGAGTGACGCATTAGTTTTTGCATCACACCAACCGGAGTACCAACAGCATCCAGCCATGTTCGGAGTATATGCCGAAATGTGTGCGAGCTGATGTGCCCGATACCAGCTTTCTCTGCGGCCTCGCTCAGAGTTTCCCAAAGAGCGTGTAGCAGAGCGTGCGCCGATGGTCACTCCTTACTCCACCGACACACGGAAGGACTACCTTTGTTCACGTTGGCTTGTTCCTATTGCTCACTCATTGCTCTCTTAGCATCCAATTTGTTCATTGGTGCAGGGGTGCGCTACGTTGTTGCTGTCTCCAGGTAAATATCTGTCATAATGGCGGAGCGGGTTTTCAGGGCGAGGAAGTGGAGCGTGACCTCTCTAGAGAGAGCCAGTTCCTGCGGGATGCAGGGTTGAGGTAGTCTGCTTGACTGTCCAAAGCAGACCAGGTGGCCGGGTTGATTTCGTGGAATTGTAGATGTTGGCGCGGATTTACCGGAGCCCATTTCTTCCTTTCAAACCATTCGCAACTGAGGTTGTGTGGTCTTTTATTGGTTGTACGTGAGCCTGCGCGGAGATTACCTGAAGCTAGCGAGCATGGACAGGTTTTAGTCCATGGGCGCGGTTTGGCTACGGGCCCTCCACTTTGGTCGACTGGGTATTGGCAACTTTCCAGCTCCCGCCTTCCTTAACCCACATCTGAGCGAGTCGGTAGGTTCCGCTGATGTCGTTGCTCTTGAACGTGCCTTTGACGTTCACAGTGGCGGTGTAAATCGCTGCATTGCCATGCACCCGCACCTTTGTATCCGATGCCTCAATTGAAGAATACTTGATGTCGCCGCTCTTCCGAGTCTCTATTGCCTCAGACCTAGTGAGTACGGAACCAGTACCGGTGATGAATTCGTAGTCCCGCGTCGTGTTCTTCTCCAGAAATGAGGCGTCACCCTTCAGTGCGGCCTCCCTGCCTTCGTCGGCCATCTTCTTCACTTGGGCTTCGGTGCTTCCGGACTCCTCGTTCTTCTGCCCCTTTCCCATCTGGGCCACTGCGGACTGCACCAATAGCACAACGATCACACTCCGGGCAAGCAAATACCTCATCGTACACCTCACTCGTTGAATTAGCCGGTAAAGCAGGCGCCGCACATCGTAGTCGCGGGCAAGATAGCTGTCAAGCAATCATTGGTAGCAATGCTAACCAGTAATCGCTCTAAAAAAACGCCAGCATCCCCCCTCTCAGTTTAGGGGTTCGAGCCAATTGCCAAATAAAGCTCATCCAGCAGATATCAGTTGATCTCAGCGATCATTTCCTTCACCTTAAAATGGTTGTCTCCCGTCCAGCAGTCCATGCTCGAAGAAGTGGGTGTCACCGACTTGAACCTCGCCCCCTATTTCTTCCTTAATATTGCTTTGATCTCGTAAAAGCGGGGAACGTGGTCCCAAAACGCTAACTCTCTCCAGACCTCAACATCGCCTAGCCGAATCACCTGATAATGTTCGCCATATCCCTCCGCTAGTTCGCAGGTGAACTCAAGCGAATCGCCCTTCAGCTCCGGTAATTGGCTGCGGGTCTTCAGTTTCTCTCGCTCGAACCTCGCCATTCTCGTCTTTATCAGTCTGTACCATCTCCGTTTTTCTGGAAGCTCTCGAATCGCTTCCTTGTTGCCCTGTGCTGCCGCCATTTCAGTTTCCCTGAGGGTGGGAAACTCTACGTAGCCCACCCCGCGGTCACACCGGGGACATTCCACCATCCTCACGTTATCCGGAAATGTCGTTCATTTCTGCCAGCACTTGTATTGCACCTTCGCTCTGGGCACTTTCGTGACGCCACGGACCAATACGTTTTGTCTTAACGGCGAGTGGCGTTCAGGAAACGAAAGTCGTGCGCCAGAGTCGCGCGAGCATCAGCAGGTGCGTTGCGATAACCACAGGAACGATCAAGGTCGGCAGCAGCACCAGCGGTAACTGATCGAGCTGATGCATTGAACCGGGCACAGCCATTTCAGAGCGTGCCGCCGTGATTGCGACCGCCATAATATCAACCAGTCCTAGTAGATTCCATGCCAGTAATGTAGGTCTCCAATTCACGCCAAGCAGCAGCAGGATTGCTAACATGGCCACGACGATGTCTCCGATTCCGCCCCACACGGCAAAGCGAAACGGCAACGCATGCTGCTGATACAAATATAGGAAATAAAATCCAACAAAGCGAACAAGATGCACCGCGATCAGCGAGCGCAACGATAGTTTTAGGGCCCAGTCCCGAACCGGCGGCAACAAGGCGAAGGCAAGCACCAATGGGGCCACTGCTGCGACGATCGCC
>JAFAWX010000396.1 GCA_019241535.1 Acidobacteriota bacterium | reverse complement strand
CAGCATTTTCCCGACTCGCCGAACCATCCTAAGTTTCCGTCAACCGAGCTCAGGCCGGGCCAGAAGTACCATACAGTGACGACTTTCAGGTTCTCGATGCGCTAGCCTTTGGTTGAGCCTGGAAGAAGGGCTTTCGTTTGCGAGCCTGGTGCTTCAACAGCTCTGAAGATGCCAACTCATTCAGCGATTGTGTCCACCCCGTCGCTTGACGAGCTGCGGGAACAGGTGCTCGAAGCCAACCTCGAACTGGTGCGTCGCGGACTTGTGCTCTATACCTTTGGCAATGCCAGCGGGCTTTTGCGGAGCGAAGGGTGGGTGGTCATTAAACCCAGCGGCGTGCCTTACGAGAAGATGAAGCCGGAACATTTGGTGGTCAGCGATATCGACGGCAAAGTGCTCGGGGGAAGCCTTCGTCCGTCTTCTGATCTTCCTACCCATTGTCAGCTTTACCGCAGCTTCCCAGATATTGGCGGCGTCGTGCACACGCATTCCGAATATGCCACCGCCTGGGCTCAGGCGCGCCGCGAGATACCTTGCTTGGGAACCACACACGCAGATTACTTTCATGGTCCGGTACCGGTCACAGAACCCATGCCGGAGCAAGAAATTACGGGCGAATACGAAAAGAACACCGGAATGGCCATCGTGCGAGCATTCAGGAACCGAAGCCCAGCCGCCCTCCCCGGGGTACTGGTCGCGAACCACGGTCCGTTTACTTGGGGGCCGGATCCGACCACGGCGGCCCACAATGCCGTAATTTTGGAATCTCTCGCCCGCATGGCTTTCCTAACTGTCACTATCAACAGCGAAGCGGAAGCGATTGGAAGGTCGTTGCACGACCGGCATTACCTGCGCAAGCACGGCCCCGCGGCCTACTACGGTCAAACCAAGGAGACCAGATGACCCCACTGCCCGCGCTCTTCGTTGTGCAAAGGCTCGTGCATCTCAGGGCCGTAGATCTGGCCATCATCGTCTTTTACTTCGGCCTGGTGCTGGCCATCGGGTTCTATCTCAAGCGGTTCGCCGAGACCGGTGAAGATTTCTTTCTCGCCGGGCGAGAGATGACGGCCTGGGTGGCGGGGCTGGCGTTTGTCTCCGCCAACCTGGGATCTCTCGAACTCCTGGGCTGGGCAGGCAACGCCTATCAATACGGAATCATGGCGGCCCACTGGTATTGGGTTGGGGCGATTCCCGCCATGTTGTTCCTGGGTATCGTGATGATGCCCTTTTATTACATCTCGAAGACGCACTCCGTCCCCGGATACCTGAAATTGCGCTATGGTTCGGAAGCCAGCGCCCTGAGCGCGGTTACCTTCGCGGTCATGACCATCCTTATGTCCGGGGTCAACATGTACGCGATGGCGGTAGTCATGGAGGTGGTGCTCGGCTGGAACCTGCACTTCAGCATCGTGGTTTCCTCCTTGACCGTAGGCGTGTACGTGGCCGCTGGAGGGCTGTTTTCCGCTATTTTCAATGAAGTGCTGCAGTTTTTCCTGATCTGGTTTGGCGCTCTGCTGATTCCCATTCTTGGCCTGGTTGAAACCGGCGGCTGGAGCGGTATGGTGGCCCGCATTCACCAGAACTTTCCCGGCCGCGACTTCACCCACTTGTGGAGTCCGATGCACTCGTTCAGCTCCAATCCCATGGGCATTCACTGGACGGGGATCGTTTTTGGACTGGGCGCGGTGCAGGCCATGGGCTACTGGACCACGGATTTCCTCGTGGTGCAGCGCGTGCTTTCGGCCAAAGACGTGCGCTCGGCGAAGCTGGCGCCAATCATCGGCTCGTTCTTCAAAATGGCTGTGCCGCTGATTGTGATCCTTCCCGGGCTGCTAGGGCGGGCCGTTCTGCCTTTCCATTTGGTGCCGGCAAGCGAGGTGCAGCCCGGGCAGTTCAAATACGATGACGTTTTGCCCTTGATGCTTGCCCGCTATTGCGGCCCGGGCCTGCTGGGGCTTGGAATTACGGCCCTGGTGGCAGGATTCATGGCAGGTATGGCGGGAAATGTCAGCGCTTTTGCTACCGTCTGGACCTATGACATTTACCGACCGTATCTGCGCCGGGATGCACCCGACCAGCATTATGTCTCGATGGGTCGCTGGTGCACGATGATTGGCCTGTTTATCAGTATCGCCGCGGCCTATGTGGTGATGAGATTCGCCAGCATGATGGATTATGTGCAGGCGCTCTTTGGATTCTTTATTGCGCCGCTCTTTGGCACAGTCCTGCTCGGAATGCTATGGAAACGCGTCACCCGCATGGCCGGCTTTCTCGGACTGCTGGCCGGCGTGTTTTCCTCGGTAACCATATTCACCCTGATGAAACTCGATCCCGAGCGGTGGGTAAAGGTATTTGCCCTCTCTCCCGAGGCCAAGGGACTGGCGCAGGACATGTACCAGGCTCTCTGGTCCTGCGTAACCTGCGTCCTGGTAACAGTACTTGTGACCGCCGTGACCAAGCCGCGGCCCGACGAGGAGCTGCGCGGGCTCGTTTACGCTTTGACGGAGGTGCCGCGGGAAGAGCATGCGAGTCTTTTTCACAAGCCGCTGTTCTGGGCAGTGGTGGCGCTGATCCTTTTTATCGTTCTGCAGATCATTTTCTGGTGAAACATGAGCGAAAAACATCACATTATCCCGGTCTGGTTTTTTGTCGGTGTGCTGCTTCTGGTCTATGGAGTCATGATTTTTGTCAGTGGGCTGGCGGCATGGAATAACCCACCCCCGGATGTACAGCTCGCGGAACTGCATGCTCCCGTGTGGTGGGGCGCTTTGCTCATCATTCTGGGGGGCACGTACTGCCTTCTGTTCCGGCCGGGCAAAGCATAAATTTATCCTTCGATCGCAGGCAGTTCAGACGAATGATGCGAAATATTGCGCAATAGGAAACGGCCATGGCAGTCGAAAAAAAGATGACGATGGGCGTGATCGTCGGCAACCGGGGCTTTTTCCCCGATCATCTGGCGAAGAGCGGGCGCGAGGAGATGATTCGTGCGCTCGAGGCAGCCGGCATGGACGTGGTCGCGCTGACGCCGGAGGAAAGCAAGTACGGCGCGGTTGAGACGCGCGAGGAATCCCGCCGCTGTGCCGAGCTGTTCAAAACCAACCGCGAGCGGATTGATGGAATCATTGTCACCCTGCCGAATTTCGGTGAGGAACGGGCGATTGCCGACACCCTGCGGCTTGCCGACCTTCGCGTTCCCGTACTCATCCAGGCCACGCCGGATGATCCGAAAAAGATGACGATCGCCTTCCGGCGCGACAGCTTTTGCGGGAAGATGTCGGCGTGCAACAACCTGCGGCAGTACGGGATCCCTTACTCGATAACTTCGCTGCATACTGAAAGTCCCGACTCGGCTGAGTTTCAGACAGACCTTGCCTGGTTTGCCGCCGTCTGCCGGGTGGTGAACGGCTTTCGCAACCTGCGTGTGGGTGCAATTGGCGCCCGTCCCGCGGCTTTTAACACCGTCCGCTACAGCGAAAAGCTCCTCGAAGCCAATGGCATTTCGATTGAAACCCTCGATCTTTCAGAAGTTATGGGACGCATCGCGCGCATGAAGAATGAGGACAAGCGGGCGCAGGCCAAATTGGCTTCGATCAAGGAGTATGTGGAATCGCGATCCGTTCCCGAGGCTGCGCTCCTGAAGATGGCAAAGCTGGGCGCGGTAATCGATGATTGGATGGCCACGACTGAGGTCACGATCAGCGGGGTACAGTGCTGGACCTCGCTCGAAGAAAACCTCGGTGTAGTGCCTTGCACGGTGATGAGCATGATGAGCAACCAGCTGCTCTCGAGCGCCTGCGAAACCGATATCGCCGGTGTGCTCGGCATGCACGCGCTGCAGTTAGCCTCCAGAACCCCTTCGGCGCTTCTCGACTGGAACAACAATTATGGCGGGGACCCGAATAAGGCGGTTTGTTTCCACTGCGCTAACCTCCCCAAACATTTCTTTCGCTCCTTCAAAATGGATTTTCAGGAAATCATCGCCGGGACGGTGGGAAAGGAAAACACCTACGGAACCGTGGTCGGTCTGATCAAGCCGGAGAAGATGAGTTTTTGCCGCTTTTCAACCGACGACACCTCGGGCACGATGAGAGGTTACGTAGGAGAGGGGCACTTTACCGACGATCCTCTCAACACCTTTGGCGGCGCCGGTGTTGTGGAGATCCCGAACATGCAGAAACTCCTGCACTACATTTGCGAGAACGGATTCGAACACCACGTTGCCGCAAATCTTTCAACTGTCGCCGGGGCAGTCTACGAAGCAGCCACCCGCTACATGGGCTGGGACATTTACTGGCACCAGCGGCCTGATGGGGCGTGCTGATGGCGGTAGTCGCAGGCGTTGACTTCGGCACCCTCAGCGTGCGCGTTTCGATTGTCGACAGCGATCGCGGAATGCTTGCCTCGGCCCTAGCGCAATATCCGCTGCACCGGAAGCGCGAAGATCCGGACTACGCGACCCAGACTCACGAAGACCACATGCAGGCGCTCGCCGAGGCGACTCGCGAGGCTATCAGGCTGGCCGGAGTCAGCGGAGAGCAGATCGAGGCTGTGGCCCTTGATACGACCGGGTCCTCGGTAATACCTGTCGGCAAGCATCTTGAGCCGCTAGGTGAATATTACCTGTGGTGCGATCACCGCGCCAAAGGCGAAGCGCAAGAGATTACCGCGGCCGCGCACCGCGAACGGCTGCAGGCCATCGAGTGGTGCGGCGGAGTTTACTCCTCCGAATGGGGCTTTTCAAAGCTGCTGCACTGGCTGCGGCACAACCCCGAAAAGGGCAAAAACTTCGTTTCCGCCTTCGAGCACTGTGACATGGTGGCCGCCACCCTGTGCGGCATCCAGGATCCAAAACAGGTAAAGCGCAGCATCTGCGCAATGGGCCACAAGTGGCTCTGGAACCCACGGCTTGGGGGACTTCCGCCCGAGGAGTTTCTCGTTAAAGTCGATCCCCTGCTTGCCGGCGTGAGAGAGAAGCTCGATGGCCAGTACGGTACGTCTAGAGAGATCGCAGGCCGGCTGTCACCGTTCTGGGCTGAAAAGCTTGGCCTGAAAGCGGGCATCCCCATTCCAGTAGGCGCTTTCGACGCGCATTGGGATGCCGTGGGCGCCGGCTGCCGCACCGATGACATGGTCAACGTGGTCGGCACTTCCACCTGCATCATTGGAATTACCCCTTCGGC
>JAFAWX010000181.1 GCA_019241535.1 Acidobacteriota bacterium | reverse complement strand
GCGCGCCTGCGGCGCGAGCCGCTTTTGCAGAACCATTTTGTTTTTAGATTTTTTCTTTCCCGGGGGCGCTTGCAGGTTTTGCTCACGATTGCTGACCGGCTGAGCTACCGCCGATACGGGAGCGTTAGGAGCGGGAACGTCTTTCGGCGACTTTGGTCGAGGGCGATTTAGTTCGACCGGCAAATCGCTCAGATGCCGCAGTGGGTGAACCATGCCGTTTTGGTCTATAACATCCGCACAGAAGAACGCTGGCGAACCGACAATCCCGCGCTTGGCGGTTCCAACTGCCACAAAAACCGCGACAGAACGCCGGTCCTTTAATGTCATGTCGGCTTCTACACATATCGGAGAGACACTCGTAGCATCGACGGCCGGTTTCCGCTCTGTTCCCTGCAGTCGTTCACTTCCCATGTAACCGGAGCACCCTTGCCTTCATTCCTCAGGAAGAACACCAGCGTCACATTCGGCAGGCTTTTGTCAAGCGACGACACCAAGGTGTTCTTGACGGCATGGATAGCGGCTTTTTCTGTTTTGCTCGGGGGCGGAGCTTGTGCGATCAGCGAAACCGTCAACAAGAATAGGCAAAGTGTACGGGATGGTCTGAAGATCTGAATTTGTGGCACGATTGTGACGTAAATTGTGGCGTTCTCCCTGCATCTCATTGATACTACGCGAACCCAATGAACCCGCCATCTCTGCGGGCAGTTTCGAGGCTGCAGATACGGTACTGTTCGAACTTGTTTTCCGCTGCGCAAATAACAGAGAAGTTGGAATCTGCTACGAAAGTTGATAAGCGTTTGGCCGCGCGCGACAGCACAAACGGCAACTCTATCACCACAACCGATATAGACACTTCTCGCAGTATGTGAGGCGAACCAGCAGGCTTCCGCAGTTGCGTCCATTTTGCGTCCACAATTTTGAGGATTTGAAGAAGCGAAGCACTGTAGATTCAATCGTTTAGCTTGATTGAATACAGCCCTGAAAAGGCTGGCGTCGGCGGTTCGATTCCGTCCCTGGCCACCATGTTTCACTTCTGAGCACCTCAAAATTCAATTCTGTCCCATTTCTGTCCCAAAAAATCGGCTTGCCGGGAGTTTGCCTCAACTACCGTAGGCCTTCAGGTGGGAAATGAAGAGCAAGCGCGACTTTTTCCGAAAGAGAACCAGAACGGCGTCGCACCGCTTATATTCGGAATTGAGCGAACAGCTGCGCATAGAGGTTTTGCGAAGCTTCCCCCGACGAACTCAAGACCGCCATCTTGCTCTTTTATGGCCTGCTCGATGAACAACAGCGTCGATTGTTTGCCGGGCTGGAGTCCATGCGCCTGGGCCGTGGCGGAGATACTCTGCTGAGCGACTTCCTGGGTTTGGACGTGCATACCGTGGGTCGCGGACGACAACAACTTCTAGAACAGAATGTGAGCAGCGGTCGAATCCGCCGCCTGGGTGGTGGTCGGACCCCGATGGGAAAAAAAGCCCGACATAATCGCCGTTCTCCACTACCTCCTGGAACACGATACCGCTGGCGATCCCATGACCGGTTTATGCTGGTCGCGTCGCACAACCACCACTATCGCCCAAGAGTTGACCAAACTCGACATTACGATCTCCCCCAATACCGTCGCCCGCCTGCTCCATAACATCGGCTATTCCTTGCGAGTCAATCACAAGCAGATATCCACTAGTCGTAGTCCCAAGCGGAATCTTGAGTTCGAATACCTTGCCGAGTTGCGCGATCGTTTTCAACGTCGTCATCTGCCTATCATCAGTGTGGACACGAAAAAACGCGAGCTCGTCAGCAATTTCAAAAATCCTGGTAAGCGTTGGGAACCGGCTCCGCGCCGCGTCTATGATCACGACTTCCGCAGCGATTCCGTTGAAGTCGCTATTCCCTATCCTATGGGATTTACGATGTTACGGAAAATTGTGGAGCTCCGGTGGTCGGCATTTCCCACGACACTCCCGCCTTTGCCGCTCATGCATCGCCTATTGGTGGCAGCGGGAAGGTTGCACCCGTTATCACGGTTCACGCCAGTTGCTAATTCTTGCCGATATCGGCGGCAGCAATAGTTGCCGTTGTTATGCCTGGAAAACTGAAGTTCAGTGGCAGCTGGCCAACTCCTTCGCCCTGGCCGTAACCGTGGCTCACTATCCCACGGGCGCTTCTAAGTGGAATCCAATCGAGCATCGTCTCTTCTCGGAAGTCTCGCGAAACTGGGCTGGAGAACCATTGGATTCTTATCAGAAAATCCTCAACTATACCCGGACCACTGAAACCCAAACCGCTCTTCGCGTCACTGCTTATCTTGACCGCCGGCAGTATCGCATTGGTCTCAAACCCACACCGGAAGAAATTGCTTGCCGCCGCCTAAACGCCACGAAACTCTGCCGGAGTGGAATTACACCATCAAGCCTAAACTGTAAACTTGTTTCTGCGTGATTCCTAAGGGCCGCCTACAGTGTTGCCTGTATATGTCACGACAGTAAAGTCATCTGTCTTGAAACTGCTCTGCCGAAACATCCAGCCTCTCGGCAACTGCCTTGGAGCTGAGCGATAGGCATCAAACGCCCTGTTCTCATGAAGCAGCGGTTCTAAACGATTCGGCATAAAAGGAGTCAGAAAGCTCTTCCAAGCAGCCAAACGCTGGAGATAAAGTAAAAGCGCTTGGATTGGGGGTTCAGGCACCTCCATGAATTTGCCTACCAAATCGGCTCCGGTGCGTGCGTTCAATGTCAATATCGCACTCGGCTTGCTAGCTGCAATATCGGCTCTATATCTTGGCCGAGAGATCCTGATTCCAATCGCTCTGGCGGTTTTGCTGAGCTTCCTCTTAGCACCAGTGACGGTGCGGCTCCAGCGCTGGGGGTTAGGGAGGACCTTCGCTGCTCTTCTCGTCGTGATGGTCACGTTTTCAGCGCTGGCCGTCACAGGTTGGATCGTCGTGGGACAGGTTTACAACCTTGCGGCTGAGTTACCACACTATCAACGGAACCTCCAAACCAAACTGCGCTCGTTGAATCTCCATGGTTTGGGGAAGCTAAGTAAAACCAAGCAAATGCTCGGCGAGGTCGCCAAACAGACCGGGTCCCGAGCTTTACCTGAACTCGATGGCCGTTCCAGTTCGGCCTCTCCTCAACATCCGATTCCCGTTGAAGTGCATGAGCCCGAGCCCACGCCATTTCAACTTCTCAAGAAAGCAGCTGGCTCGGCGCTTCGACCGATAGGCACGGCATTCATCGTGCTCGTATTCGTTGTTTTTCTGTTGGTGGGGCGAGAAGACCTTCGGGACCGAATATTGCGACTTGTGGGTAGCCGTCGCTTGTATGTGACGACACAAGCCCTCGACGATGCAGCACGGCGAGTGAGCCGATATCTCTCAATGCAGCTCGCTGTTAATGCCACCTTTGGCTCCTTAGTGGGCCTCGGATTGTTTCTGATCGGAATACCTCATGCGCTCGTTTGGGCTGTTCTGGCGACGCTCTTACGCTTTATCCCTTACGCAGGTGCATGGATCGCCGCTGCCGGTCCAATGTTGTTGGCCGTGGCGGTGGCTCCAGGATGGAGCAAATTTGCTTGGACCCTCGCTCTATATCTGCTATTAGAACTACTCGCCGCTAATGTCGCAGAACCGCTGCTGTACGGCTCCTCTACCGGTATTTCCGCGGTAGCAATCCTAGTCGCTGCCGTTTTCTGGACTTGGCTGTGGGGTCCAGTCGGATTGCTGCTCTCGACTCCCTTAACGGTCTGCCTGGTGGTCATCGGCCGCTACGTTCCTCATCTGGAGTTTCTGGGGATACTTTTCGGTGACGAGCCGGCCTTGTCATCTGCGCAGCGCTTTTATCAACGCATGATCGCGATGGATGCTGAAGATGCAGCCGAACTCACGGATGAGCTTCTCAAAGACAAATCACTAGCCGACGTCTACGATACAGTGATAATTCCCGCCCTGAGCCTAGCAGAAGAAGGTCGCCACGCTGGCTTTCTCGATGCAGCCATAGAAGAATACTTGTTGGACAATACCCGGGAGTTGGTGGAAGAGGTCGGCTCACGGCCATCGACGCAACCTGCTCTAAGTGACACGATTGCAAGATTAATCTGCCTCCCAGCCAAAGACACGGCCGACGAGATTGCTGGCGAGATGCTTATTCAACTGCTGCCGCAAACCGTAGCCGCGGAGTTGCTGCCCTGTGGCATTTCGAGCCGCGACCTGATCCACCGCATCGCATCTCAAAAGCCTGACGTTGTCTGCATTTCAGGAGTGCCTCCACAAACTACGCGTCAGGTTGCATTGTGGTGTAAGCACCTACGCAAGCAGTTTCCTGATCTCACTATCGTAGCAGCAGTGTGGAGCACCGCAGATCTGGCGAGTATAAGGAGCCGAATTCCGGTAAGCGATGCGAACCATGTAGTTTGTACTCTACGCCAAGCGGTGGATTACATTGCTCCTGGTGTGGTTGAGAGCGCCGAGCAGCCTCGGCTCGCTAAAACGGAACAGCAGCCCCCTAGTGCTGAGCTGAAGCCGCTAGCCACCCCAGAGGCTCCCCTCCAAGAAGTATTGGATAAGCTCACGCAAGATGCAGCGAAAGCACTGGATGCACCCATCGCTATCCTGGCCTTAGAGGACGAACGCGGATCTTGCTGGAAGTCGCAATGTGGCCTGCCAGCGGATTTGGTTCCTGACGCTAGCGACTCAGGAAATCCGATCAACAGTCTGCTGACGCCAGAGACATCAACCAGAGTCATTGAAGATATTTCGCAAGATGATCGCCTTGCGAAGAATACATTCCTGCTAGACAAAGGCATCCATTTTTACGCAGATGCGCCTGTACGGACCAGGAGCGGAAAATTGGTCGGCTCCTTGCGCATTCTTGACACTCGGGCTCGTAAGATCACGGATCAAGAAAGAGAGCGTTTGGAGGAAGTGGCGCTGGCCGCGGGAGAGGCGGTAGAACTCCGGGCTGTGGCTACTCCACCCGAACCGTCGCTCCATTGACATGGACAGTGTACCGCCTCGGAAGCCCTGGCCACCGAGATCCCCACTGCGCCTTAATTTAATTTAAGGGGTATCCATTTGACTCAGCTGAACACAATATGTAGTGTTTGGCTGTATGGAGGATTATCGACGCACGATTAGCGAGTTCGAATCTCGGTTCTCAACGGAGGCCGGCTGCCGGGAGTACTTGGGTGCGATTGCGCTGGCCCGACGGATTCCGGTGCCCGAGATGTGGGGGTGCAAAGGCGAGTTTAGTCCGGGACACTTTGTTCCAGTGCTCAGCTTGTAGACACCAGACCTCGGTAACGGCCGGGACCATTTTCCAAGACATACGCGCACCCCTGACCATGTGGTTTCGGGCTATGTGGTATGTGACCAGCCAAAAGAACGGGGCAGGCGCTTTGGGGATACAAAGGATGCTGGGCTTAGGGAGTTACCAGACTGCCTGGCTCTGGTTACAGAAGTTGCCGCGTGCGATGGTCAGGCCGGGTCGTGACCGATTGGCAGGATGGGGTAGAAGTGTCCACGGCATTGCACTTCCTCCCTGCTCGTTGTGAGCTGAGAGAAGTAGGCTTCTACGTGGATGGATGGGGAAGGGGACTGAATCTAAACTGTCACTAAAAGGCCTGTGATTCGCTGTCCCCTTCCCCAAACCTCATCCCCTGCGAACCTACTCAAGGAAGAAGTGTTACCCATGTGTCCGGTACGTAGTGTTACCCATGTGTCGGGCCGCTCACAAAGGGCTTAGATAGAGTCATCACAGCTACCGGTCCGCTATCAGTCCTAAATATTGTCTGTCACCGTGAAGAATTTAGGCCGGTGAAATTCTTCCGCAGTCCGCTTTCGTCTCCCGCGTGGCTGAGAATTGCTGTCAGCATTTTTCCTGCTGCGCCCATGGGATCCCGACTCACAGCGTGAGTATAGAACTGGAGCGTTCGCCAGCGTGCGAATCGTGCCTGAATTTGCTGCCTCCGCCGCGCCGCCGGCATGGCATGCCAGCGGAACTTCTTGGAAGGGCGCGAGCGCACGCAGCAGCAGGCCCACCGATAAATCTCTCTCGTCTTTTCTTTTGCAGCTCTGTCTGAATTTGCTCGGATTTCCGAAAGTGAGTCGTCCTTGCCCCACCACGCGTACTTTCCGGGTTTCAAGCTTGTCTCGATTGTTCTCTTGTTCTTTTGAAGAGTTTTGCGTACTGGTTCGCCGTCGGTAAGATGGAGGCGAGCCTAATAGGACGAGGGGTTTCGGCGAGAATGTCAGCTCAGGGCGTTTTGAGGCGCTGAGTCCATAGAACGCGTGCAGATACCGGCTAGCAGCCATGAACAGCCGACTTGAGTTCTGTTTTGGCACAGAGAAGTGGATTTCCATGATCGGTGTACCGCCGGACTCGAACACGTGCCCTCTTTGTAGCCTTCACCTTCGCCATCCGGCAGCGGGTCTGAGGGCGAAAGCATGCGTTGATTAAGCCGCTGCGGACAACAGGAGACCGGTGCATGAACGATAGTCCACTTCTTGTATTGACCGCCCCTAGTGACAAAGGCATTTCGTTATTGGCTGAGTTGCGTCAGGTGAGGACGATCGTTGTCGGAGACTCGGCCCCGGATTTTGTTCGCTCTGGGGGCAATGCTGAAATTATTCTAAATTGGTCGGGCTCGCTGGCGCTCCTCCGGGAGGTGTTTCTGATGTCGCGCCAGGTGCGTTGGATCCATTCCCGTTCTGCCGGTCTGGAACGGTCGCTCTTCCCCGAACTAATCGAAAGCGACGTTATTCTCACAAACGGCAGTGGTGTTTTCAGTGCTTCGCTCGGAGAGTTTGCCTTGGCAGCGATCCTGTATTTCGCCAAGGATTTTCGCCGGATGATTCGCAATCAGATTGCCGGAGTGTGGGAGCCGTTCGACGTCACCATGGTCTCGGGCCAAACCGTGGGTATCGTAGGGTACGGAAGCATCGGACGAGCGGTGGCTGCTCGGGCCCGCGCACTAGAAATGACTGTGCTCGGGCTCAGGCGGCGCATTTCCCAAGAGTCCGACAAAGATTCGCTGATCGACCAAGTCTACGGATCCGAACAACGTTTGGAGATGCTTTCACGGTGCGACTATATCGTGGTGACGGTCCCACTAACTGAGCGGACACGAGGTCTGATAGCAGACGCCGAATTCGCCGCGATGAAGAAGAACGCCGTGGTAATCAATGTCGGCCGGGGGCCCACGATCGACGAGGAAGCAATGATCAAGGCGCTTGCACAAAGCAGGATTCGAGGCGCTGCCTTGGACGTGTTTGATCAAGAACCGCTGCCGCAGGGCCATCCTTTTTACTCGTTTGAGAATGTCTTATTGTCTCCGCACTGTGCCGACCATACACCCGATTGGTTGGAGAACGCGATGCGATTTTTTCTTGCGCAACTTGAACGCTTCACGCGTGGACAGACGCTTTTGAATATCGTAGACAAGAGCTTGGGGTACTGAGACACTCTTTGCCTACCCGTTCCTGTCTAATCTAGGGTTTCGTATTTCTCGCCACGACGGGTATGCGTAACAGTCAAAGCCAAACGGCATTGCTCACGCGGGCTTTCGTGACTCTTCTCATGACAACAAGCTCGTGCAGCCAGCGCCAGGGCTGGAGGTGCTTTACGCACTGGCTCGGATATTTCCGTAAACTGCATCCGCTCTCCGCGGTAGATGCCCTCGCGTCGTTCTGATTCAGTCAAAGCCTGCCTTGCTTCTGCAACTTACCGATCTCCCGCAAGCGCTCGAGCATCAAGTCCACAGCCAAAGGTTGCTTTTCTGCGGGCACCGCCGGCATGTATAGCCGCAGGTACCTGGGGTGCGGAAGACTGGAACTCTAATCAGGCCACGTGGTAACCGATCGGAGTCTCAGCCCGGCGCTGCACATACGTCTGCTGCCTGCACTTGGGCTGCATCGACGCAGCAAAGGGTGGCGGACCTGAAATTATTTCCCGCAGCCCCTACAAGCTCGCATTCTAGTCTCCCCGATGGTTTCCTCCTCCCAATCCTTGAATGCGTCACACTGCCGGTGAAACTGCGTCATTCCACTATCCGAATGGCACTTGTAAGTCTCCTGAGAGGCTGTTTGTCGCCAACGCCAGCCGGCAGTCGCCTGCCAGAAACATTTGGTTTTGGCACCCGCCGTTTGCGGAAAGCGAGCCTCGTGCTTCAACGACTTGCGCCTCTTCCGATGGGAAGGTTTTTGGTACACGATCGGCAGCCATGCCTGGCAACGGCATTCATCTGGGGCCAAGTTCCGCATTTCTGAAGATGATGGCGATAAGCCCGCCTCTTGATACTTTCGGGTTAAGGGATTTAGTCGTCATATTTTTGCGCCCACGCCAATGTTGCTCTTACCACAGCGCCGTGATGTCCGGTTGCCGCCACCTCCGAAGAAACAGGCCAGGCCGAACAGATAGCCGAAGTTGTACCAGGATCCATTGTTGTGGACCTCGTAGACATTGAGGTCGCCCATAAATAACGAGGCCACGAACACAAACGGCGCAATAAAGCCCTGCCAGAGACCAAGCCAGAAGCCCGCGAATTCGCCGTGTTCACTCGCCATTTTCCTGGACGGGTTAGGACCCGGCGTGCACCCAGCCAGAATGCTCAGCAGCAGCAGGACAAGCACAAGCACGGTCAAAGAGGTTTTCATCGGAATTCCTCCTGCCCTTACGCTTCTACGAAGGCACGGGCATGAAAAGTTTCAGAAGGGTCGGCTTCGGCACCAGGCATCTTTTTAGGTGCTCACCCGTATACCTGTTAGCCCGAACGCGACCGCCTGCTACTTCGTGAACGGGATGGAGTCCGAGACCAGCCGCTATCGCTCGTGGCCTTCGCCGGCGAGACCGGACTTGCTGAACCTCCTCGTCGAGCAGTACCAGCATCGGCTGCTGCTTTACCGTGTGAGGCTGACAGCAGATCGGGCCATCGCCGAAGACCTGTTCGAAGAAACATGGATGCGGGTGCTGGAACGCGGTCATCAATATGACGGCCGGCACGAGTTCAGCACCAGCCCGACTCCAATCACGCCAAAGATCCCAATCTCCCAGGGACTATCATTCCTGTGAATCCCGTGCGCCGCGGCCTCTGCCGATTGGATTGACATCGTGAACCCGTGGGCAAGGCTTGACCAAGCTCGGCGATCGGCGGGCGATGCTTCGCCGGTTGCTTAACGGCCAGCAACAGAAAGACCCCAAGCACCATCTCAAGGGTCACGAACATCGGCCCGACGTCGTCATGCCGGTTAAGCCAGCTGGAGTGCCACAGAGCGTCGAACAGAAAAGTAGCCCCAAAAGGAATAAAACAGGCCCACCAACACAAAAACGCCCTGCAATGTGCACTCGCGCTTCATACCATCCTCCGTTTTGTCCCCATTTCTACATGAGATGTGGAGCACGCTTTCGTCCCCTTTGTTCGGTCTCGCCAGAAACGTGAGCAGTTTCCGGTTGCCGAACGGTGACAAGATTAGTGCTGCGATCAAACGCACCCTTCTTTCTGCAAATCTATACGAGGAGCCGGGCCGAAAGTCTCACTGTCTTGTAGATGGCCTGACAAACGGAATGACGGACTACAGCCCTGAAACGGCTGGCGTGCGCGGTTCGATTCCGTACCTGGCCCCGATGCTTTCAGCTACTTTTAGATGGCCCCCACTTCCACAATGGACGAGGACAGGGCTTCTTGCCCTTGAACGAGGCTCGGGAACAGGAGTCCGTGTCCTTGCCGTACGGAGTCTTCTCGCGTCAAGCGAGAGGTAATCCAGCCAGCAGCGGATACTGGAACGGGGCTGTCGATGCCTTGATGCCTTTGACTTCGGCACTTTAAACCTCCCCGTCCGTTGGCCGCGTTACGTCCATCACGAGCTCCTCGACTTCCAGGTCCCCCCCGTGAGGGCCAGTAACTCGGACGGTCGCAGCGCCGTGGCGGTCAGCGTGCGTCGCGGTTCTGGAAAGTTCAGCAAGACCTCGAATAACTTTTTCGCCGTCATGGGAATCGCTCTAGGATTACCTTCCTGCGAACCCGGTGGGCTCAATTGTCGCTTCCGAAACCTCAACAATTTAGTCACGACAACCTTGAGCTTTTGGAGTCGAAGGGCGCAGTGCCCATCCGAGGCCGCCTCCAAAGGCACATGGTCGATGCCCGCGCTCGCCCGCTCGATCGAATCGCGTGGAATCCCGAGTTCTGTGCAATCGCGAAGCCGATCCCATAGATATCGGTTCTCAGAGTGTAGGTTCTCGCGCACGTTTGCAATTGCCTGCTCGCAGTGGGTCTTGAAAATCCGAACGGCTCGAGTGGTGCCGAGCTCTGGCTGTGGAAAAAAAGCATCATTTCGCGTAGCTAGAGCAAGCAGAGGGTTGACAGATTGACTGCACTTGCCACTTGATCAGCGAATTTTCAGGCGCGCCGGTCTTCGTCTCTTTGTCCAGCCCGGATTACTGCCGGTTAGCCGGTGCTCACGCTCATTCAGCCAGACAAGGTTTTCACTCCGAAGAACCACGGGAGCGGGCATTGAAGACCCTTGTGCAGGATTACACACGGGCACTCAAATCTAATCAATGTACGATATCATTCTCAGGGACTCTGAACCCATGAGGATCGCAAGCGCGGCCAGTGCATTCCCGAAGCATTACTACTCCCAGAAATTTCTTCTGGAACGCCTCCAGGAGTATTGGGGAGACCAGCTGAACAATCCTCTGTTGTTGGCACGGCTGCACCGCAACGTGACTGTGGATGGCCGTTATCTCGCCATCCCCACGGAGCAGTACCTGAAGATCAAGACTTGGGGTCAGGCCAATGACATTTGGATCAAGGTGGCAAAAGATTTAGGGGAGCAGGCGCTCTGCATCGCACTGCACAACGCCGGACTGAAACCGCACGATTTGGGGGCTTTGTTGTTCACGACGGTCACCGGAATCGCAAGCCCGTCCATCGACGCTCTGCTGATCAACCGCATGGGACTTCCGGCCAACATTCGCCGCACTCCGATTTTCGGCCTGGGATGCGTGGCTGGCGCGGCGGGAATCGCACGCGCTGCAGATTACGTTCGCGCCTACCCTTCGCAAGCGGCCGCTCTGGTATCGGTGGAGCTCTGTTCGCTCACCCTGCAGCGCGAAGATCTGTCGGTCGCGAACCTGATTTCGTCGGGCCTTTTCGCCGATGGCGCTGCGGCCGTAATCGTGACAGGAGCGGAATTTCAGTCGCCAGGCGCTGAGATTTTTGGTCCTAAAATTCTCGCGACCCGGTCGGTCTTTTATCCCGAGACAGAGGAAATGATGGGCTGGAATATCTCCGAAAAAGGCTTCCGCATCGTGCTGTCGACCGAGGTTCCAAATCTGATTCGGCAAAACCTAGGGCGGGACGTTGACGCGTTTCTGGGGGACAACGGATACCGGCGCAGCGACCTTCAAAGCTGGGTTCTACACACCGGGGGACCGAAGGTACTCGAGGCCTGCGCTGCAGCACTCGGGTTGCACAATGGACAGCTGGATGCCTCCTGGGATTGCCTGCGTAAGGTAGGAAATCTTTCTTCGGCTTCAGTCCTGGTCGTGCTCGAAGATGTAATAAAGCACCGCCGTCCTGAGCCGGGCGCGATGGGTCTGCTTGCCGCCATGGGTCCCGGTTTTTGCTCTGAGCTTCTGCTTCTGCAATGGTAAGTGTAAGCTAAGGTACTTAGTTGTTGAGGTCCCCTATGGTTGTTGAAGTTACGTGACTAGCAAGTGGTGGCCACGGAGCGTTGTTGAAAGGAAATGTCATGCTCTGCTGGCGCACTATTCTCGGAGGCATGGCGCAGTTTTTGGACCATCAGCAGTTCGGTAACCCCGCCAAAAAAGAGACGGGAATCGACCACCGAAAATCCTTTGTTCCGGAAAATATCCCGCAATTGACGGCGGTCAGGAAAGCGCTGGAGGCTTTCTGCTATGTAGCTATAGACTTCATGATTGCGGTGCAGTAGCGTACCCCACAGTCCAGTCCATGTCCTCAAACCCCAGTACTCTATCTTCTGTGGGATTTTTCCGCCCGGTTTGGAGAAATCGAGAAAGGCCCCCACGCCGCACGGTTTTAGAACGCGGCTGATTTCATCAATAGCGGTCCCGAGGTCCGGAGCATTCCGCAGAGCGTATCCACCGGTAACGATGTCCACGGATTCGGAAACGATATCAAGCGACGCCATATCCTGGTTGGCGAAACTGACATTCGGATGATTATTGCGGTCTCGGGCGATATTCAGCATCGGCTCCGTGATGTCCACCCCGGCGATGCAGCCATGCGGGTACTTGCCGGCCAGCAGAAAAGCGATGTCACCAGTGCCGCAGGCGAGATCAACGCAAACAGGAGACTCGTAAGAGGGAAGCAATGAAATCAGAGTGCGCTTCCATGCCGCGTCGCGTCCGAAAGAAAGTGCTCTAGTGATGAAATCGTACCGGGGCGCGACCTCGAAAAAATTCCTTTCGACATAGTATTTCTTCGTCTCGGCACTCTCGAGATGATCGCCGATTTTCAAAACAAAGCGACCGGTCACTAGATCTCCATTTTCAAAGGTCCGCAATAGAGCTTACAGCAACCAACCATGGTTTTTACGGTTGGACGCGTTCACAGATTCGTTGTCACCATACTCCATACCCATCTTTATCCCGTAGTCCTTTCGCTCGAACACAATATTTTCATGAATTTTACCTCAGCCTGTCCCCGTGCCGGAATGGTTTGCGTCATCGTCTGCGGTTTAGTCGCTCAGCGTATCGTAAAATCGCCCTGCAAATTGAAAGTGTGGGCCCGGTCTGTGCAGTCTTCTTTGACACAAAGTGATCAACGGATTTTGGATCGGCGCTGAAGAAGGGCATGCTCTTCAACTTACCATCCTTCACACCACTTCCGCTATTCACGCTGTCTGCTTGAATCTTGATGTCGAAAACGTCGGTCTAGACATCACTAGACGTAAAGGTAAGAGCGACATCCACTTGTCGCGCCTACAGTTTACGGTCTCCGATGACTTTACGGTCGAATTTAATCGGCTTGTCTTCCGTCCTACTCTTGAAAAAGGGGAACCTGTGCGCGGCTCAGTGACGGAAACACGGCGGAAGCTAAGAGAAAAGAGGGAATTGTACGCTACCGCGTTCGCGTGTATTAAATTAGACATGAAGTTACTCCCACAGTTGTCGTGAAAGCAACCAAGCGAATCCCAAACAGCGCTTGGACTATACACTTTATGTTTGGTCCGAGGTAAGTCACATCATACATGCCGATCGCGAAAGGCAAGTTCTGCTCATTGGGACGTGGTCGGAAGAAAACAAGCGATACGCTTGTCACCAACGCGGCCCCGCACCCGAGCAGTTTGTCTGCAGTGTGATTGACGAATCTTCTCGCCGATGATTCTGTTGCCTGCCGAGGTTAAAGGGTCAGCGATGGATTTAATACGGACTCGCCAATCCAGAAGGCTTGCCATACCATAGTTGCATCGGAATGGAACAGGACGCCGAAAGAGTTCGGAAGCTAAAGTGCGGGTTCTGAAACGGGAGACGGTAGTTATATACATGGGCATGACCTTCCTGCGGCACGTCGTAATGCTCTCTCGCAGCTGCCGGTTTGGCCCGTACCCGAAGGCCAAATGGGCGAATCGCATCTTTGGGACGATTCAAGCGTTCATCGCTTTTCTAGTGCTGTCGTCTCTTGTACATCCATCGCCGGCCTTCGCTGCGAATCCTGACCTGGAGATTGTGCTGACTCGCTCGCGCCAGCGTATTGAGAAATTGGACTACCGAGCAACCGGGCGACTCACACGGCTGGAGGGTAATGGCAAGCGTGCGAGCTACAAGTTTGTCGGCAAGGCTCACTGGTTTCCCGATGGTCTGCGTCTGCTATGCGAGATCTCGAGTCCTGGCTCAGAGACGACGAGGCTTCTTCTGCATATGACCGTGACTGGCCACGTCACTATCGAGGCGGTACTTCCTGGCGAAACCACTAGAGTGTTGCCGTTCGAACGTTGGAACGAGTCACTAGCGGGAACAGACTTTTCCTATGAAGACATGGTAGAGAGCCAGTTTTTCTGGAAGAATCAAGAACTTCTGGCACCCGAGAAATATGGCGCACGGGATTGCTTTGTTCTTAGCAGCATGCCTGGCTTTCAGGATTGGACTCACTATGAGTCGGTAAAATCGTGGATTGACCGCGGCATTCTGTACCCCGTGTATGTGGTGAAGACGCTTCGCAAGACAAGACAGCAGAAGGAATTCATTTACTATGGGCTGCGGCAGGCGGGCGGCATTTGGTCTGCGACGCAAGTGGAGGCAAAGCTGCGCGGCCAGCCCGGCTCCTCGATCCTTGTCATCGAAGGGGGCTCAGGAAAGGCGAATCTTCAACGCAAAGACTTTGATATCAGCCTGTCCCGCGCTTTAGGAGAGAAAGTGAAATAAGTTGAATCGCGTAACTAGGCTGTGCCGAGGTTTTGTGCGGGCACTGCAGAATCCACAGTCACGGGATAAACTCCTTTTCAGGCATTGCCAGGGCTCGATCTAAGCCAAGGGGCCACCAATTCCAGTCGCCGGCAAGTTGCAATAGTGCGGGCCCGACAACTATCCGCACTGCTGTCGCATCGAGGAACACTGCCACGGCGAGCGTAAAGCCCAGCAATTGGACGACCAGAAAGCTTCCCACGGTGAATGCGGCGAAGACGGCAATCATGATTGCCGCGGCGCTCGTGATGAGCCCAGCTGTCTGCGCCAGGCCCTTTATCACCGCTGATCTCTCGGATAAACCGCGGCGCCGTTCTTCGAGGACTCGGGCGACCAGGAAGACCTCATAGTCCATGCTCAGTCCGAAGACGATGGCAAACGAGAGAATCGGCACGATCGGGAATACGGTGACCGTGGGTCCGTCGAGCCCGAAGAGTTTGCTACCGTGCCCTTCCTGAAAAACGACAACTAACGCACCGAATGAAGCGCCAACGGAGAGTAGATTAAGCAGAATTGCTTTGACAGCAGCAAATAAAGAACGTAATCCGATCAGGAGCGCCAGCAAGCTCCCTAAAACGACGCCCAGGACCACCCTAGGCAACTGCTCTTTTACCACCAACTCATAATCTGCTTCGAGGGCGGGAATGCCGCCGACGCGCAGCATTGCACCCGGAACACCGGTTATGGTCGCGACATCGGAGGAACGCACCTCTCGTACCCATCGTACTTGTTCGTTGGGGGAAAGAGTGGCGGTGGGCAGCAACTCAATTAAGGTAGCTTGGCGATCGCTGCGTAGGAAACTGTTGCGGATTAACTCAGGCACATCGGCGACAGCGTCCGCGGTGTCAGACATTCCCGTCAGGGTCGGAAGCGATAAGACCTCTTCAGCTCTAGGATCGCTCTGGAAGCGCTTCGTCAAGCGACTGACGGCAAGCCAGCCGGCGGGCGAAAGCGGCGGAGACTGCGGGGGCAATTCAAGGAGCACGCGGAGGGACTGCACAGTCCCTGACCGCCCCATGCCTTGCAGCGTGTGCAGAGCTTGCACTGACTCGGCTGCGGCCGGCAGCGAGTGGTCCGGAACCCCGGGAGAGATTCTTCGTGCCTGGAATGCAAGCATCAGTAGCGGAACCCCAGCAACAAGCACAGCTGTCCAGGGACGGCCGGTCATGATGCTGCCCCAGCGCGCCCACCGTTCACTCGCCGCGGATAGGTGGTTTCGCGTTTTGAATCGTCTGGCTGGAAGACGCACTCTGCCGGCATTAATCCGATGTCCTAGAAGACCGAGCACCCAAGGCAAAATGAAGGTACACAGCATGACACTAAAAACGGTTACCAGCAGGCCAGCTATCCCGATGGAGCGCAGTTCGCTGATGGGCACAGTCAGCAGCGCTGAAAATCCGATTGCGACTGTTGCGGCAGAGATTATCAGCGTCTTCCCCGCCTGCCTGGCAGCAATATCGGCAGCCTGGCCGGGATCATACCCCCCGACCAATGCTTCGCGAAAGCGGCTCACCATCAGCAAGGCGTAGTCGATGCCCAACCCAAGGCCGAGCATCGTCGCCATATTCTGTACCAGAATCGACAGCTGCAGATAATGAGTGAGTAGCGCAGCCGCACCCATCGCCATCGAGATTGAGAGTAGCCCGACTCCCAACGGCAACAGCGCCGCCACGAGGCTGTCGAAAGCCAGCAACAGCAGCACGAGAGTTACCGGCATCGCTCGTTTCTCGGCACGGGTGACGTCATCGGCGCTGACTTTGCGAAGATCGAAATTCAGTGGCAGTTCACCCGTAATCTCCAGTTTGATGTTGGGGTATTGCGACCTAAGCTGACCTTCCATCCATTCTGCTCTCGCCCTAAGTTTGGGGACCAATGCCTCGACAGTTTCATCGTGCGGGGCCAAGCCGACGATGATCAAGGCCCCGCCATTGTTCCCAGTGAACAAAGCATCTGGCCAATCCAGACTTGAGACGGCACCCGACACTCCAGGCAGACTACGCAATGAACTGGTTAAGAAGCTCAATGCATCGGCGCCTTTTGCAGAATCCGGATTGGGAATACCGCTGATCACCAGAACCAGGCGGTGTGCGTACGGAGACTGGAAACGTTGCGCGAGTTCCAGGCCAACTTTTTCCGATTCT
>JAFAWX010000375.1 GCA_019241535.1 Acidobacteriota bacterium | reverse complement strand
TGTGGAAACGCGTATTTTTGAGCAGCACCGGAGCAGTTTCAATTCGCAGTCCGTACGTTAGGAGCGATCTGCCGCTGCCCGAGACTGCTCCGGCTTCTCTTCATGTGTACTGTGACCTGACGAACCACCGCCGCCAACCGGTCTCGGGAGTGTTGTCGGGAGAGATTTCACGTCCCGGGAAGCAGACGATCCGCTTCGAGCAGCCGGTTTCTCTGCTTCGCGACGAAACCAGGGAAGTCGCTTTTTCCCCTGAAACCCATTCCCAGCTGCGCCTGGCCGATCCTGACCTGTGGTGGCCTTACCGGTGGGGCAACCCTAATCTTTACCGTTTGCAATTGCAGTTCAAGGCTGCAGGCGGGAAGGTCTCGGATGTCGAAGACATCGACTTCGGAATCCGTCAGATTACCCCGCGTCGCGACTCAGATGAGAGCTTTCCCGAGATCGGCAGGGGCGGGAATTTTTACCTGCAGGTGAACGGCAGGGATTACCTGATTCGTGGCGGCGTGTACACGCCCGACCTGCTTTTTAAGAACGACCCGGAGCGTGATGCCGCGATCATGCTCTATGTAAAAGACCTGGGCATAAACATGCTGCGCTGGGAGCTGAAGATTGCCGATGACACCATCCTCGAACGGGCCGATCGCGAAGGCG
Organism: Acidobacteriota bacterium; assembly: GCA_019241535.1. Classification (GTDB taxonomy): domain Bacteria; phylum Acidobacteriota; class Terriglobia; order Terriglobales; family Acidobacteriaceae; genus Gp1-AA145. The sequence goes on along the minus strand of JAFAWX010000375.1, from coordinate 22,138 downwards.
TACCGGTCATGCTCGGCTGGATGTGCTGCGGGCAATGGGAAAAATGGGACGATTGGACGGCGGAGGATCAGTGGGTCGCGCGCGCCAGTCTCCGCGCCCGGCTGCGCGAGTTACGCTCCCATGCGGCTGTGGTTCTCTGGGCCAACGGTAGCGACGGGCTCCCGCCCGATCCCGTGCTGAAGGATTACCATGCCATTCTGAATGAGCTGCACTGGCAGGATGCGGTCGTAGATACGGTTTCGCACGTGAATCGCTTTTGGAATGGCATTCACATGGCCGGTCCTTATGTTTGGCATCCCCCGAGTTACTGGTTCAGCGAACACTACGGGCCGGCGCGTGGCTCTTCGGCCGAGGAGGGCGATAACGAGATCATTCCTCCTCTCGAGAGTCTCAAGCGCTTTATTCCCGCCGATAAACTCTGGCCCATCAACGAATATTGGTACTTCCACGCTGGCGCCATAAATGACAACAACACGCTCGAAGACACGAAAAGAGTCCTCGAGAGGCGCTACGGGCAGTCAGCCAACGCCGAAGAGTTTTCCCGCAAGGCGCAGCTGGCCGACTACGAAGATGTACGGGCGAAGTACGAGTCCTATGCCACCCATTGGTCAAACCGAAAGATGACCATCAACTGGATGCTGAACAATCACTGGCCGTCTTTTTTTGGACATCTCTTCGACTACTACTTCAAGCAGGGGGGAGGATATTTCGGCGCGAAGAAGGCGCTCGCACCCATGAGCGTGGTCTGGGACTACTATGCCACCGGCGACAGGAGTTCGGCACATGTTTATGCGGTCAATCAAACGCTTAAGCCACTGCGCAATGTGAGCGTTAGGATACGGCTTTACGACCTGGATGGAACCCAGAGGTACCTTGGCCAAAAGAAGAACGTGAGCGTGCCGCCTGCGTCGTCGCTGGCGGTCCTAACCGTGGGCCGGGTGGCTGGAATGAGCCCGGTATATTTTGTCCGCTGCCAACTCAGCGACGAGACCGGCAAGCTATTGGCAGAAAATGTGTACTGGCAGTCGCAGGTGGACGATGAGATCGGCCCGGCCACAAACGACGACCAATTCGCCACAAAGTTGATCCGCTGGAGCGATATGTCGTCTCTCGAAAACATGCCCCGGACGCAGCTCAGCATGTCCGCGACCTACCAGACCTTGAATGGGCAAAATAAGGCTGCGATTCGGCTCGCCAACCCATCAAACCGCATCGCCTTCTTCGTGCGCCTGGAGATCACTCGTGGGATAGACGGCCAAGAAGTTCTCCCTATCCGCTACGACGATAATTACGTCACTATTTTTCCCCGGGAAAATCACAGCTTTGACGCGGTTTTTGACAGCTCAGCTGTCCAAGGCAGCCCTCCGGCTTTGAGGATTGAAGGCGTCAATTTGTCGCCCCAGGTTGCACCCCTGAACCAGGACACTGGGCGGTAGCGGCTTCGGGGGTTCCTACGCCGGGGTTCCAAACCTCACCGAAACCAGCTTTGAAACCCCGGGTTCCTGCATGGTGACTCCGTAGAGGACGGGCGCGATGGTCATCGTCTTCTTGCTATGGGTAATGAGCACGAATTGTGTTTCCCCGCTCATTTCCTTGACCAGTTCGGTGAAACGAGCGACGTTGGCGTCGTCGAGCGGGGCATCGACTTCGTCCAGAATACAGAAGGGGCTGGGCTGGTACTGGAAGATGCCAACCAAGAGGGCAAGCGCGGTCATGGCTTTTTCGCCGCCGGAAAGCAGCAGGACATTCTGCAGGCGCTTGCCGGGAGGAGAGGCGACAACGTCGATGCCGCTTTCCGCGCTGTTCTCCTCATCCGTCAGGCGCATAAATGCACTCCCGCCGCCGAACAGCTTGCGAAAGGTCAGTTGAAAGTTCTCATTGATCTTGGTGAAGGCTTCTTCAAACTTCTGTCGGGAGAAGGTATCAATCTCCTTGATCGTGGCCCGGGTGTTCTCTATCGACTCGAGGAGGTCCTTGCGCTGAGCTTCGAGGAAGGCCTGCCGCTCGGCGCTTTCCTGATACTCTTCGAGAGCCATCATGTTCACTGGGCCCATGCCGTCGAGGCGTCCGCGCATGTCCTGGCAGGCCTGCTCCTCGCCGGCGAGTTCGGCCGTCGAGACTCGGGAAACGGTGGAATCCGCCATTAACTCAGAGCGCGCTCGGCCAAGCTCATTCAGCGAGGTCTGTGCCAGGTATTCGCCATCGGATTGCAGTTTGACGGCGGCGGCTGTCAAGTCGGCTTTCAAATCGCGGCAGCGGTCAAGCAAGTTGCGCGCCTCCCGCAGGAGAGCCTCTATTTCGAAAGCCCGGGCGCGTACCTGATCAGACTCGACTTCCAGAAGCCCGGCACGCGCCGCGCAGGCATTTCTCTCGCTATCGAGAGCCACCAGTCGTTCGGCGATTTTCCGGTTGTCGAGCTCGCGCCCGAGTTTTTCCGCGCCCGCCGATTCGATCTGCGATCGAAGGGCGTTGACCCGATCCTTCATTTCGCCGACCAGCTGTTCGATCCTAGACAGCACGGACTCGGCCGAACGATGCCGCTCTTCAAGCGTAGCCAGGCGCGCTTTGCGCTCGGATACCGCGTGCGCGGCAGTATTTGAATGTTCGCGCAGAGATGCAAGCTGCTGCTGGACCGCGGCCAACGCCTGCTCGAGTTCCTGGTAGCTGCGCTCCCGGCAGGCGATTTCGGCCCGGCGTTCCTGAACGACTTGTTCGTGGGCGGCGCGCTCCGAAGCCAGTCGAAGCAGTTCACGTTCACAGACCGACGAACGCTCGCGGGCGCGCTCCATATCGGCGTCAACCTGGCGCAGAGCATGACCGGAGGTCATCGCTTGCTTCTCCGCCTCCAGGTGGTCAGTTTGCAGACGGTCCAGGAGAGTGCTCAGTTCCTTGATCTCACGCCCCAGCTTCAGTACGGCGAATTCTTCCTCATGCAGCTTCTGTTCCAGTTCTCCGACGACCCGCATCACTTCGCGCAATTCCCGCTTGAGCGATAATGGCCCCTCGGACCGCTGCTTGCCTCCGGTGACGGTGACATTATGGAAGCACTCTCCGCTTTTTGAAAGAAAGAAGGCCTGGGGATTTTCGAGCGCCAACTCGCGCGCCACGGCTGGATCGGAAACGATGTAACCGTCACGCAATTTGGGGAGAATGACTTCCAGGGATTTACCGAAGCCGTTAAGTACTCGAATCGTGTGCTTCAGCGGCAGAACGGATTCATGGGCGGGCGAAGGCTTCTCATCGGTCAGCGAGAAGGAGAAGCGCGCCTGGGCGTCTTCCGGGTGAACAAGGAAGGTCGCTCGACCGTCGGCATCCGAACGTAGCACTCTGAGGCCCTCATGAGCGGCATCCCAGGATTTGACAACAACGTAGTTCAGTTCGTCCCGCAGGAAATCTTCAACCACTGCTTCGTAGCTGGCTTCAACCTCGAGAAAATCCGCCAGCACCCCGGCCGGTGCAAATCCCCCCTGCAGGCAACCGGACTGGAACAGGCGGCGCACGGATTCTGTCGAGTAGCCGTGCTCGGCAATCATGGCCTCGCGTGAACTTTTCTTGCCCAGAGCAGCAGCGAATTCCGCTCGCAACTGGTCCAAACGCACCTTGCCTTCCGCTTCCTGGCTGCGTTTGGTCTCGAGGAGCTCGCGGATACGGGCAATTTCGTCCTTCAGCGCCCGTACGCGCTGGGTTGTAGATTCAAACTCGAGAGCAATCTGCCCGCGTTCATCGCCGCAGGACGCAAGCTGAGCCCGGGCACCAGCCATCTCCCCGTCGAGCCGCTGCGCTTCACGGTCGGCGGCCGCCATTCGTTCCTCGACCTGCATCTGTTGATTGCGCAGCTCGGAAAGGGAAGCCACCGACTCGAGGATGGCAAGCCGCGATTGCTCCTGCTGGCGTTCCAGTTCAGCGAACGAAGCGCCGGCGAGCTCGGCCTGCTTCTCGCTGGCTTGGACCTCCTCGCGAGCCGCGGCCAACTCGGCGAGAGAGGAAGCGAGCGATTGATGGTGAGAGTTCAGCTCTTCTTCGAGCTCTGCCAGGCGCAGGCCCGCCTGCGCCAGTTCGGCGTCGGCCGCGGCCATGCGCACGCTCAGCTCAGTTGAACGTTCTTCGTTATGTCGGCGCTGCGCCTGCTGCCGGTCGCTTTCAAGCTTGATGTCGCTGAGTCTTTCCGTGTTGGCGCGGATTTCAGACTCTATAGCATATCCCCGCTGGGTGCGCTCGCCAGCTTCCCGCTCCAGTTCGGCGACGGCATCGCTGCGCGAGCGAATCTCCTCCCGGGCGGCAGTGATCTTTTGATCGAGTTCCGCGCTTTGCTCTTCCAGCTGGGCAAACTTACTGGCTAATACCACCTGAAGTTTTGCCCGCATCTCGTCCCGCAAGCGCGCGTAGCGTTCGGCCTTCGCGGCTTGCCGCTTAAGTGAATTCGTCTGCCGGGTAACCTCCTCGAAGATGTCATTTACTCGCGCCAGGTTCTGTTTCGAATCCTCCAGCCGCGCCTCGGCCAATCGTTTCTTGGTCTTGAACTTGGTAACTCCCGCCGCCTCTTCAATGATGGCTCGCCGGTCCGTCGGGCGGCTGCTGAGGATTTGCCCGATGCGTCCCTGTTCGATCAGCGCATACGACTCCGGGCCGAGGCCCGTGCCCATAAACATCTCCTGAATATCGCGCAAGCGGCATAGCTTCCCATTCAGCAGGTACTCACTATCGCCGCTGCGAAACAAACGGCGAGTGACGACAATTTCCCCGGTGCGAAACTGCTGCTGAAACTTGCGGCGACGAATTTTCAGCACCACCTCGCGGGCCTGGTCCGCGAGGCCAGCTTCTATCTCTTCTTCTGTTTCCTGCGTCCGTCCCGGCTGGGCTTCTGTCACCAGGCGTTCGGTTTCCTCGGCCGCGCGCGCCAGAATCTCAGCTTCTTCCCAGTCCTCGGCCGGCATGTCCTCCTCGACTTCGAGCACCGTGGGATCATTCTTGTCGGTGCCATCATAGAGCGCGGGATTGATCAGGGTTAGTGATACTTCCGCCATGCCGGTGGGCTTGCGGCCGTGAGTGCCGGCAAAGATGACATCTTCCATGCGCGAGCCGCGCAAAGTCTTTGCCGACTGCTCCCCGAGAACCCACGAGATGGCGTCGGCAATGTTCGATTTGCCGCACCCGTTCGGCCCAACAATGGCCGCAACCCCGTCGCCATGGAAACGGAGCTCAGTACGATCGCAAAAAGACTTGAATCCGAGAATGTGAAGCTTCTTAAGTTTGAGCAACGTGCGACTCCTTGCCCTGCCGCTCTCAGCTACTGTCATGTGCTCGGAGTTTCCGTCCAGACCCCCTGAGCCCTTCAAAGGATTGGTCAGATGCCTCCGCCCTTGCGGGTTTACCAATCGGATGCTCCCCACGTTGACCACTAACCAGAACCGTCCACGGCAGGATTGGGCGGGCACAAATTAGAGCTACTGTAACGATGAAATTGAGCCCGGGTCAAGTAGCAAAACACCATATGTTGTGGGTAACCGGTCCTTAATCCAGCATCTGGCACCTGACATGCACATCCTGAGCAGATCAATGTAAGGGAAGAAAGGAAGGGGGGAATCGCGAGAGCAAAATAAGACTAGCGCAGGGGGGCAGGGGAAACAATAAAAAACGGGGTTCTTTCTCGGGGGACCTGCGCGCCAGCGGGCACTCGGAACACCAATCTAGAAAGCATCCATCCCGGTCACGTTCTGCCCGATGATCAAGGTATGAATGTCGTGGGTGCCTTCGTAGGTCTTTACCGACTCGAGGTTGGCCATGTGTCGGAAGATGGGATATTCATCGGCTACGCCGTTCGCGCCCAGGATATCGCGGGACATGCGCGCGCATTCCAGTGCCATCCAGACGTTGTTGCGCTTGGCCATGGAAACGTGCTGGTAACCGAGCTTGCCCTGATCTTTGAGCCGGCCGACCTGCAACGCCAGCAGCTGCGCCTTGCTGATTTCGCTAATCATCCATGCTAGCTTCTCCTGCACCAGCTGGTGCGAGGCAATGGGCTGATCATGAAACTGCTTGCGGAAGAGGGCATATTGCAGAGCGCAGTCATAGCAGGCCATAGCCGCGCCCACGGCGCCCCAGGCAATTCCGTAGCGCGCCTGGTTGAGGCACATGAGCGGAGACTTCAGCGCGTCGGTTTTGGGCAGCAAGTTTGCCGCCGGCACCCGAACCTCCTGCAGTGAAAGGCTCGAAGTGACCGAGGCGCGGAGCGACCACTTCCCGTGGATGTCTTCAGCGCGGAAACCGGGACGATCGGTCTCGACCAGAAATCCGCGAATTCGGTTCTCTTCCTCTTCAACCTTCGCCCATACGATGGCTATATCGGCGATCGAACCCGAGGTGATCCACATCTTTTCGCCGTTCAATAGGTATTCGTTGCCGGACTTGCGCGCGCGTGTCCTCATTCCTCCCGGATTAGAGCCGAAGTCGGGCTCGGTCAGGCCGAAGCAGCCGAGCTTATCGCCCTTCTGCAGCGCGGGTAGCCAGGTTTGCTTCTGCTCCTCGCTGCCAAAGGCGTAAATGGGATACATAACCAGGGCCGACTGCACGCTCACGAACGACCGCACGCCGGAGTCGCCGCGCTCCAGCTCCTGCATCACCAGACCGTACTCCACGTTCGACATCTCGGCGCAACCGTAGCCTTTGATCGTGGCACCAAAAAACCCGAGTTCGGCCATGGGTTTGACCAGCTCGCGGGGAAAGCGACCGGCGCGGTTGCACTCCTCGATAATAGGGATCAGGTTGTCTTCAATGAAGCGGCGGGTGGTGTCGCGGACCAGCCGCTCCTCGCCGCTGAGAAGAGTGTCGAACTCGATGAAATCCACCCCGCGAAACTTGATGGCCATCGCAGAGACTCGATTCTGTTCTTGCGGCCGGCCGCTTCATGGTCGCAAGCCGCAGTAGATTCGCGGCCGAAAGGAACGTTAGACGTTAGCAGACCGAGCCAAGCGGGTCAAACAATCGCAGCGCCCGACATCTTTGGGCTTGCTGAGCTTAGCGGTACACCAGCCGTAGTGTTCCACGTTTTACACGGGCTTTACAAAGCCGACCACCATGGCGGGGCCGAGCGCATCTATACTTTAGACCCCCAATATGCGACCTGGAGGCCGATTACCGAGATATCTGGTTGCGCTTGCCACATTGAGCTGCGCTATGGCACATCCGAGCTTCGGCGGTGCTGCCCTTCCCCCGCTCGACCACGGTTTTCAGCTGCTCTATAACCTGGATTTTGCGGCGGCGCACGCCATTTTCGCCGACTGGGAGCGGAACCATCCCGACGATCCCATAGCACCGACGGCCGATGCCGCCGGGCTGCTGTTCTCGCAATTCGAGCGCCTGGGAGTTCTGGAGTCGCAGTTTTTTGTAAATGACAGAGAGTTTGAAAATCGCCCCAGACTCAGCCCCGACCCGGCGGCTCGCGAACGTTTTAGCCTGGCCCTTGATCGGGCCGAGCGATTGGCCGGGGCACGGCTGGCAAAAAACCCGCAGGATAGAGATGCGCTCTTTGCCTTAGCCCTAAGCAATGGCCTCGAGGCAGATTATGCGGCGTTGATTGAAAAGCGCAACCTGGCTTCTTTGCGCTATACGAAACAGTCAACTATCTGGGCGGAAAAGACCCTGGCAGTCGACCCCGGTTGCTACGATGCCCATATCGCCAGCGGGATCAGTAAATACCTGATCGGAAGCATGGCGTTGCCGGTGCGCTGGCTGGTGCACTTAGGCGGAATTTCGGGCGACCGGCAGCAGGGAATCCAGGAGTTGACGCTGGTGTCTGAGCGGGGCCATTATCTTCGTCCATTCGCCGACATTCTGCTGGCAATCGCCTATGTGCGCGAACATGACAAACCGCGCGCACGCCAGCTGCTCGGGGGCCTCCGCGACCAGTTCCCGGCAAATCCTCTGTTTGCCCGCGAGATCGCGACCCTTGATGCCGGCCGCTGAATGGCGGAGCGCGCGGAATCAATTCCCCCTTTCCTTTCGGCAGCTGCGTCCTTTTGAAACTTGAGCCAATTGAAACTTGAGCCAAGGCTCTGCTTTATACTGGAGATGGCCCCGCCCTGGCCACCGGGCGGCCGATTCTGTCTGCGGCGCTCCCCTTTTTATCCGTCATGGCTCGCGTCTCGGTGGACAATCCGGCCTACTACATCAACCGCGAACTCTCCTGGCTGCAGTTTAACCGGCGGGTACTCGAAGAGGCGCAGGATGAGACCAATCCTCTGCTCGAGCGTCTGAAGTTTCTCTCTATCAGCGCCAGCAACCTGGACGAGTTCTTCGAGGTGCGGGTGGCGGGATTGGTACAGCAAATCGAAGATGGCTACACCGAAGCCGGACCCGACGGTCTGACCCTGGTTGAAGAGCGGGACGCGGTTTCTGAGGAGGTCCAGACCTTTGTAGCCGAGCAGTACCGCTGCTGGAACGAACAATTGCGACCGCAACTCTCGACGAAGGATATTCGCGTCCTCGGACTGCCGGAACTCGACGAGAATGCCCGCGCCTTCGTCGAAGACTACTGTGAGCGGGAGCTAGATCTTCTGCTTACCCCGGTCACGGTAGATCCGGCCCACCCGTTTCCCCGAGTCATCAACAAAGCTTTGTGCGTAGCCTTCTTACTGCGGCGCCGCCGGCGCTCCTCGCTTACTTATACCGGCGTGGTGACCGTGCCGCGGTCCTTGCCGCGGCTGGTACGCTTGCCGTCTGAGGGAACCATTGACTTCATCTTTCTTGCCGATCTGGTCGCTTTTCATGCCTCGCGAATGTACACCGGCTATGACATTGTTTCCTCGGCCGCCTTTCGCGTGACTCGAAACAGCAACCTCTACCTTGCCGAGGAAGAAGCCCGTAGCCTGCTCGAATCCGTGCGCACGGAGCTGCACAATCGGCGCAAAGGGGACGCCGTGCGGCTAGAAATAGAAGCCGACGCCGATCCTGAGATCATCGAGCGCCTGCGCACCAATTTTCAACTGGACCCGTGGCAGATTTTCCGGGTTGACGGCCCGGTGAACCTGCCGCGCTTATTCAATATTTACGAACAGACCGACCGCCCGGAGCTGAAGTTCAAGCCCTTTGTTCCCCGCGAGCTGCGCTTAACAGCCAAATCGCCGGATTTATTTGCGGAGTTGCGCCGCCATGATGTCCTGTTGCACCATCCCTTCGATTCCTTCGACGCCGTGGTGTCGTTCATCGAGTCTGCCGCGGAGGATGCCAATGTGCTTTCCATCAAGCAGACTCTCTATCGCACGGGTGAAAATTCCATGATCGTGCGCGCTCTGATTGAAGCCGCGGCCAAAAAGGAAGTGACGGCCGTGGTTGAGTTGAAAGCGCGCTTCGACGAAGCTTCGAATATTCGCTGGGCCCGGGTCCTGGAAGACGCCGGAGTCCAGGTTTTTCACGGCCTGGTGGGCCTGAAGACCCACTGCAAACTTTCGCTGCTCGTGCGGCGTGACCCGGACGGCATTTCCCGCCGCTATGCCCACCTGGCTACCGGGAATTACAACGCCACTACGGCGCGGATTTACACCGATTTGAGCCTGCTGACGGCCGATCCGGAGATCACCGGCGCGGTTCATGATGTTTTCAGCTTTCTTACCGCCTATTCGGAACACTCCAGCTATGCCCCTCTGATGGTCTCTCCGGTGAATATCGCCGAGCACAGCCTGGACCTGATTGCCCGCGAAGGGGATCACGCACGGGTGGGCAGGCCGGCGCGCATCATTGCCAAGATGAACGCGTTGCTGGATAAGAACGTCATCGCCGCGCTCTACCGCGCATCCCAGGCGGGAGTGGAAATCGACCTCATTGTGCGCGGCATGTGCGCGCTTCGGCCGGGCGTTCGCGGGGTCAGCGACCGCATCCGCGTGCGCAGCATTCTCGGCCGCTTCCTCGAGCACAGCCGCATCTTCTATTTTGCCAACGGCGGCCAGGAAGAAGTCTATTTGTCGAGCGCCGATTGGATGCCGCGCAATCTTTACGAGCGCGTGGAAGTGATGTTTCCGGTCAAAGATCCCATGCTGAGCGGCCGCATTCGGCATGAGATTCTGGCTGCTTATCTGGGCGATACGGTGAAGGCGCGCCTGCTGCGGAAGGACGGCTCTTACTCGCGGGCGGGACGCCTGGCAGGCAAGCGCAAGCCCTCAGCGCCGGACTTCAGCGCCCAGGATTTCCTGGTGGCGCTGGCCGAAGGCAAACAGACCATTGAGGCTATTCCGGTTCGGGGAGAGACCCCGGCGCGCCGCCCGGCGGCAGGAAAGGAACGTAGAGTTTCATGATCATCTATTTTGTGCGCCATGCCAGTGCCGGCGAGCATCTGACGAACCCCAAAAAAGATGAAAAGCGGCCGCTTGATTCTGACGGCATCGAGCAGTGCGGTTTTGTCGGGCGGGCCCTGGCGGCGCTGAACGTGCAACCCGAGCTGATCGTCAGCAGTCCGCTCAAGCGCGCTACCCAGACGGCGTCGCTGATTGCCAATGAAATCGGCTACGAAGGCGAGCTGGAGCTCGAGCCCGCCCTGCGTCCGGAGGCATCCTTCGCCGATTTTCGCCGTCTCCTGGACAAATATGCCAAGCAGGAAGCGGTCATGGTCGTCGGTCACAATCCCAGCATTACCGACTTCCTGTCCCGCATGATTTCGCAATCCGCCGGCGAAGCCCTGATCGATTTCAAGAAGGGGGCGGTCGCGCGCGCCGAGACGGCGCGCCGCTCGGCCACGTTGAACTGGCTGCTCACACCCAAAATGGCGCGCGCAATTCAGGCTGCGGCGGCGGAAAAATCACAACCGAAGACCTCCCGGAAATAGGCGCGTTCCCTCTCGACCGCCCACAGTTCCAGATCCACGCTCATGCGTGCTCTATGGGTGAGGATCAGCCGCACGCTGGCTTCCCCCATCCGTACACGAATGCCCTCGAGCGCACCGCTGCGGCCGAGATTCAGGGCCCAAGCGAGGCGAACCAGGAGGGCAGCCTTCGCAATATGTTTCTGGTCTGACGGTGGCAGCACCTTGATGGGGCCATCGCCCGAGCCCGGACGCGATTTTCCCAGGTAGCGGGCGATAGCGGCAATCACCCGGCGCTGTTGCGGCGTGTAGCCGAGAATCTCCGAGTGGGAAATGATGTAGTGGGTGTGCCGATGACGCCCGCTGCGGTTGACGTAATCGCCCACTTCCGACAGCATGGCGGCCGCCCCAATCCATTCTCGGTACTCCGGGGGCAGGCGGTGAATGCTGCGCAGCTCGTGAAACAGCTTCATCGCCGACTCCCGCACGCGCGTGGCATGTTCGAGGTCCACGCGATAGTGGGCTACGGCGGCGAGAAGCGAATCCTGGCGTTCAGATTCGATTTGTTGGCCGGAGCGAGTGGCGCGATCGTACTCGGCGGCCATTTGCGCCAGCAGACCGTCGCGCAGCCCGAGAGGAGAGAACCGAAAGCCGCCCAGCCGGCAGTGTTCGAGGAGGGCGCTGTAAACCGCGGCCCCGGCGACGATGATCTCCGCCCGCCGCACCCCGATGCCCGGCACCTTGCGGCGCTCCTCGAGTGACAAGCGCGTCAGCATCTTCGAAATCCGGCGCATCTGCAGGCGGGAAACGGTCATGCCGCGTTGGCTCTTTGTGCGGTAAAGCTCACGGCATACCCGGGCCAGCGCTTCCGCCGTTCCCGAGGTTGCAATCACGATTTTGGGGTGAGCTTTGAGGATTCGAGGCCTGACTCGTCCGATCTCGCGCGCAATCAGGCCTCGCAGCTGCCGAATCTCGGATTTGCGGGCGGGATCGTGATGGACGAAGTCGTTGGTGAGGCGCACTGCTCCCAGAGGCAAACTGACAGTTTCAAGAATATGCCCCCTTTTCGAGACCGTGAGCTCGCAGCTGCCGCCCCCCAGATCCATCATCAACACCGGGGAAGAGTTCACGCGCAGACTGGAGGTGAGGCCAAGGTGAATGAGCCGGGCCTCTTCGATTCCGGAAATGATCTCCACCGTCCAGCCGGTGGCCGAGCGCACCCATTCGAGAAAAGCCTGGGAGTTGCGGGCATCGCGCAGAGCGCTGGTCGCCACCACCTTGACGCTCTCGGCGCCCGCCCGCTGTGCCGCGCGATGAAAGCGCCGCAGCACCTTCACCGTGACCGCAATGGCGTCGGGAGAAAGGAAACCGCTCTGAAAGACCGCCTCGCCCAGACGGGTGACCTCGCGGTCTTCATGGATTTCAACCAGCCGGCGAGAAGCCAGCCGGGAAATCTTCAGGCGAACCGAGTTGGATCCAATATCAACGGCAGCGAAGGTGGGCATCGAGCCCCAGTGTACAGCGCAGCGCTCAGAGGTTGCCGCGAGGAGCTCAGGCAGCGGCGCTTTGCGTCCGCACCACTTCTTCAGGCGCCGGCCTTACAGGCGGCGTGCGCCGGTGGCCGTCGCGCATTGGGGAAACAGCTTCAATCGCGGCCAGCAGGGCCTTGCCGGCGCGGCGAAACGTAGCGCGACTCATGTTCTGTAACAACGAAACCAGGGCGGAATCATGCACGTCACCGAAGAGCTCCCGGGCACGCTCGCTCAATTTGAGGATGTCGTGCCAGTGGCCGATTTCGTCCTGCGCCCGTTTCAGTTCCGCCACCAAGCTGCGTGCCTGGTTAGAGTCCGGCGCGAGCTCGGCCAGATAGCGGGCATGCTTGGCATGAACCCGGTATGCGTGCAGGGTCTTCTCCGTGAGCGGGTTCTGGTCGGGGTTGGGAAGGTGGCGAAAGGCAAACCGCAGCGGGTCGATGCCGTCGAGAGTGATCTCCGACTGCGCTCGGCGGAGGCGCTTGCGCAATTGCCGCAGCCGACGGGCGGTAAGCGATTTCGCGAGCTTCCTGGATCTCTGCGCGTGTTCTTCGGCGAGAGCTGCGAGCAGCTGCCCACGGTGTTTTTGGCGGTCGGGCAGCGTCAGCTGGTTGAGAAAAGCAATCTGCACGTCCAAATCGCGTACCATTCCGGCCCTTTTTCGCAGCTTTGCCAGCAGTTTCAGGAGCTTTCGCTTGTTGCGGCTCTCGGGAGCGAGATCGGCGATCAGCGCCTCGACGCGACGGCTGTTGGTGCGAAAGCGGTGGACATCTTCCGCCTTGGCATGATCCGCCAATTTGTCGAGATGGCGGCTCATTTTGCGAAAAACGGAACGGCTGGCATCGGGAGAGATATAGGCACGGGGAGCATGTGAAACGTTTTGCATATTGGCAAGCGGAGGAAGCCAGGAGGGAGCAAAAAAGCTTCCCGAAACCTCGACGTCGGATTGTAGCACTCGGGTGACAATTGGGCGAGGATAGTTTTTTCTCGTTTTTGGCTGGCATCCGCTAGGAGCGAAAGAGCAAAGTGTAGTTCCGCAGCACCCACTTGTACGGCGCAAGGGCCTACCTCCCAGGTAGTGTGGCGTCCCGGTCGGGCGCGTCCGCTTGCTTCTCATCTCCGATACAATCGGGACCATGCCCGCAGTAATTGAGTGCTGCGACCTGCGCAAAAGCTACGATGGCGGGGTCGAAGCCGTGTGCGGCTTAAATCTGAAAATTGAGGCGGGAGAATGCTTCGGGCTGCTCGGACCGAACGGGGCAGGGAAGACCACGACCATCGAAATTCTCGAAGGTTTGCTCGAGCCGAGCTCCGGCGACGTTACCATTCTCGGCCACAGTTGGAACAAGCATCGCCGCGAACTGCGGGAAAAAATCGGAATCTCCTTGCAGGAGACACGACTCTCGGAGAAGCTTACGGTGCGGGAGACGCTCAGGCTCTTCGCCAGCTTCTATTGCGAGCCTCGGCACCCGGATGATGTGCTCGAGGCCCTCGAGCTCAATGAAAAGGCCGACGCCCTGGTCGGTACGCTTTCTGGGGGCCAAAAACAGCGGCTGGCGGTGGCTACGGCCTTGGTAGCCTCGCCTAGAGTGCTCTTCCTGGATGAGCCGACGACCGGCCTTGATCCGCAGAGCCGGCGGCAGCTGTGGGAGACTATTCGCGAGTTTCAGCGCGCGGGCGGCACGGTGCTCCTCACTACCCACTATATGGATGAAGCCGAGCGGCTCTGCCATCGGCTGGCCATCATCGACCACGGACAGGTGATCGCCCAAGGGACGCCTGGCGCTCTGATCGCTGATCTCGGAGGACACCACGTGGTCGAGTTTGCTCTTGCAGACAGAAGCGGGAACGAGCCGGCGCTCTGGCGGGCCCTCCCGGGCGTTGATTCGGTACGCAGCGATGACGGCAAGACGAGCCTGGCGGTCCGCGAGCCGCATAAGACGATTCCGGCGCTGCTCGATGTGGTCGAGAAGCGATCGGCGCAACTCGAGCACTTGACCACTCGCCAGGCCAGCCTGGAAGACGTTTTTGTTCGCCTGACAGGCCGCCATTTGAGGGAGGATTGATGGGGAGAGTCGGCCCTGACGTCAGTCGCGGGTGCGGGCGTCCTGGTAGAACCGAGGAACGAAGTTCATGACCGTGGCGCAACCGTCGTCTCCGGCCAGCAAAAAGCGTCCGCTTGCGAGGTCCGCTCTGCGGAACGGCCGTTGGGCCGGCTTCCGCCACCTGCTCGGGGCACGCCTGCTCGAGCTCGCCCGGGAAAGGGAGGTGATTTTCTGGGTTTTCGGCTTTCCGCCACTCCTTGCCCTGGGCCTCGGATTTGCCTTCCGCAACAAACCTGCCGACAGGACCACGATCGCCCTTGTCTCCACGCCTTACACAAGCCACGTGCTGTCGCTCATAGATCAGGCGAGAGAGCGCTCCGCCATCCGCACCGAACGCGTGGACAGGGCTCGAGCCGCCGACGGACTCCGCCTGGGAAAATACGATCTAGTGGTCGAGCCGCTAGCCGACGATCGGGTTCAATACAATTACGATCCATCCCGTCCTGAGAGCGTGCTGTCTCATTCGGAGGTAGACGACGCCCTGCAAACGGCCGCGGGACGGAAACCGGTGCTTGAGACTTCGGTGCACCTGTCAAGCGAACCTGGATCGCGCTATATCGATTTCCTGATTCCCGGCCTGATCGGCATGAACCTGATGAATTCCGGAATGTGGGGCATCGGTTTTGCGCTGGTCGACATGCGGCAGCGCAAGCTGCTCAAGCGTTTTGTTGCCACCCCCATGCGTCGTGGGGATTTCCTGATGGCGCTTGCCAGCAGCCGCCTCATCCTTATGGTCATCGAGGTGGGGCTTCTGCTCGGCTTCGGCGTCTTCATCTTCCACATGCGGGTGCTGGGTTCGTTCGCCAGCATTCTTCTGATCGGGGCCGTGGGCGCGGTCGCCTTCGGCGGGCTCGGTCTGCTCGCTGCCAGCCGCGCCCAGAAAATCGAAAGCGTCAGCGGACTCATCAATGTAGTCATGATGCCGATGTGGATCTTCTCCGGGGTGTTCTTCTCATATGAGCGCTTCCCGGCCCTGATCCAGCCTTTTATCAAGCTTCTTCCGCTAACCGCCTTGAATGATGCCTTGCGCGCCACCATCCTCGAAGGCTCGGCTCTGGCGGGGCAAAGCGGCCGGTTGCTGGTCATGTTTTTGTGGGGAGGCATTGCCTTCGCGCTGGCATTGCGCTGGTTCCGCTGGACGTGAGTGGCGGGCATCCGTTCCTGCCCAAATAAGGGCGGGCTGCGGCCTACACCCGAGCCGAGCTGGGCCGGTTTCGGCTTCGGCCTGGGTGATTGGAAGGCGTACTTTCAACTGCTCGGAACATTCATTCCCGTGCTAGACTCCTCTCTGGAATCGGGTAGATAATTTTTGAGGCTGCCCCTGGCTGGGCAACCGTCGCTTCGTTCAGCTCCCTTAGCGTGGCGAGCCTCGGGTTCACGGAAGGTTCTTCTGCTCCTTCGCAAATCGATCTGGCTTTGAACTTGAGCCGCGAAAATAACGGTTGAGGGCTTAAGTGCAGCGTCTGAACTATACGCGCAGGTTTTCGACTGAAGGCGAGCGGGCTATGAAGGCGTCCGAACACCCCGATGTGTGTGCGGCATTTTTCGAGCAGGTGCGCCGCAGCCGGGAACGCATCCTGCTGCTCGACTACGATGGAACCCTGGCGCCTTTCACCCCGGATCGCACGCGCGCCTTTCCCTATCGGGAGATCCCTGAACTGGTGTCGAAAATCATGCGCTGCCAGACGCGTGTGGTGCTGGTGAGCGGCAGGGCTGCAACCGAGTTGCTCTTCCTGAGTGGTATCCATCCCCATCCTGAGATTTGGGGGAGCCATGGCGCGGAGCGCCTGCATCCCGACGGAGCCTACCAAGTGGATTCACTCCCGGCCGAGCAGCGCACGGCCCTGCAGATTGCCAATCAGTCTTTGCGTTCTTCGGGATTGACAGAACGCATGGAGACCAAGCCGGGCGGAATTGCCATCCACTGGAGGGGGCTGGCGGTTGAAGAGAGAGCCGCGATTGAAGCCAAAGTGCGCGCGGTCTGCGCTTCCGCAGTCGAGGATTATGGCTTACAGCTTATGCCCTTCGACGGCGGCCTCGAGCTTCGTGCGCCTACAAAAAACAAAGGGGACGCGGTATCCACGGTGCTTGGGGAAGCCGGTAAAGGACTGGCGGCCGCTTATTTAGGGGACGATCAGACAGACGAGAATGCGTTTCGTGCCATCAAAGGACGGGGACTGGCCATTCTGGTCCGCAGCGAACCCCGGCCGACCACGGCGGATGTTTGGTTGCGGCCTCCCGAAGACCTGATCCGCTTTCTGCGGGACTGGATCGCTGCCTGTGGAGCAGAGCGATGAAGCTGCTGGAAGGGCGTCTGATCACTGTCTCCAACCGCTTGCCGGTCGAGATCAAGCACCGCGGGGGCCAATCCCGGCTTTCCCGCAGCGCCGGCGGGTTAGCCACCGCGCTCGACAGCATCTGGCGCTTTTGTCACGGCATCTGGGTGGGCTGGGCGGGGGCCGTAGATTCGGGAAGCGGCGAGCATCTTCTCGAGAAGGCCTCCCGGGGACGCACATTCAGCTTTAAAGCGGTGCCCTTGTCCCGCGACGAAGTTTCAAAATTCTATTCCGGCTTTGCCAATGAGATCATTTGGCCGCTGTTCCACGACATGCCCTCGCGGTGCGATTTTGACCCCGAGTATTGGGAGGTCTACCAGCGGATCAACCGCCGGTTTGCCCAGGCGGCGGGCGAGGCGGCCAGCGGCAAGGACCTGGTCTGGGTGCATGATTATCATCTGATGCTGATGGGTCGTTATCTCCGCGAAACTCGCTCGGCGGCGCGGGCAGGTTTCTTTTTGCACATTCCCTTTCCCGCGCCGGATATCTTTGAAAAGCTGCCCTGGCGCAAGCCGGTGCTGCGCGCACTGCTGCAGTATGATGTGGTCGGATTCCAGACCGATCGCGACCACTGCAATTTCCTCAGCTGCATTGAACGCATACTTCCGGAAGCCAGGAGCTCACGCGACGAGTCTCATACGAAAGTGGTGCTCGAGGGCCGTTGCACCAGAGTGGGAAACTTTCCCATCAGCATTGCCTTTGAAGAGTTCGCCAATCATGCCGCGAGCCATGACGTTGAAGCCGCCGCCCAACAATTCCGCCACGAATTGGGCAACAAGTACCTGGTGCTCGGTGTCGATCGCATGGATTACACCAAAGGCATTCCCGAGCGGCTGAAAGCATTTCGCATCCTCTTGCGGCGTTTTCCCGAACTGCGGCACCGGGTGACCTTGCTGCAGGTCGTCGTGCCCAGTAGAGAAGAGATTCCCAATTACAAGGAGTTGCGGCGCGAAGTTGAGCTGCTAGTGAGCCAGATCAACGGCGAGTTTACCGAGAGCGGCTGGGTACCCATCCACTACATGCACCGCAGCCTCACGCGCAAACAGCTGGTAACTTACTACCGCGCCGCCGACATCGTCCTAGTCACTTCCCTTAAGGACGGAATGAATCTGGTTGCTAAGGAATTTTGCGCCGCCCAGGTGGACGAGAGTGGTGTGGTGGTGATCAGCGAATTTACCGGAGCGGCCGCCGAACTCCAGCATGGAGCCGTGGTCGTCAATCCTAACGATCTCGCAGGTGTGGCCGAGGCAATTCACCGGGCCTGCGTTATGCCGCTTGAAGAGAAGCGATCGCGCATGCGTCTGCTGCGCGACATCGTGCGAACGTATAACGTTCAAAGCTGGGCCGAAGCCTTTCTCAACGCAGTGCTTATGGCAGAACCGGCGGTCGTGGGGGCAGCCGGCTCGAGCGGCGAGGACACGAATTTCCCCCTGATCGCATCATCGAGCCCGCAAAACCTGAAATCGGCATAACAGGCCTTCGGCCGATAGCTTGTGCTGTTCAGGCATGATTGCTGCACTGGCGACTAGCGACCCTCGGGGCTAACGGCGGGGTTTTTGCCTTCGCGCCAGTTCAGTTGGCGAATACATGCTGCCGCGGCACTTTCTCGCTCCGCAGAAACAGGCCGCGGTATCGTGACGATCCCCGTCGTACAGGTTGTAGTCATAGGCAAGCTCCTCTCCGGGCGCAATTCGCCTGCGAGCAAATATCAGAACCTGCCCCCTGACCTCGTCGGCTTCGCAGTTGGGATCGCAGGAGTGATTGATAAAGGCGGCTATCCCGTCCCCGTCAATGACCCGGCTCCCGTTGATCAGGCCGAACAGATAAGTTCGCGGCGAGTGTTCGTAGAGAGCATCGGCTTCGGCATTCGTCAGCCGGGG
This sequence comes from Acidobacteriota bacterium, assembly GCA_019241535.1. Taxonomy (GTDB): domain Bacteria; phylum Acidobacteriota; class Terriglobia; order Terriglobales; family Acidobacteriaceae; genus Gp1-AA145. The sequence goes on along the minus strand of JAFAWX010000375.1, from coordinate 3,496 downwards.
CCCGGTGTACTCGACTACGGCCGCACCCTTTCGAATGACAGCGGTCGTATACACGCCATCGCCGTGAATGCGGGATCTGCGAATGACGAGCGCCATTGGTCATTGAGATTAGCATGCCGCAAATGGGTTCAAAGCACTGGCATGCGACTTTCAGCAATCGTCAGAGTCAGATGTAATCGTGGGAGAAGTTGGAGCGGGAGACGGGGATCGAACCCGCGACCAACGGCTTGGGAAGCCGTGACTCTACCACTGAGTTACTCCCGCTTCGGGCTGCACGCCCATTCTACAGAGCTGAAGCGCCGGTTGCCAACGACACTCGAATGGACCTCTCCAGATCGGCTCAGCTCTCTAACCATCGACCGCGAGGTCACCACGAGACCGGAGGATGAAGAGCAAGCAGAGATCGTCCGTCAATCCAATCCCATGACTCGGTCGTCTTCAGCATTGTTTGCCGAGCACCTGCAAACGAGAGTTCGCGGTGGGGAAAAGGGACGACCACCCTATCGCCGGGCTGACGGTTGAGGCGGGCCGAGGCTGCCGAGGAGAGCCTGCTGTTGCCGAAACAAGGACTGCAAGCCCTCGCGCCCCAAAGCCGTCAGAGATTCCAGCTGCCGGTTATCAAACACCTGGTGTTCCGCCGTGGCCTGCACTTCGACGAACTTATTACTCGCAGTCATAACCAGATTCATGTCGACATCGGCACGGGAGTCTTCTTCATAGCAGAGATCGAGCAGCGGCTCGCCATCTACGATGCCTACGCTCACGGCGGCGACAAAATCCCTAAGCGGCACAGACTTGATGCTGCCGGCCTCGAACAACTTCGCAAGCGCTGTCCCCAGGGCGACAAACGCCCCGGTAATTGCCGCCGTACGCGTTCCCCCATCGGCCTGAATGACGTCGCAGTCGACCAAAATGGTTCGCTCTCCCAGGCGTTCCAGATCGACCACCGCCCGCAAGGATCGCCCGATCAGCCTCTGGATTTCGTGGGTGCGCCCGCCTACCCGCCCGCGTGTCGACTCGCGCGGTGTGCGCGTTAGTGTGGAACGTGGGAGCATTCCGTATTCCGCCGTTACCCATCCCCGGCCAGTGTTGCGCAGGAACACGGGAACGCTTTCATCCACCGAAGCGGTGCAGATTACCCTGGTATTGCCGACCTCGATCAGACTCGAACCTTCAGCGGTCGATAGATAATCGGGAATGATTTTTACCGGTCGCATCTGGTTGGGCGCGCGATTGTCTGAGCGGTAGAACATTCGGGGAATTTTAGCAGCAACCGTTCGAAGCTGGACACCGGGACCGCTCGCTTCGGCCGATATCGGAGGTAAGGGCTTCAGCCCCGGTCAGGCGTGCGAGAGAGCGCCGCATCTTCGGCGGCGTAATCAAACTGCCGCGGATCTATTTTTGACAGGCTTGTCTGCTGCCACGCTATCGTGCGCCGAATGGCTTCATCGCTACCGACCGGTTCCACGTAGCCGAGCTCGTTGCGAATGCGCTGGGAACTTGCGACTACATGCTGCTTGAGATTGCCGGGCACGACGAGGTGTTTTGGCATCTCCGCACTCTCCAGGACTACGAACTTGCCACCCCAGTTTGCCTGCTTTGCAATCCGCGTCCGCCATTCCAGTTCAGACAAACAGGGTTCGTCGCATACGTTGTAGATCCGGCCGGCCGCGCGATCGCTGAGGGCGGCGAGCGCAATCGCGTGTGCCACGTTGTCGCAATAGCCTCGCGGTCCGCGCCAGGCGGCGTACTCGGCGGAAAGAAGGATTCGAGATCGGCCATCGGCGATGCGCTTTGTTATCGGCAGAAATCGCGTGAGCGGATCCTGGACGCCGTACATCATGGGCAAGCGCAAGATCGTTCCCGACACCGCCGCATCGCCGAGGATCGCCTCCTCGACTGAAATCTTGTCGTATTTTTGGTCGAGCCAGTTGAAGGTGCCGCGCATCGCCTCGATCGATTCAGGCGAGTAAAGCGCACGCGTGGTGCGCAGGGGAGAGTCTTCGGTCAGGGGAAGGGAAGCAAGCGGGCCGTTTTCAACGCCCTGCAGTACGCCCCAAGCACGATAAACGTCCATGCTGCTAAGGGCAGTGACTCGAGCGGCAAGGGCGCCCGCAACCTCGACCAGCTCGCGTGCCTGCTCACCCGAACTCAAGATCAAGTCGACGATTACGTCCGGCCGGAACTCCTCAAGGCGATCCCGGGAGCTCGCAAGCCGATTGCGGTCTCCTAAGATCTCCTCTACCGGGTGGGATCCGCGCAAAGCATGGTGGCCGCGATGAAAGATGCATACTCGATGACCGGCCGCACAGAGCTCGTCGGCGAGAGGCGAACCGATGAAGCCGTTTCCACCGATGAGAAGCAGACGCATGGGATTCTGGTTCACTGCGCGGTTAACTGTCCGGCGAGTTCCGCAACTTGGGCGGCATCGTAGAAGCCCGTAAGATCCAGATGGCCAGCCAAGGTTTCGCGTTCTTTGCCGTCCACGAGAATCTTCACCCGCGCAATCCCCGAGATATTGGAGGCCAGTGTCTGAACGATCGATAAGACGGTCAGCTCTTCGGCCAGAATGCCCGATGTCTGGGTGTTCACAAAGGCGGCATTCAGGTCGAGCACCGCAAGGCCGGGATCGACCAGATAGATATCATGTACCTCGGCGCCGGCAGCCAGTGCACGGGCTGAGTCTTTTTTCGCATACATGGCTATCAACGCGCGCATCAATTCTCCCGCCTTCTGCTGGCGGATCGAATTTAGGGGCAGCGAAATCTTTGCAGCATGCAGCTGCCCACGGCTTTCGTCGGGGACCCAGACGGTTGCCTCCTCGAGCGGGCCGGAAGAAGGCGGGCTCACATGTTCGGCCGCTCGCGCCGGTGGAGGTTTTCGGGCTTCACGACGCTCGAGTTCCCATACGTAGATCGACATCACCAGGGCAAGAGAAAACAGCAGCACTGTGAGAAAGACAAGATGGCGGGGGATCATCGGGTTGGTCCCCGTGGTCCGTGAATCGACGGCAATGCCCCGGCTACCGCGTTGGCTACGGCGGTTGCAATGATCTGCTGGTACTCGGGGGAGACAAGCTGCCAGATATCGCCGGCGGTGGGAGCGATCTCGATGGCCAGAGCGGGTAGGGCGACATTGTCCAAGGGCCGAAGCGGCGCCGGCAGCACACGGACTGGCAAGCCGGCCTGATGAATGGATCTTGCGATCAGGTCGCCGAGCAGCTTGCTATGCTCAATCGAAGCGGACTGCGCTGTGTCCCAGTCGAGAAATGGTCCTCGGCTGCTCTCCTCGCTGCTGCGTAGCAGGGCACTGAAGATGGTCACGCCGCTCCCCAGAGACGCAGAGTGGATTGCTATATAAAGGGTCGGCCGAACGGCATTCGCCAGGGCCGCGCGCTGGTCGCACGAAACGGCGGTATCTTCCTCGCGGACTAATTGGACAACGACGCCGCGGGTAATAAACTCCCGGCGGAGGCGCTGCGCGAAGGCCAGATTCA
>JAFAWX010000100.1 GCA_019241535.1 Acidobacteriota bacterium | reverse complement strand
ATCCTGTGGCGGCCTGAATTCGTTTGGTGAGCTCCTTGTGCGAAACACCCGGCGCGGCTTTCACCAGAATGAAAGAGAGAAGCTTCCGCTCCTGGCCTACGTAATTGAGCGCCTGACTGTAGCGGGTGTAGAAAACCGGAAAGCTGGTGAATGGAGGGGAAGCATCGACGATTCCGACAATCTTCGCCCGGTGATCGTTCATCTCCAGTGTCTTACCCAATTCGAGCGGCTGCCCGGGGAAGAAGAAGTGATAGCCGGGGATATCGATCAAAACCGCGTCGGGATCGCGCAAGCTTTCGACGTTTCCGAGGACCATTCTCCGCGGCTCAGGAGCTCCTGCGAGTGAAGCATCGTCGAGCCCGAGGAGGATTGCCACTCGGAATTTGCCATCAGGGGCTTTCGCTCGCGGCTGTCCCTTGAAAAACGGCACCGCCCAGCGGACGCCAGGAACCCCGCGCACAACGCCGAGATCGCTGTCCTTGAGCGCATAAACTTCATCGACGTACTGGGTTGCGGGATCCATGACCCAGATGTCTGCATCAGTCACGTCTTGAATCTGCGAACGCGTCCGGTCCATCAGGCCAGCGAAGATCGATGCCTGCTGGGTGATCAAGAATGAGCTGAAAGAAATCGCAAAGATGAGTCCGATGTACTTCGCTCGATCCCCGGTCAGCATGCTTAGGGCTAGCCAGTTCATCGCGTTGGCGCTCGGCTTCTCGGAGGCGGATGCCTGACTGGCTTGCGGTCTTCGACTCTGCCTACTGACTTCGACTACTGAGATCGTGTCCATAATTGATATGCGCCCTGCCATAAAACCAATGTTCGCTCTTAAAGATGTGATATAGGATTATTAGCGTAATCCTACGGATGCACAAAAAAAATCAGAAACCGGCGAGCAAGTGATTGCGAACCAGGGCTAGAACTCTTTGTTTGTCTTCGATAGTCGAGATGGTGCGGGCGAGCGATAGAGCGCCCACCATGGCGGTGAATATAAGAGTGAAATTCTTTTCTCTTTCAGCCACATTCTGTCCCGGCATGAATTCCACCATTTGCTTGCGATAGGCTTCCATACTTCCATGAATCCTTTTTCTTACGGAAGGAGCTGTCCGCGCGATGTCAGGAGCTAGCGCGGCCATCGGACAACCGATCTCTGCATGTTCGCAATGCTCGATCGAGAGATATTTCTTTACCAGCTCCTTCCACGCTCCCCCAGGACTGGCTTGCTTCGCCCAGTCGATTAGCTGTACACCGATTTCGCGAACGCTCTCCTCAATGGCCTCAACCAGCAAGTCGTCCTTGCTTTTGAAATGCTTGTAAAAGCCACCATGGGTGAGCCCCGATGATTTCATGAGCTTGATCACACCAGGTCCATTCAGACCTTTCGCCCGAAACTGCCGAGAAGCGTTCTTGACGATCCGCTCGTGCGTCCTGGCCTTATGGTCTCGTTCGTAACGCATACGGTATTGTTGGATTATAGATGTAATCTGACAGATTCAGAAAAAACAAATAAAACTGTCGGCCTTGACAAGCGTGGGAGTACCGTCGTACTCTTACCGTCATGCGATACTCGCCGGAACATAAAGCGCAGAGCCACGAGAAGATTCTTTCCATGGCTGCTCGCTCTTTCCGCGAGCGCGGCGCGGACGCCAGCGGCATCGGGACGGTGATGACGAAGGTGGGTTTGAAAAAAGGGGGGTTCTACCGGCACTTCAAGAGCAAGGACGACCTGTTTGTCGAAGCCGTGGCGCGGGCGCTCGATGAGACGGGAAGAGGTATGGTGGAGGTTGCAAAGTCGGCGCCTGAAGGTGAGGCTCTGCGGACGATCATCGAGCGCTATCTAAGCATGGGCCACTTGAATTCGCCGGGCACCGGCTGCGTGCGCGCCGCCCTGGGGCCGGAGCTGGCCCGGAAACCGATAGCCGTGCGTAGAAGGATAGAAGCGTTGTTGGACGAATATCGCGAGCGGTTCCTGCCATTCATGCCTGGTCAAACCCGAGAAGAGAAACAGGCGAAGATCAGGTTGTTATTCCCCAGCATGGCGGGAGTGTTGATGATGGCCCGCGTCAGCTCGGATCCCGAACGGCGTGAGCAGATCCTGAGGGAAGCGAGGAAGTTTTTCATAAACTGCTTCGCTGAGTAGTAATTTTTTTGATCCTAAAGAGTACGTATGTACTCTTATGACTTAAACCCGATATCAACCAATCGAGAGAGAATTGGATGCACTTCATGGTCTCTTTCCTTATGGCAGCGATTCCCGCGGCAGTCGTCGCGCAATCTACAGACCGGAGCCGGCTCAGGGGTGCCCAACGCGGCAATCCCTAAAACCACCGCTGTGCTGGTCATACTGACTCCCAAGCAGGGCGTAACCCCTCAACAAATCATGGCCGTGATACCGGAAGAAATTCAGGCAACGGCGCGGCTTTACCTCGACGGGAAGATCCGCGAGTGGTATTCGCGCGGCGATGGCAAAGGTGTCGTCTTCCTGGTCGATACGAAGACGGAAGATGAGGCACGAGCACTGATGGAAACGCTGCCGCTCGCGAAGGAACATTTGATGGATCACCAATACATTCCGGTGGGCCGCCTGATGCCGCTGAAGGCATTGAACCAGCAGCGTTTCAGTGAGTCTTCTCGGGGAAACACATTTTGAGGCGGTCATTCAGGAAGGCCCGCCAAAAAGGATCGATCATGCCGTCTGCAGTTTTGTTCGGAATCAGTGTAGCGTTCGGCTTGTCTGTCTGGGGAATAGTGGCGTGGCAATACATTTGGCCGGCGCTAAGAGAACGCCCGAACCCCGAGAATCTCAAGCCTATCCTACTGTTGCATGCGTTCAGGTTCCTGGGATTAGCATTTCTGATGCCCGGCGTTGTCTCTCCAGAGTTACATGCCACGTTCGCCCAACCGGTAGCTTACGGTGATTTCATAACCGCCGCTCTCGCTTTGCTCGCGCTGGCTACCCTGCAACCCGCAGTGGAACTGTGCTGACGTGGATTTTCAATACCTTCGGAGCGGCGGACTTGTTCTTCGCTTTTTACCAGGGCGGCCGCATATCACTTCCAGCTAACCCGGGCTTGTTAGGAGCTGGTTATTTTATCTTGGCAGCCTATGTCCCGCTTCTTCTGATCACGCATGGATTGGCATTTCGACTACTGGTTCGAGCCAAGGTTTTAGTGCCGTCACGAAGTAAACTGAGTGTCGCTTGATCCCACGCTGGTTCAGGTTGATGCTTTTGCAAACAGCTCGCCAAGAACGGCCAACTCGGAACTAAAACGTGCTCGGCGGATGCCCAATACCGGAGGCGGGATGGACGGAGGGATTCTAATGTCGAATGACGTGGAACTCTTAAGACGTGTCTATGCCCTCTTCAACGGCCGTGAGATTGAGAGCGTAAAACCCGCCAGCCGGTCCGACCGGGAGCGTGCAAACCACCTGGTGGATTTCAACCTGTCCCCCAGGCCACCTGGCGTTATCGAATGCGGCATTGTCCGGCCGGCCAAAACAGTGATGGGCGACTTTCTCGTCAATGCCGAAGCCCTGCTCGCCCGTCTCGAGCGTGTATCGCTGGACGATATTTCGCGCCAGGCCCAGCCCAACCCCCTCCATCCACAACAAGGAGCTTATCACCATGGATGACGTCATCATCATCGGCGGCAGCTTTGCCGGTCTCGTTGGCGCCCTGCAGCTCGGCCGTGCCCGCCGCAAGGTCACCGTTCTCGATACCGGCCTGCCGCGCAACCGCTTCGCTGGCCGCTCGCATGGCCTGCTCGGCCACGATCACAAGCCGCCGCTGGAAATCCTGGCAGAGGCGCGGCAGCAGCTGGCGCGCTATCCCACGATCAGGCTGGTCAATGCCCGCGCCGACAGCATCTCCGGCGCCATCGACGATTTCTCCGTCCTCACTGGCGATGGCGAAAGCCTTGGGGCGCGCCGCCTGATCCTGAGCTATGGCGTCGCTGATCAGATGCCTGATGTTCCGGGCTTTGCCGAAGGCTGGGGCACCTCCATCGTGCCCTGCCCCTATTGCGACGGCTTTGAAGTTGCCGGCCAGCATTGGGGCCTCGTCTGGTCCGGCCGGCAGTCGCACAATTATGTCAGGCTGTAC
>JAFAWX010000303.1 GCA_019241535.1 Acidobacteriota bacterium | reverse complement strand
AGCCTGATCTCAACTACGACAACCCCCAGGTTCGGGAAGAGATGTGGAGCGTTATGAAGTTCTGGCTGGAAATGGGGGTGGACGCCTTCCGCCTGGACGCGGTGCCATACCTGGTAGAGCGCGAAGGCACCAATTGCGAGAATATTCCCGAGACCCACGCCGTGATGAAGGAACTACGGGCTCGCCTGGACAGCGAATTCTCCGGACGCATGCTGCTGGCGGAGGCAAACCAGTGGCCGGCCGATCTGCGGGCTTACTTTGCCGAGGGCGACGAGTTCCACATGGCCTTCCATTTTCCCCTGATGCCGCGAATGTTCATGGCCTTGAAGCTCGAGGACCGCAAGCCGGTAACGGAGATTCTCAAGCAGACGCCCGCGATTCCTGACGTTTGCCAGTGGTGCCTGTTTTTGCGTAACCATGACGAGCTGACGCTTGAAATGGTGACCGACATGGAGCGGGACTACATGTACGACGAGTATGCCAAGGACAAGGCCATGCGCCTGAACCTAGGCATTCGCCGGCGGCTCGCGCCTCTGCTCGACAACGATCGTCGCCGTATCGAGCTGATGAATGGCATGTTGATGTCGTTTCCAGGGACCCCCATCATCTATTATGGGGACGAGATCGGCATGGGGGACAACGTGAACCTGGGCGACCGCAACGGGGTGCGCACGCCCATGCAGTGGGATGGCGGCTGGAACGGAGGGTTTTCGACCGCCGATCCCGAGGCCCTCTATTCACCCCTGATGTTGAACCCGGTCTACGGATATCAAGCCATCAACGTGCAGTCGCAGAAGCGGTTCGATCACTCCCTGCTCTCCTGGATGAAACGCCTGATTCGCATCCGCAAATCGAGCGCCGTATTCGGGCGGGGGTCGATTGAATTCCTCTATCCTGCCAATCACAGGGTGCTTGCCTATGTGCGCAAGCTGGGGAATGAGACCATTCTGATCGTGAACAACCTTTCCAGCGCGGCGCAGGCGGTGGAACTCGACCTCAGCGCTTATCGAGGCAACATTCTCATTGAGATGTTTGGTCGGAACATATTTCCGCGCATCGGAGGGCTGCCCTATCTGTTGACCTTGGGACCGTATCAGTTTTATTGGTTCAGGTTGAGAAGAGTGTAGCTGAGTCGTTTTGCCGCGGATGGCTGCTGCGCTCTCTTCATGTCCGAATACCGGCCGCTTGCCGGCAAACCGAGGAGCTCGAGTTGCCAGAAGAGAGCATATTGTCGGACGATTTTATCCGCGAGCTGATGAATGTCGGCGAAGTGGATATTCTCGTCGCTGTACCCAGTTACAACGACGGGCAAACCATCGGGAAGGTTGTTCAGGCACTACGCGCCGGTCTGCTGACTTACTTTCCCCGGGCCCGCTCGGTGATCATCAATGCCGACGGGGGATCGCGGGACGGCACTCAGGATCTGGTGCGGGCGGCCTCGATCAGCGACCTGAGTGTCAGCGCCGATGTCCACGCCCTCCGTACCCTGCACAGCATCAGCACGCAATATGAAGGAGGGCCGGCGAGCGGGGTCGCGCTGCATACGATCGTGGCCGCTGCTGACCTGCTCCAGGCCAAAGCCTGCGCCGTAGTCTCCCCGGAATCGACCACCATTGAGCCGGAGTGGGTCGAGCGCCTGTTGCGCCCGGTGTTTGAGGGCAAAGACCTGGTTCTTCCTGTCTACCGGCGGCACAAGTTCGACGGTCTCCTCATTCGCAACCTCGTCTATCCGATCGCCCGTGCCCTCTATGCCTCGAAAATTCGCGAGCCTTATCCGGCGGATTTCGCATTTTCCGGCTCTACCGCCGGGCAGTTTCTCGCGCAAAGTGTGTGGGCACAGGAAGAGGGCCGCCGTGGCACGGAGCTGTGGCTGACACTGTGGGCCGTCGTCAGCCGGCTTAAGCTGGTGCAGGCATTTCTCGGCACCAAGGCGCGGCTCGAAAATCCGCGCTCCGACCTGGTGAACGCCATGCGCGAGACCGCCGGCGTTCTGTTTTGTTCGATGGACTGCTACGCGTCGTTCTGGCGATCCCCGCAGGAGACACTCGAGGCGCCCTGCGTCGGCTGCCAGCCGGCAGTGAGCCTCGAACCCCTGCGCTTGAACCGCAAGCGGCTGCACCAGATGTTCGTGTTCGGGATCTCTGAGCTGGAGCCCGTCTTTTTGTCCATTTTGTCCTCTGCCACCCACAACGAATTGAAGCGTCTGGCGGCGCTGTCGGAAGAGACTTTCGTTTATCCGGCAGAGCTTTGGGCCCGCACGGTTTATGAGTTCTCGGCCGCCTACCACAAGGCGGTGATCGGGCGCGATCACATCGTGCAGGCCCTGGTGCCTTTGTTCCGGGGGCGCGCCTATACGTTCCTGACCGAAACCCGCGAGGCCTCGGCGGAGGAAGTAGAGAACAACATCGAGTCATTGTGTCACACGTTCGAAGGCGAAAAACCGTATCTGGTGGAAATCTGGGACGAGAGGAAGTGAGGTCTTATGTGGCAAAGCTTTATCTCAGAACTGGTCAGAACGCTCGACGAGATTCTGCGAAGTGTCGCGCGCTTCGTGCCTCGTTTTCTGGAGATGTTGGTCATTGTGGTGGTGGGCTGGGTGATCGCGTTCGTGCTGAAAACCCTGCTGCGAAGTGTTCTGAAGATCGCCCGTTTTGACAAGCTCTTTGAGCACACGGGGGCGCCGCAACTGCTGCGCGGTACCGCTTTGCCTTCCTCGACGGAGCTGGTGAGCCGTTTCGTTTTCTGGGTAGCCTGGCTGGGATTCATTCTTCTCGGTGTCAGCGTGCTGGGGGTGGTCGGGATCGAGGAGCATGTTGCCAGCTTTTTCGGGTTCCTGCCTCGCTTGTTTGCAGCCCTGTTTATTCTTTTCTTCGGGCTGCTGGCGGCCAGCTTTTTTTCCCGCGCGGCCTTGCTGAGCGGAGTCAATGCCGATCTGCCCTCCCCCCGCCTGATCAGCCTGGCGGTACGGGCGATGATCATTCTATTCGTCGGCTCAATGGCCTTTGAGGAGCTGCGGATCAGCTCGCGAACCGTAATTGTTGCCTTCAGCCTGACCTTCGGCGCGCTCATGTTGGGGCTCGCCCTGGCATTCGGACTCGGCGGAAAGGATCTGGCGCGCAGGTTTCTGGAAAAGAGGTTTGAGCGCGAAGGTCCGGAGGCGAGCAGGGAGCGAGAAGATGAACTTTCTCCCCTCTGAACAGGCGGGGACTGCGTTTTCGGCTCTGGTCGTTTTCGCGCTCCTTGTCTCCGGCAATTGCCCGGCCCAGAGTGCAAGCAGGAATCCTGCGCCCGGCCGCTCTCCCGGGCCGGCCGATCCCCCGGCCGAGTGGCAGCCGGGCAGGGGGCTTCCGGCGCTCGATCTCGGATCGAATTCGCCAGCGCTTGCGGCCGACGTGGTGATTGAAAAACTGATGGCCGCAAGTGCCCGCCGGGCGGCCGAGCTGCGTGCGTATCGCGACACCCGACTCTATCGGCTTGAATACCGAGGACTGCTGGGGACGCGGGAGGCCACGATGCAGGTCGCGGCAAGCTATCGGGCGCCGGAGGAGAGGAATTTTACAATCGTCTCCGAGACCGGGTCGAAGCTGCTTTTGAATCGCGTGCTCTTAAAACTGCTCGACAGCGAGCGGGAAGCCTTTCGCAATCAGAAGCAAATCGAGCTGAGTCCTGAAAATTACCGCTTCCGTTCTCTGGGCATGGACCCAAGCCCGGGATGCGAGTCCTGCTACCTGCTCGAGGTACAGCCTCGCCAGGACAACAAGTTCCTCTACCGGGGGAAAATCTGGGTCGACGCCCGCGACTTTGCCTTGGTACGCATGCAGGGCCGGCCGGTAAAGTCGCCCTCGTTCTGGATCAAGGACACCGAGATCTTTTCGAACTGGGAAAGAATCGGCGACTTCTGGTTTATCGAGCACAGCCGCTCGATCAGCCATATACGCATGGGGGGAATGGCAATGCTTACCGTCGATTACCGGGACTATCGGGTTACGGGCGTGGGCAAGACCCCAGCACCCGTCATTGGCCCCCAACTTCCGGATCCCGCCTCGCTTACCCCTGAACGTTAGCTCTTGATCATCTTCGAATGCTCGTCCCAGTACACGGCGCTGTGTCGAAAATAGGATTCATTCGCCATGTGGCAGGCCAGGGCGGCGTTGTGCCCGAATACGGCATTCTCAACCACCGGCTGCCGGGTTTTCACCGCCTGAAAGAAGTTCCACAGGTGAGGTTTCACCTCGTTATAGTCCACGCTGCGGAAAATGCTCGCTTGGCGGATAGGCTCGTGGCCTAAAGCGGGATCATGCTGCTCGTGCCAATTCTTGGCGTAAGCTTCGCGCAAGGGTCGGGGAAAGCTGTTCGCGTACCAGCTTGGGGCTTCGTCCTTGCCCGATTGCGGCGTAAGGATCAGCTGCTCGGAGGAGATATCGAGCAGGCCCTTCGAACCCATAAATCGGTAGCTCTCGGGAATCTCCGTGCCCAGATTGAGCCTCATGACGACCGGAATTTTGCCGTATTCAAAAATCGTGTTGTGCACGTCCGGCATATTGCGGCCGTCATTCCAGCGCAGGATCCCGCCGGCAGCCATGGCCCGCCGGGGAGGCTCACTGATCGAAAGAACGTAGAGCATGCCACTGATCAGATGGACCAGCAGGTCCCCGGCCACGCCCGTTCCATATTCTTTCCAGCACCGCCAGCGGGCGAAAAGATTAGGATCGAAGGCCCGTTTGGGAACGTTGCCCTGCCAGGTGTCCCAATCGAGGTTCTGGGGGGAGAGATCCGGCGGTGGAGGATATTCCCAGGCGCCGTTGGGATCGTTACGGCCGAGTACCGCCTCAACCATCATGAGATCGCCCACTGCTCCGTCCCGCACCAGTTCCCGCGCTTTGGTGAGCAGCGCCGAGCTCACGCGCTGCGACCCGATCTGCACAATGCGTTCACTTTTTTTCTCTGCCGCCACCATCTCGAGGCCATCGGCGGGAGTGTGCGACATCGGCTTTTCGCAGTAAATGTCCTTGCCCGCGCTCACCGCATCGACGACGACCTGCTTATGCCAGTGATCGGGAACGGCGGCGATGATGCAGTCGATCTCCTTATTGTCGAGGAGGTCTTTATAGTGTCGGGTTACCGGCAGCGTGGAATTCACAATTTCCTGCGCCAGAGCGTGCCGGCCATCGTAGAGGTCGCACGCCGCGGCGCATTCGACTCCAGGCAGCTGAATGGCACGTGCCAGCAAGCCGTTGCCCTGCATGCCTACTCCCACCATGCCGAATCGCACGCGGTCGCTCGCTGCCGTCCCCTGCGGCATGGCAGCCAGGGGAAGAGGATCGAGGAACACACCCGGCGCGGCAAGACTTGCGCCGGCTGCAGCCGCTCCCAGTCCGAGAAAGTCGCGGCGGGAATAAAGGTGACCCATGGTCGTTTACCTCCGTGCTGAATCAGGAAGTTTAACCCAGCTCGGAGTCGTAGGTGGAGAGTTTGTGAGCGAGTTCGGCAGGATCGGTGGCATGGACCAGGGCGGCCCGGGGCGTGATGATACCGCGGCGTACCAGCTGCTCAATTTGCGAGTCCAAGGTGCTGGTCTCGCTTGCCTGACGCGTACCGCCGGCCGCGGCGTCAGGCTCGTCGAAAGACTTAAGAGGCAGATTGCCGCGGGCAACTTCATAGACGGCAATGCGCTCGCCATCCTGTTTGCGCGGGATCAGTCGCTGGCAGACCACCGAAAGCAGCATTCTTCCCAGGCGATCGCGAAGCTTTGTCTGTTCCCGGGTAGGAAAGACGCTGACAAAGCGTTCGACGGCCTTTGCGGCGGTCGGCGCGTTCAAGGCGGAAAGTACGAGATGGCCGGTTTCGGCGGCTTCGAGCGCCAGTTCCATGGTCTCACGGTCCTCGAGCGCACCCACGACGATGACCTGCGGAGCCTGGCGCAGGGCGGCCCGTAGCGCGTGTGAAATCGTCGGTGTATCGCTACGCAGTTCGCGCTGGTGTACCGTCGCCTGCTTGTGACAATGCAGGAACTCGATCGGGTCCTCTATGGTGATGATGTGGCACGGCTCGCTATCATTAATATGGTTGACGAGCGCCGCGAGGGTTGAGGATTTGCCGCAGCCGCGCGGCCCGGTAACGAGCACCAGCCCGCTGCCGACTGAGATGGCTTGCCCGAGTTCTTCCGGGGCACCGAGGGTTTTCAGCTCGGGGATAGTCGTGGGAATGACGCGCATCACGACGGCGCAGCTGCCCCTCTGGATGAAGACATTTACGCGAAAGCGCGCAAGGCCTGCCAGGCCGTAGGAGATATCACAGTAGCCTTGCTCCCGCAACATGGCAATGGCAGCCTTGTTGTTTCCGATGAGGTGGGCGGCCACCCGCCGGGTGTCGTCGGCCGTCAGCGGCGTCTGCCCGCTGAACTGGATTGGCAGGAACCTGCCGTGGGCCTCAATCTGGGGCGTGCGCCCGGGCGAGAAGATTAGGTCGCTCACCCGCGGGCTGGCGCGCAGTATTGCCGCCAGAAGTTCGTCAATGCCCGCGGCGCTTGAAGTGGGGTCGAGCGAGATGTGAATTGGAGCACTGCCGGGTGTGGCCAAGATCGCGCCTCTAGCTGATGCGGAAAACGGATTCTTTGACTCTACCGAATGCCGGGCGCGGGCTTCCAGAAAGAACAGCTGTCAACCAGACCGTTGGTAACCGGCGGCCGTACTTCGACGCGAGGCTTTGACGAGGAAAAGAAAAGGCGGCCTGCGGCCGCCTGATTTTTTCTTCGAGTTATTGCTCTTCCCGTTGTTCCTCTACGTACCCGACCTTCAGCTATGGCTTTTTCTTCGGTGGCGTCTTCTTGTTGCCGAAGCTGGTTTCAACCGACTGGTTCAGCGCCGCGAGCATCGACTTTGCTTCCTCTGCATGCGGGCCATTCGGCTGCAGTTCCAGGTATTTCTGGAAGGCTTCGGCGGTTCCATTGGGAGCGCTCAGTTTCCCCTGGCTGTCGGTTGAGGCAAGAGCGATGAGATTGGTTCCTTTCCAGTAGTATGCGTCGGCTTTGCTCGGATCGGCGGCAATGGCCTTATCGAAGGCCTCGGCCGCCTGTTTTTTGGCATTCTGGTCGGTGCCGCTGTTGGTCAGCACAGCGCCCAGATTGAAGTAGTAGTTGCCGGCATGCGCCGGGTCGACTTCCGCCGCCTGCTTGTAGGCGTTGGCGGCTTCATCGGTCTTGCCGAGACGGGCCGCAGCCGCGCCCAGATTGTCGTAGTAGGCCGCCATTTTGACACTGTCCGACGCTCCCTGCGCCGGCGGCTTACCGGCGGCAGCGCCCTGAGTTGCCGGCGCGCCCTGCGGGCTACCCTGCTGCGGCTGACCGCCGGATTTCTGCTTGAGAATATCGACCGCCTTTTGCAGGTCGTTGTAGGCTTCGGTGTTACGCTTGGTTTTCTCCGCCGCATCCGTCTGCGTCTTGGCCGAGTCGAGATAGGCGGTTCCCAGCCGGTAATAGACCACATCTTCGTTGGGTGCCATCTGCTGAGCCTCATTCAGGCTGGCAATGGCTTTGTCGTAATCAGGAGGCTGGGCATGCATCAGGTCGGTGGCCTCGCGCAGCTTGGCGTTGACGTTATTGACCGTCGCCTTATACTGCTCGGCCTTGGCCGCCTGCTCCTGCTGTTGCTTTACCTGTTCGGCCGAGATGCCCTGTTTCTTGGCCGTATCCTGAATGTTCTGCTGCTGGATCTGCTTCAGGTCGATGTCGTAAGTGACCTCGTCGACGCCCAGGCGGTAGTTTTTCTGGCTGTCGAGAACCTTGCCGTCTTTGGTCAGGGTTACGGTATAGGCGCCAGGATCGAGCCCGAGTGAAAAGTACTCGCCCTTCTTATTGGTCTTCAGTTTGTAAGTACGGCCATTGTCCTGGTTTTGCCACATGACCTGGGCGTCGGTGATGGGATTGCCCTGCGCGTCTCGGCAGGTGCCTTTTACGGTGGCCGTTTGCGCAATGAGGGGAGCCGAGTAAAGTGCCGAAAGCATGGCAACGAGTACGACTGAAAGAACGTTTCGTCTCATGAGAGCCTCCGAGAAAAGCTGCCGGAAAGCTCGGCAGCACAATCAGACTGTCTGTGCGATCGGGGCATAAGGAAGCGGATCTGAAGCGCCCGCCTCTTGGAATGCCCGCAGCCGCAGAACGCAACTATCACAAACTCCGCAGGCGCGGTCTTCGCGGCTATAGCAAGACCACGTTAAATCGAAGGGTGCTTCCAGTTCAAGGCCGAGGCGCACGATCTCAGCCTTGCGCATGGCAATCAGCGGAGCAACAATCTCGATTCCACCCTGCCTGGTTCCAGCCTCGATCACGCGGTTGAAGGCCTGGTAATAAACAGCCCGGCAGTCAGGGTATCCCGAGCTGTCCTGCTCGACCGCGCCAATATACACCTTGGATGCTCCTAGCACCTCTGCCCAGCTCACGGCCGCCGCCAGGAAATGGGCGTTGCGGAAGGGCACATAGGTGACAGGGATGTCCCGGCCCAGGTGGCGGGACTCGGGAACAGCAATTTTGTCATCGGTAAGAGCGGAGCCGCCAATGAACTGGAGCGCCTCGTTTCGGACCACCAGCCGGTTTCCGATCCCCAGCCGATGGCAGATGGCGAGGAAAGCTTCTCGCTCTCTTCGCTCCGTGCGCTGCCCGTAACTGATGTGCAGAGCCGCAGAGTGGTGCTTGCGGGCGGCTAGCGCCGCACAGACGGTTGAATCCATGCCTCCGCTGAGCAGAACCACGGCCGCACCGGATTGGGTCGCGGATATCACCTACACTCCCTTGAGCGCCGGGTCCCAGATGAATTTGTGCATCTGCAGCCCAAGCCGGGCCGGTACGCTGTCGGCCAGCATCCACCGGGCGAGCTCGGCCGGATCGAGCAGACAGTTTGATGCATCTCCGCGGACCGAGGCATCCTTTCGAAAGGCTGGAGAAAAAATGACCGCATGTACCCGCCGGGAAAGATTATGCTGGCGGAGGAAATCGCGCGCGAACTCGTAATCCGTGCGGTCGCTGAGGACGAACTTTAGCTCGTCAGCTGCTCCCAGGGCCTCAAGGTTGGCGTTTGAAAATGTGCCCGCTTCGCCCGATCCGGGGCACTTTACATCGACGATCTTAACCACCTCCGCCGGGACACTTTTCAGGGGACGCTCGCCACTGGTCTCAAGCAGCACCCTGTACCCGCAGCCGATGAGGCGGGCAAGCAGCGGCACCAGTTCCCGCTCCTGCAGCAGGGGCTCGCCGCCGGTGATCTCGACCAGCCCACCTTCGGGGCTGAGGCGTACGACGTCGTCGAATACCTCATCGGGGCTCATCTTCCTGCCGCCGTAAAAACTGTATTCGGTATCGCACCAGGAGCAGCGCAGGTTGCAGGCCGTCAGCCGCACGAATACGCAGGCCGCGCCGGCATACGTCGACTCGCCCTGAATGGAGCGGTAAATTTCCGTGATCTGCATGATTCGCCGCGGGCGGAGGCCGCTCGTACCAGACCGCTTGGCTCTATTCGCTGTACCTGGCCGTGGTGCTGTCGGTCTCGAACACGGTGACGTCCTTGACATAGACCCGATCCCCGCCCGACTGGTGCAGGCCATCGCGGGTCGCATCGTAGAAGTATTTCGCCAGGTTTTCGGCCGACGGATTCAATTCCGTAAAAGGTGCAAGATCGTTGAGCATCTGGTGATCAAGCCGCTCGATAACCTGTTTTATGATCTCGCGCAGCTCTTTGAAGTCGACGAGCAGCCCGGCTTTATCGAGCTCCGGGCCGGCCAGAGTCACGCGCACGCGGTAATTGTGGCCGTGCGGATTCTCGCATTTGCCTTGATAGTTCCGCAGGTAGTGTCCTGCGGCGAACGAATCTTCGACGGTGATCTCGAACATCAGATTACCCGATTACGCACCAAGTGCAGACCTTATTGTAATGCTACGCGAGAGCGCCCGCTGGCGGTGCGCCGGAGTCATTCCGCCGACGGCAGAAGTCAGCGGCTTGGGTTTCTCGCGGCTTAAGCGAAACCTACACAAGCTTTCACGGTACCTGCTGCTGCTCGAAGCCGAACCAGCGCTCGACCGCCTCGAGAGCGGTCGTGCGGCGGTAATTGGGCAAGCTCTCGAGGAACACGCGCCCGTAAGTTTTGCGGAGAATGCGGTTGTCGAGCAGGACCAGCAGACCGCGATCCTGAAGCGAACGGATGAGCCGCCCGAAACCCTGTTTCAAAATAATCACGGCCGAAGGGACCTGGTAGTCAAAAAAGGCATTGCCGCCTTCGGCATCGATCGCCTCGACGCGGGCGCGAATAACCGGATCGGTGGGCACGGCGAAGGGCAGGCGGTCGATAATCACACAGCTCAGTTGCTCGCCCTGCACGTCAACTCCCTGCCAGAAAGAAGAGGTGGCAAAGAGCACCGAATTGGGCGTGAGGCGGAACTCATCAAGCAGCGCGCTTTTAGGCGCATCGCCCTGCCTGAGCATGGGGAACTCAAGTTGGCCGAGCAGTCGCTCGTGGACGTCCTTCATCTGAGCGTGGCTGGTAAAGAGCACAAAGGCTCTTCCCCGGCTAATGGTAAGGAGAAGGCGAATGCGTTCGGCGGCCAAGGCGGCAAATTGCGGGTTGCGAGGGTCGGGCAGGTCGGGAGGAACGTACAGCAGCGCCTGCCGTTGATAGTCGTAATGCGAGGCCACGATGAGCTCGCGCGCATGGTCGATCCCGAGGCGGCCTGATACGTAGCTGAAACCCCCGCCTACGGCCAGCGTGGCCGAAGTCAGGATAGCCGTGTCGAGTTTTGACCACAGGCAGTCGCGCAGTATGGGAGCAACGTCGATTGGCGTAGCCTCAAGCGAAACGTGGGTCCGGGCGCCGCGCCGCCGCTCGATCCAGAACACCGTATTCTTGTCTTCATGCTCGAGCAGAAAACCCAGCTGCACGTTGAGCTCCTCGGCGCGGCGGCTGAAGGCGAAAACCTCTTCCGGCTTGGGTGAGAGGTTCTCAATTTCTGCCGCCAGACGCGTCAGCGCCCTCCGCAGGCCAATGAATTGGTCGCCATTTTCTTCCAGGAACTCGCCGCGATTTTCAAATCCGAACCGTCCTTCCCCTGCTGGCAGAAGAGCAAAAAAGCGGGCCGTGCGTTCGCGCAAGCTCTTGATGGCGCGAGAAATCGAGCCGGTGCGCAGGTGGTTCTCGTCGAGCGAGCTTTCCACGTCGCGGCACAGCTCGTCGATCCGCGCCGCGCTTACCGAGATGCCGAAATAATTGCCGGCAATGTCTTCGAGTTCATGAGCTTCGTCGAAGATGACAATGCCGGCTTCGGGCAGAATCCCCGCATCGGGCGCGTTTTCGGCCTGCTGCTTGATGCCGAGATCGGCGAAGAACAGATGGTGGTTTACGATGATGATGTCGTTCTCGAGGGCCCGACGGCGCATGGCGGTAATAAAACAGTGCTCCCATGAACTGCACCGCTGGCCGAGGCAGCTGTCGGCGCGGGCATCAAGCTTGTGCCACAGAAGGCTCGATTCGGGCAGCGATGCCAGCTCGGAGCGGTCGCCGGTTTCAGTCCCCGGCTCCCAGGCGGCGATGGCGCGGTAGTGTTCGATTTCCTCCAGTCCACTGAGCACCGGATGGCGCGTGAGATCGTAAAGCTTTTTACGGCAAAGATAGTTCCCCCGGCCTTTCATGTAGGAGACACTCAGCCTTGGCTTGCCTTCCGGAAAGAGGGCCCGCTCGAGGAAGGGAATGTCCTTGAGGAAAAGCTGCTCCTGCAGGTTCTTGGTTCCGGTCGAGACAATGACTCGTTTGCCGGAGCGGATTGCCGGCACCAGGTAGGCAAGCGTTTTTCCCGTACCCGTGCCGGCTTCAACGATCAGGTGCCGGCGTTCCTCGATAGCTTTTTCAACCGCCTGCGCCATCCGCAGCTGTCCCTCGCGGAACTCGTAGGCATGATGGCTGCAGGAGAGCACCCCGCCGGGGGCAAAGAACTGATAAAGCGAACCCGCACCTGAAGAACGTTTGGATGAGGAGGCAGGCACCGGCTGGGGACCGAGAGACACGGAGTCTCTATAATAACGAGTTCTCGACGCGTCGCGCCGGGCTGAGCCGTGCCGCAAAGCTTACTTCGTGGGCTGAGGCACCATGCCATTATTTCCTTCCAATCTGGCGCACGTTCCGACGCTGGCAATTGTAGGGCGGCCGAACGTGGGCAAATCTACGCTGTTTAACCGCCTGGCGGGCTCGCGACGCTCGATTGTGGGCGATGAACCAGGCATCACACGCGATCGCCTCTACGCTCTAGCGCACTGGCGCGGTCATGATCTGCGCATCATCGATACGGGCGGAATCGTTCTGGGGGAAAAACAGTTGATCCCGGCGGAGATTCTTCGCCAGGCGCGAGTCGCACTTGAGGAATCCGACGCTGTCGTCCTGGTGGTTGACGGGCGCAGCCAACTGGCGCAGCCCGACCTGGAACTCGGGCGCCTGTTGCAAAAAACCGGCAAGCCGCTGTTTGTTGCCGTAAACAAAGTGGATTCATCGCGGCAGGAGCCGCCGGCAGACGATTTTTATCGTCTCAGAATTCCGCAGGTTTTCGCCGTCTCGGCCGAACATGGCCGGGGCGTCGATGAGTTGCTCGACGCAATCATTGAGGTACTCGGCAATAGCGGTAAGCTCATCGGCTCGCCGCCAGGCACCTCGGTCGAGGACACAGAAATTCCGGCCCCCGTGGCGGATAGCACGGAAGTGCCCGCGGAAATAAGGGTGGCTATTATCGGGCATCCCAACGTAGGCAAGTCCACGCTGCTGAACCGGCTGACCGGCGCTGAACGAGCTATCGTGTCGCCAGTGCCGGGAACTACGCGCGATGCCGTCGACGAAGTCGTCGGACACCATGACAGAGTTTTCCGTTTCGTAGACACGGCGGGAATTCGACGGAAGGGCAAAACCCGCCTGATGGCAGAAAAGCTGTCGGTGGTGATGGCGCGCAAGCATCTTGAAGCCGCCGACATTGCGCTGCTGGTGATCGATGCAAGCGAAGGGGTGAGCGCTCTTGATGCGACCATTGCGGGATACGCCCACGAGAGCGGTCGCTCGGTTATTATCCTGGTCAATAAATGGGACCTTATCGTAAGCGGACAAAAAGCGCCGGTCAGCCGCTCCCGCACTCGCAGGATCGAGGAGCAAAGGCCTGAAGTTGACCGTGCCAGCTACGAAAAGCGGCTGCGCCATGCGCTCAAATTTCTGAGCTACGCCCCGGTGCTTTTCATATCAGCCGCCCGCGGCACTGGTACGGAGAAGATCTTCCCGGTTCTCGAGCGGATTGCGAGCGAACGCTCGAAGCGTATCAGCACTGGCGAAATGAACCGTTTTCTGAAGCATGTCGATTTCGACCGGGCCCCGGTACCGCCACGGCGCCAGGCACGGATTCTTTACCTCACGCAGGCGGCCGTGGCACCGCCCACTTTTGTCTTGTTTACCGATCGCGACATCAAGCTGCATTTTTCCTACCGGCGATTTCTTGAAAACCAGATTCGGCGAGCCTTCGGCTTTCTGGGCACGCCGATCTGGATTAAGGTTCGGGCTCGCCAGTGATCAGATACGGCGCATGGGGGCCAAGATAGGCGCGATTAGAGCCCGGCGAGGAGGGCGATCAGCCAGAAAATCGAAGCCATGGTTATGGCCGGCCCGCCGCAGAGCATAAGCGTGTACTTCCAGCCGAGAGAGGCGGCAGAAGCGCGAGGGCTGGTCGAGGAGATGATAAATTCGCTGTCCTGGCTGCCCTTGATCATAACCACCGGGGGGTGCAAATCGAAGCCGTCGGAGGGGGCCGTGTCTTCCGGTTCTGGGGATTCGAGGCAAATGGGGCCACGCGAAGCCGGTTCTGCCAACGCCGCGCAGGTACTTTTCTCCCCCCCTGGCGCGCCCCAAGCCGAGGGGCTGGAGATCCCCGCTTTCATCAGGGCGGCTGCGATCCTCTGTTGCTGCGACATTTCGGCCACGGGCGGCGCCGAGAACTGGGCCGAGAGGCGGACGATTTCCGGTCCGGCACAGGCCACCGGCTGGTCCTCGTAATCCCGCTTACTCGATTGTGCCCAAGGCGGCATGACGCTGACATCGAGGCCGGGATTTTGCGCGAGTGTTCCCAGGGCAAAGACAAACTGGCTGGGTTTTATCGAATATTCCTCTACCTTGACATGCCGGTCGAGACTCACGCCATGGCGCAACAAGAACTCTTTTACCGCGGCGGGCATGGGCTGTCCCCCGCGCATAGGGCAGTTGTACTGCCTTTCAAAGTTACAGGCCACATCGATTTTGGCCGCCTGCGGATCGAGCAGCAGTTTATCGGTGCTGTCGTCGATGTAGAAGGGAACGTGCAGGGTTTCTTCAGCGAGCTTCGCCCATTCGTTGCGCTGGCCGCGCTGCCGCAATTCCCAGACAACGCTGCGGCAGTAGTAGCCTTCGCTCCCTTCGAAGGGTCCGATGACGACATAGGGACCGCTGGCATAGCCGCTGATTTCAACCAGCCCCATTGATGCGCTCTCGATCTTCGCAGCCGGAGTTTTCGCGATCATCCGCTTGCGGCGGAAATGCCTGCTTCCGCAATAGGACAGGTAGGCACCGGCGAAGATGCCAGCCGTGGCCAGGAGCCAAACGCTTTGGCCAAAAAGGAGGAATGTTGCCGGTTGCAGCATGAACGCTCGCAGCCCAGGCCAGACCGGGGCGTTTTCAGCTTAGCCCCGGGGCGGACGGATCGCAGCAGAAAGCGCGGTAAGCGGCTTACTACGGTAATATTTCGGCCAGTCGAGCGTGACCTTCGTAACCACGGGGTGGGGCAGGCGATTGCTGAGCTTTTCGCACCTCCCTAGAATCGTTAGCTGGATCAGTACGCGCGGAATTGCCCGATGGCAGAGACCCCAAAACGACAGGAGATTGCCCGGCGCGTCGAGCGCGGCGAGAAGCTGCTGCAGAAAGGCAAAGCCGCCGAGGCCCTTGAGGAGTTTCTGGAGGTTCTCGCTCTCGACTTCTCAAACGACACCGTACGCCAGATGGCGGCCGACCTCTGCCTTTCCCTGCAGCGCCTGCCGGAAGCGGCGCGCCTGCTGGGGGAGCTGTTTGAACGGCAGACGTCGGCGGGCGACGCCACCCGCGCCAGTCTTACCTACAAGAAGCTGGCACGGTTTGCGAACCCCACCTGCAAGCAGAAAATCTTATTTGCCGAACTGCTCGAAAAATCCAACCGCCGCCTGGCGATCGAGACCTACGAGGCCGTGCTCGAAGAGCTTCTCAAGCAGGGACACAAAGCCGATGCGCTTGTCCTGCTGAGGAAAATCGCCGCGCTCGATGGTTCGGAACACAATATTGCCCGCCTGGGGGAGCTGTCCGCGGAAATAGGCGATCGCCGCGAGGCGGCAGCAGCATTTCTGAAGCTGGCACAACAGGCGGAAGCTGCCGGCGGCAATCCCGCCCAATGGTTCGAACGGGCCTACGCGGAAGACGCCGCCGATGAAGCCATTGCTCTTGGCTATGCCAAATGTCTGCTCGAGCAGCAACAGATCGGGGCGGCGATATTCGTGCTTGATCCGCTGGCTAGCGCCGGGAAGACATCGCCGGAATTTCGCGAGCTCTATGCCAAGGCCCTGCTGAGGGCGAACCGGGTTTCCGAGGCGGTGCCACTGGTGTGGGAGATGTTTGAGCAGAATCCGTCCCGCCTCGACGAGGTGCGCGACGTTATCGGAGCACTGATTGACTCCGAACTGGATGGAGAAGCCATTGCCCTGGCGCGGAAGCTCGAACAACGACAGCGATTAAGAGGCGAGCGGCGTGCCTTTTTGGCGATGATGCAGGAAATCGTCGGCCGCCACCGTCCGTCGGTTGAAGCCCTCGAATTTCTTGCCGAGCAATTCAATACCGCCAACCGCGAAGCCGAATACAGCGAGAGCTTGTTGCGGTTGTTCGACCTGTACTGCCGCGAGGGCAACTACCTGAAAGCGGCCGACGCTTTGGATCGTGCGGCGGAGATCGATGCCTATGAAGCGGGCCACCAGAAGCGCCTGGAGTTGTTACGCGGCAAGATTGATGAAGCCCGTTACCAGGTGATTGCCTCGCGATTCGGCAGCGCGGCGCCGGTGGCACCGGTACGTAATGACGAACGGACCCTGGGCACGGGTACGCTGCAGGATCTGATGCTGCAGGCCGAGATCCTCGTGCAATACGGTATGCGCAATAAAGCTCTCGAACGCTTGCAACGCATCCAGCAGCTTTTTCCGCATGAAGAGGACCGCAACCCGGAACTGCACCAGCTCTACCTAACGGCGGGCATGTCGCCACGCTATGCCGGCGGAGCTTCGCCGCCTATGGCCATGCCTCCGGCCGCGGTTGTGGCGGCTTCCGCTCCCACGCCTGCGGTCGCCGATGTGAGCAGCCTGGCGCACGTTCCCGAGATCACCCGCAAGCTGAACCAGGAAAATACGGCCGAGGGAATTCTGATCACGACCGCCCGGGAGATAGTCAGGCGCTGGAAATTGAGCCGGTCGATTGCCGCCCTGCGGAGGCCGGGCCGTGGTGTTGGTACGATAAAGGAGTTTGTCGCCGACGGAGAGAGCTACGCAACCGGCCCGGCCGCAGAAACGCTGATCTGCGGGCTGCACGAACTTGCGCTTAGCCGCGGTCCTTTGATCTATTCGGAGATTTCCTCGGCGACAGAACTCCAGGCTTTTCGGCCGCAGCTGATGGAATTCGGAGTGCGCTCGCTCGCCGTCTTGCCCCTTAGTAACGGCAATGATGAGCTCGGCGTTCTGTTACTTATCGACAGCGCTCCTCGCCAGTGGTCCGCGAACGACGCCGTGGTCTTGCGCATGATCGCTGAGCAGGCTGCGATGGCCCTGAGCAATGCCGGGTTACGCCGCCTGGTTAAGAACCTTTCGGTTACGGACGAACACTCGGGGCTGCTGAAGCGGGCTTCCTATCTGGATCTGCTCATGGGCGAGGTCAGGCGGGCATGGCAGCAGAATACGCATCTTTCGGTTCTGCTGATGGACTTCGGAAATCGCGCTTCCCTGGGGCGAGATTACGTTGATGGCGAGGATTCTGCCATGCAGCGCCTGGGGCCGATCGTCGTCGCTGCCTTGAGGGAAAAGGATCTGGCGTTTCGCTATGCGGCAAACGTGATTGCCGTTGTTCTGACCGAGACCTCCGAGAAAGAGTCTCTCGTAGTAGTTGAAAACCTGAGGCGGGCAATCGGCTCGGCTTTTGCCGAGCAGGAATCGGCAAAATCGTTCAATGCCGGAATCGCCCAAGCGGTGTCGCAGAAGGAATTCGATCCCCTCGACATTGTGACGGAATTGATCAACCGCGTGGAACAGGCCCTTGAAAAATCGCTCGAGGAGGGAAGTGGAAGAACTGTCGCCCTTCCCGCGAAACTATCGGCCGCAGCAGTCGCCTGACAGCCGCGCCTTACAGCGACAATCACCTGACAGCCACGATCGGAATACCCCGCGGCAAGTTTTCTTGAGTTCGGAATCCGCGCATCCCCCACTCTAAAAGGTCCCCTCCTTTAGCTTCTCGAACGTTCCCGACTGAGCGGCAATGCCGTCTCCACGGGATCTCCCGGCTCCCTGAAGTACAACGCCGCGGTTTACACGACCACCGATGTGCTTGTTCTAAGACTTAAGTCCCGAGCAACTATTAGTGCCCGCAAACGCGGGAAGCGGGAATCGTGAACAGGAGCTGCTTAAAGCTTCCGGTCGAGCCTTCGAAAGCCCGTCGGCATTTGCTGAAAGCGGTGGTACTCTTCTTAGGCCTTCAATTTCCATAATGCGAGAGGCAGAGTTCATGGGCAGAAACTGAAACTACGGCGCGACGGTCCTGGATCTTCTAGAATTCCGCAAGTGAAAAAGCGAACAACTCTGTTTTCTATTTGGAGTGACTATGAAGTGCGATGTCGTCACCTCGTGAGGTCGTGGCATTCCTGAAGCTGCTGATTTAAACCCGCGTCTTAGAGGCTCTTATGGAAATTCGAAAAGTTGGCGTGGTTGGGTGTGGGCTGATGGGATCCGGCATTGCCCAGGTGGCGGCCACTGCGGGATTCCCTGTTACCGTGCTTGAAGTGGAGCAAAGGTTCCTCGATAAAGGCTTTGACGCAATCAATAAATCGCTCGATAAGCTTTCCGAGCGCCCGCCCGATAAAGGCGGAATCACCCAATCGCAGAAAGACCAGATCGTCTCCCGCTTGACGGGCACGACCAGGCTGGCTGAGGTAGCCGACTGCGACATCGTCATTGAAGCCATTATCGAAAACCCCACGGCTAAAAAGCAGATGTATGCCGCGCTTGACCAGACGGTGAACAAGCAGGCGATTTTTGCCTCCAACACCTCCTCGATATCGATCACCGAGCTGATGACTGCCACCGGAAGGCCGGAGCGCTTTATCGGGCTGCATTTCTTTAATCCGGTGCCGCTGATGAAGCTGGTCGAAGTGGTGCGCACGATCGCGACCTCGGACGAAATTCAGGAGACAGCCTATGCGTTCGGGAAAAAACTGGGCAAGGTTCCGGTGCGCACGAGTGACAAGACAGGATTTATCGTCAACCGCCTGCTGGTACCCTACCTGCTCGATGCGATTCGCGCCTACGAAGAGGGTGTAGGCTCGATCGAGGACATCGACAGCGCCATGAAGCTTGGCTGCGGCTATCCCATGGGCCCCTTTACCCTGCTCGATTTTGTGGGACTCGATACGACCTATTACATCACCCATGTTATGCATGACGAGTTCAAGGAACGCCGCTTCGCCTCTCCTGCGCTGCTCAAGCGCCTGGTGCTCGCGGGATGGTACGGTCGCAAGTCCGGCAAGGGCTTTTACGACTATTCCGACCCCAACAATCCCAAGGTAAATAAGCTATAGCCAGCAGGGGCCCATTCACAGGTCAGCATGGGTTTGTCTGTTTCGATTGGCTGCCGTTATGCTTCTGTATCCGAGTTCAAAATGACCAACATTCCTCATCGTCAGCGAGCGCTCCCATGAGCTTCTCCAACCTTGTGTTCGAAAAGAAAGATGCGATTGCCTACGTAACCGTCAACCGTCCGAAGGTGCTCAATGCCCTGAACATGGCCACGATGGAGGAGCTGCGCGCGGCCTTTCATGAAATAAAAAACGATGCCTCGGTGCGGGTCGTTATCCTGACTGGGGCGGGCGAGAAGGCGTTCATTGCCGGGGCCGACATTGCCGAGCTGGCCGAGCACGACGGGATTTCGGGCAAAGAGTACACACACCGCGGCCAGAGTGTGCTTAACCTCATCGAGAACCTGGGTAAACCGGTGATCGCCTGCATCAACGGCTTCGCCCTCGGCGGCGGCTGCGAGATCGCCCTGGCCTGCACTCTGCGCCTGGCGAGCGAGACGGCGAAGCTGGGCCAGCCGGAGGTGAAGCTCGGCATCATTCCCGGCTACGGCGGTACGCAGCGGCTTCCCCGCCTGGTCGGCAAGGGCGTCGCCATGCAGCTCGTGCTGACGGGCGAGATGATCACCGCCGATGAAGCCCGTCGCATCGGGCTGGTCAATGAAGTTACGCCTCCCGGGGAGTTGATTTCTCGTGCAGAAGCGATTGCACGCAAGATCATCGCGAACGGGCCTCTGGCCGTGCAGTATGCGATTGAAGCGGTGAACAAAGGCATGGAGACAACCCTCGCTGAAGGGCTTTATCTAGAGGCGGTTTTATTCGGCGTCACCTGTTCGTCCGAGGACAAAAAGGAAGGCACCCGAGCATTTCTTGAGAAGCGCAGTCCGCAGTTCACCGGGAAGTGATTCCGCTGAACTCGCATGCATCGAGCGATGCCATCCACGGTGTTCGTCCGGAGGCGGTGCCCGCCGTTCGGCGGCGGAAAGAAATAGAGCTGAACCGGCCTGTGATCGAATGGGTACATGTCGGCGTTCGAGTCAGAAGCGAACAAGACTTTGAACTTCTGACGAAATTACTCAACGCTCTCGGCCTGCGCTCCGGCCATACGAAAGAACACGAAAGCTACCGGGTGTATCCTTTCCTGCCGGCGGTTGCCTCCCTTGACCTTATCTACCACCAAAGCTCCGAGGAGCCTGCCGATCTCGAGCTGACCATCTCCGATCCGGATACGGCGGTCGCGATCATCGGGAAAATGGATCTCGAAATTATCGACGATCACTCCGGCCCGGAGTCGGCCCATTCCTCTCGTTCCTTCCGAGTTCGTTTCCCCGGCGGCACGCTCGCGAGAGTTACGGGCTTTCGTGTGCGACGGGGCAGCGGTTTGAGCCAGGCCGGGGTGGCGGGCCAGCTGAACGCTGCCGGCCTGAACTTTGCCATCGTTGCTTCCCGGTTCAACTCCTTTATTGTCGAAAGACTGCTCTCGGGAGCGCTTGACGGCCTTAATCGTTGCGGCATCAACCCGCAAGACACGGTTGAGATTGTGCGCGTTCCGGGCTCCTTCGAGATACCCTCGACCGCCCGTGCTTTGGCCGAAACCGGGAAATATGGCGCCATCATCTGCCTGGGATGCCTGCTTCGGGGAGATACGGCGCATTATGACGTGATCGCGAATGAGGTTGCGCGCGGTATCGGCCAGTCGGCCGAGGAGACGGGCGTTCCCCACGCCTTCGGCGTTCTTACCTGCGACACCCTGGAACAGGCGATTGACCGCGCCGGCCTGAAGATGGGGAACAAAGGATTTGAAGCCGCGCTGGTGGCAGTCGAGATGGCGAATCTCAGGAAAACTATTGGCAAAAGAAAGCGCTCGTCGCAAACCGAGCCGCTTCGCTCTGGTGTCGCACGCGGCAAAGCGAAACCTTGAATTCGCGCACTTCGCTGCTCCTGTAAACTGATAACCGGTTCTTCCATTCCGAGCAAGGGCTGAGCCGCAATTTGTCATCAGGCAACCCACAACATCGGTAAGCATTGCCCCCGCTCGCGCCGCCGGGGGTTTGCAATTGTCCATGGGTACAAGACGCAAATCCCGTGAACTCGCCCTGCAGATGCTGTTTCAGGCGGATCTCGGCCAGCAGCCGCGGGAAGAGGTCGAGAGGACTTTTTGGGGCGGCAGAGGGGAAGTGCCGCGCGAGGTGCAGGAGTTTGCTGAAGACATTTTCCGCCTCGCCCGTGACCGCGCCGAGGAAATCGATCAACGGATTGAAACCCACGCCGAGCACTGGCGCATGGACCGCATGGCTGCCGTAGACCGCAATATCCTGCGGGCTGCCGTTGCCGAACTGCTCGGATTTCCGGCTACCCCTCGCGCCGTGGTGATTAACGAGGCCATCGAAATCGCGCGCAAGTTTTCAAGTCCGGAATCGGTCCAGTTCATCAATGGCGTCCTCGACAGCGTCGGCAAGGAAATTGAGGCAGGCTCAAGCGGCTAGGGCCTGGTCGAGCGGGACCGTCGCAGCCGTGCGACGCCTTCAGCAAAAGAGTCGATGTCGCGTTGTTTGGAGGCTGCTCCTCTTCGGGGCTACGGCTTGGCTGCAATCAAATCGGGAGTACAGGCAACCGGCGCTTGGGTGGCCGGATTGCCCGGACCTATGCACAGGCTGCTCTGGGGAAAGGAGAGCGGAACCTGCTGGATGTCGAGATTGGAGCCGGTGTCAAGCACGTGGATGGCGCCATCGCTCGCGCCCACAAACAACAGGTCTCCGGCCGGGCTCAGGGATGCGCTCAAGGGGGAGGAGTTTCCCGCAAGCGAAAGAACGGAAGTCGCTTGGGTCGCAAGATCAACGCGAATAACAAACGGCAGGCGCGGGGTTACGGTACCGGTGCCGCTCTCGCCCGAGCTATTGGTGCCGGTCGGATTCGTCACCGTGAATGTCCCTGCTCCGATGCCCGTAACCGTAAATACCCCGTTATCTCCTTGCGCCCGCATTCCCGTGATCACGATGCTCATGCCCGCCTGGAGCCCGGGACCGGAAGTCAAGCTGTAGGTATAGGTTGTGCTTGAGCCGCTTGCTGCTGCCGCCGTGATGGTGACCGCGGTCCGCAGTTGGGGCACGACCTCGGCAAGAATGTAGGCGGAGCCTCCATCGGGTGAGATCAAAAACTCGGTAGGAGTGAAGTTCCCCTCGCCCAGATTGACCGCCGGGCCGGTGTTATTCGCGATACTCAAAAAGCCACGAGGCGCCGGACAGCCGGGGACGCCTACGGCTGCCGTGCCGCTGATGATTGCCGAAACGGTTTGAACGTCCGGAGGAGCAAGCGCCAGCGCCGACTCCCCGTCGGGGAGGGCGCGAATGGATTCGCTCGCCAGGCTTATGCCGCTGACTGATCCTGCCACGGCGGGATCATCGCAGGTGGGCAGGAAAGCTGTTCCGAGCGGGTCTCCCCCCGCGATGTAACCGAGCGTCCCGTTTCCAATAAAGGTCACATCTGTCGCCGGCGCGGCGAGGGGAACCATTTTTGCCGCGTCCACCTGCGAATAAACCAGCAGGCAGCCGAGTGATGCCGTACCCGGGCAGCTGGTCCCGGAAACAATGTAGGCCTTAAATCCCCTGGGAATGTTGTCCGGTGAAAAAGCGGCAGCCGCGGCCGAGAACAGAAATGTCTGAATGGTTCGCGAGCTGCTCGTGCAGTTTTGACAAATGAACGTCAGGTTCGGGGAATCGACCGTGTCGGAGGTGATAATGGTGCTTCCATCGGGAGAAAGCGCGAGCACTTTTCCGGCTGCTCCCGGGACCGAGGAGACGGTTGAGCCGTTCAGGATCATCAATCCTCTGCTACCCGCGGCGGAGGTATCGACCCCCAAATAGGCATTCGCGCCCTGACGGTCGAAGAGCAGGGAATTCGGCGCGAACGGCAGGCTGACCGGGGTTCCGGGTACAAAGCCCGCGGTTGCGCTCGCACGCGTGACGGCAACGACCTGGGCTGTGCAGGTCTGGGTGGTCGTGCTGCAGGCGCTCGAAGTGGCATAGACGATTGGATTGGCCGGCGTGCCGTTGTTTTTCACAATGAAACCGACAGCCTTAGGGGGATAGATCGGCAACGAAGGCGTGATGCCGCCATTGCACGATGGGGGCGTGCAAGATGCGGTGACCGCCGAGGCGCCTGCGTTCGGCGCCGAGGCAACCGCGGTACTGCCGTAAACCGTGCTCACTCCTGCCGCCACCGAGATGGAACTAGGGTTCGATGAGCTCCAGGTCAGAGGTACGCCGGTCAGGGGCATTCCCAGAATGTCGGTGACGGTTGCGTTGAGCGTGGTCGACGAGTTCGTGCTCACCAGAAGAGGTGTCGGCGGGTTTCCCAGGGCGCCGATCGAAATGGTCTGTACCGGGCAGGTTGTAAACGCGAGCGGCTGGCTGTTGACGCTGCTCGCGGAAGCGAAGATGAGGCTTAATCCGGGAATGTTCGCCGTCGCCATTTCCTGGTTCAGCGGTGCGCCTACGGCGGCTGCCGCGAGCGCCACAGAGTTGCTGCTCAGGTTTCCTCCCGTGACCGTCTGCCAACTGAATGGGCCGACGGACGGGGTTATGTCGATCGGCCCGCTGAATGCCACGGCCTGGTAAAGAAGGTGTTCAGGCCCGGAAGGTGCGCCCTTTGAGAGACAGATCGGTGAAAGCGTGGCCGGCTGGTTTGCGACCGGACTGATGACGATGCTGGTGATGTGCTGGTGCACATAGATGGTAGCCGGCTGGCTGGCGACGCCATTGGCGACGGCCGTAACCTGAGCCGTCCCCGTCGCTCCGGCCGTGCAGACAACCGGATTGGTCAACGAGTCCCAGCTTCCCGCACAGGCGACACCATTAGCCGCTACCGTCACTACTGCAGAGTTCGTCGATTGAAAGGTAAACGTCTCGGTAAGGGTAGTTCCCGCGCTGTTTTTAGCGGTTGCGCTAAAGGCGAGGGTTTGCCCAAGTTCAAGCGATAAATTGGGGGAGGGGCTTAGAGTGATGCTGGCCGGCACCTGGTTGGCAACGACCTGCGTGGCCCTATTGCTGCTGCAGCCGGCAACAAAGATCAAAGTCAACGAGAGACACGCCAGTGCGCCGGAAGCCGACCTGTGCATAATCCTTCCCGGGAGCCTGTGAAGATGTCCCGTTTTCAAAAATTCTCAGTCTAGAGGTTGACCGAGTTTTCAGCAACTTCGTCGTGCCCGGAGTGAGAATTCCTCTCGTCTAAGGTGAGATGCAGCGACCGCGATCGGAACCGGAGGAAATTGAGGCGAATCAAGCGAGAACGCGGTTGACCGTTTTGCTTGTGGGTTGTTATATTTAAACAGTTCCGCGAGTTATGCTGGCTTGTCTGTCCGCCTTTTTGCCAGGGCGATACTGCAAGAACAGTCAAGGTTTAGAGAACACGTCATTCGAATCTCGAAGAGCCCTCGCTGAAACGTCCCGCGATAGACTCCTGACGTAGGAGATTCATGCGGGGCGATGCGGGCGAAACGGAGCTCCTCCCGGTTGGGCTTGGGGTCACCGTCGCCATACCTGTCAAGGGAAAAGCGAATTCTCCGGCAATTCTTTGCGTGACCGGAAGCATGGGTAGCAGCGGCTATCCAGCCTGATTCTTGGGGATCCAAGCAATTGAACTTTGATGGTGAATCCGCGCCCGGGTTGTGCGTGGCGAGGAAGGCAAGCGCCAAGGAGCGAGAAGGTGCCGACGTTTAATCAACTGGTTCGTGCCGGGAGAAGGCGACCGCGCTATAAGACCGCCAGTCCCGCCCTGCAGTCCTGCCCCCAGAAGCGTGGGGTGTGCACGCGCGTCTATACCCAGACGCCGAAGAAGCCGAATTCGGCCCTCCGCAAAGTTGCCCGCGTGCGTCTGACCAACGGAATTGAAGTGACCACTTACATCCCCGGGGTTGGCCACAATCTTCAGGAGCACTCGATCGTGCTGATTCGCGGCGGACGCGTCAAGGACCTGCCCGGGGTGCGCTATCACGTGATTCGCGGGACGCTCGACGCCGTCGGGGTTTCAAACCGCAAGCAGGGGAGATCGAAGTACGGAGCGAAAAGGCCGAAGTGAGGCGGCGCCCCTCGGGGCAGCTCTGAGATCAGGAGTGAAAGCTAGATGCCGCGTAAAGGACATATTGCGAAGAGGACGGTCGAGCCCGACCCGGTCTACGGTTCGGACCTGGTCACAAAGTTCATCAACTCCATGATGTGGGCGGGGAAGAAGAGCACGGCCGAAGGCATCTTTTACGAAGCCTTGGGCCGGCTCGAGCAGAAGGGCGCAGACGAGCCCCTGAAGCTCTTCAAGAAGGCGGTTGAGAACACCAAGCCGCTGCTCGAGGTCAAGACCCGCCGGGTGGGGGGAGCGAACTACCAGGTCCCGGTGGAAGTCAATCCCGATCGGCGCACCTCGCTCGCCATTCGCTGGCTGGTGACTTACGCCCGCGGGCGTGCAGAAAAGGGCATGATCGACAAACTGAGCAACGAACTGCTCGATGCCGCAAACGGTCGCGGGGCGGCCATTAAGAAGAAAGAAGATGTCCACCGCATGGCCGAGGCCAATAAGGCCTTTGCGCATTATCGCTGGTGAAAAGAGGTAATTTTGAGCAGCCCAGTCAATATCGTCGGCGAGCAGGAGCATCGCAGAGAAGATAAAAAGCGAGGGGTCTCGCGAACCGTTCCTCTCGAGCGCTGCCGCAATATCGGCATCATGGCCCACATCGATGCCGGCAAGACAACCACCACCGAGCGCATCCTGTTCTACACCGGACGCACGCACCGCATCGGCGAGGTCCACGAAGGCACCGCCACCATGGACTGGATGGAGCAGGAGCAGGAGCGCGGCATCACCATCACCTCGGCTGCCACCACCTGTTTCTGGCGGGACGTGCGCATCAATATCATTGATACCCCGGGCCACGTCGACTTTACCGCCGAAGTCGAGCGCTCGCTGCGCGTGCTTGACGGAGCAGTGGCGGTCTTCGATGCGGTTCACGGAGTCCAGCCGCAGTCAGAAAAAGTCTGGCGCCAAGCGGACAAATACGGGGTGCCACGAATCTGCTTCATCAACAAGATGGACAAGATGGGAGCCGATTTCGAGCACGCTATCGACACCATCCGCAAGCGCCTCAATGCCAAGCCCGTAGCCATTCAGATTCCCATCGGACAGGAAGATAAGTTCAAAGGGGTTGTCGACCTGCTCTCGATGCAGGCGATCATCTGGAAAGACGAGACCCTGGGCGCCGAGTACGTTACCGAAGAGATTCCCCCCGAGCTGAAAAAGAAAGCCGAAGCCTTTCACGCGCAGCTGGTCGAGACCGCCGCCGAAAACGACGACGAGCTGCTGCATAAGTTTCTCGAAGGCGAAGAGATCTCCTCAGCCGAGCTGCGGGCTTCACTTCGGCGCTCGACCATCAGCCTGCGGGTGTTTCCCGTGGTTGTGGGCACGGCATTCAAGAACAAGGGCGTGCAGCCGCTGCTCGATGCGGTTATCGATTACCTGCCCTCTCCGCTTGATCTCGCCGCCACCGAGGGATCGGATCCTGAAACCGGCAAGCCCGTCACCCGCAAACCCTCCGACGCCGAGCCATTTTCCGCGCTGGCCTTCAAGATCATGGCCGACCCGTTTGTCGGCCAATTGACGTTCATTCGCGTCTATTCCGGCCAGCTGCAGTCGGGGGAATCGGTCCTGAACGCGCGCACCGGAAAGCACGAGCGCATCGGGCGACTGCTGAAGATGCATGCCAATAAGCGCGAAGACATTCAGGACATACTTGCCGGCGACATCTGCGCGGTTGTCGGACTCAAGAATGTGGCTACGGGCGACACCATCAGCGACGCCAAGCACCCGATCGTACTCGAATCGATCGAGTTTGCCGTACCCGTCATCTCGGTCGCGGTCGAGCCCAAGACCAAAGCCGACCAGGAAAAAATGGGCATGGCGCTCTCCAAACTGGCCCAGGAAGATCCCACCTTCAAGGTTCACACCGACCCCGACAGCGGACAGACGATCATCAGCGGCATGGGCGAACTGCATCTGGAAATCATCATCGACCGCATGATGCGGGAATATAAAGTCGAAGCCAACGTAGGCAAGCCGCAGGTGGCGTATCGCGAGACCATACGAAGGGCTTCGGAGGCCGAAGGCAAATACATCCGCCAGACCGGCGGCCGCGGCCAGTACGGGCACGTGAAGATTCGCCTGGAGCCGCAGGGTGCGGGCAAGGGTTACGAATTCGCCAATGAAATCGTGGGCGGCGTGGTTCCGAAGGAATACATCAAGCCGGTCGATCAGGGCATTCAGGAGGCTATGGAGGGGGGCGTGCTTGCCGGCTACCCCGTGGTGGATGTAAAGGTCAGCCTCTACGACGGCAGCTACCACGAAGTCGATTCGAACGAGATGGCCTTCAAGATCGCGGGTTCGATGGCATTCAAAGAGGCGGCGCGCCGGGCTTCCCCGGTCTTGCTCGAGCCGGTGATGGCCGTCGAAGTGGTCACCCCGGAGGACTTTGCCGGGGCCATCATGGGTGACCTGAGCTCCCGTCGGGGACGAATCGAAGGCATGGAGCACCGCGCGGGCTCGCAGGTCATTAAGGCCATCGTGCCCCTGGCAGAGATGTTTGGATATGCCACTCATATGCGCTCCAATACCCAGGGCCGGGCAGAGTATTCCATGCATTTTGCGCGCTATGAAGAGGTGCCGCGAGGTGAAGCCGATGAGATTATTGCTCGCGCGCAGGGCAGCAAATAATTAAGCTTCTCCGCCCGACAGTGCGGGTGGAGGGCGTCGAGATGAAGAGGGAGCAGGAGAATGGCGAAAGAGAAATTTGAACGCACCAAGCCGCACGTAAACGTGGGCACGATCGGACACATCGACCATGGCAAGACGACGTTGACGGCGGCGATCACCAAGGTATTGTCCAAGCACAATCCGAAGGTGGCATTTCGCTCGTTTGATTCGATCGACAATGCGCCGGAGGAGAAGGCGCGAGGGATCACGATAGCGACGGCGCACGTGGAGTACGAGACGGCGAATCGGCATTATGCGCACGTGGACTGTCCT